>MWBW01000039.1 GCA_002069725.1 Firmicutes bacterium ADurb.Bin248 | reverse complement strand
GTATTCATCAATGATGTTCAAAAACCTGAGCTTCCTGCCATCCATCGTTCTGTCTTCTACGAAATCATAACTCCAGACATGATTCTTATATTCTGGCCTTAGCCGGATGCAACTGCCGTCATTCAAAAATAAGCGGCGTTTCTTTGGCTGTTTACTCGGCAGCTTCAACCCCTCCTCGCGCCAGATACGCTCCACACGCTTGTGGTTGATCCGCTTGCCCTCATTGCGCATCATGTACGTTACCTTCCGATAGCCTACACGTCCGTAATTCGCAGCTTTTTCAATGACGGACGCGCGTACCTCGTCTTCATCCGGCAAGCGGACAGGCTCATATCGCCAGGCAGTTCGATTGACTTTCAACACCCGGCAAGCCCGTCGTTCTGTGACTTCATGCTGTTCCAGCACATACGCGACGGCTGCCTTCTGCTTCACCGGGCTCAGAAGTTTTTTGAGTTCACATCCTTGAGAATGGCGTTGTCAAGGCTCAGCTCTGCGACGAGTTTCTTCAGGCGGGCATTCTCCTTTTCCAGTTCCTTCATCCGCTTGGCATCGGCTGTGTTCATACCGCCGTACTCTTTTCGCCAACGGTAATATGTCTGCTCAGTAATTCCGGCCTGGCGTGCCGCCTCCGCAATCGTGTTGCCTTGATTACACAATAGCTCAATCTCACGCAGTTTCACGATGATCTGCTCTACCCCATACTGTTTCCTTGCCATTTTCCCAGCTCCTTTTGTTTTGTTTATTATATCTCAACTAACTCTGGGACTGGTACAAGGATTGGGGGGCAGGTCAACGGCCGTCGCCTTGTCGCCTTGCTTGATGCTCTCCCAGATGCCGGCATGGGCGGAGACCGAGAACCGGTCCCACGCGGGCATCAGCTCATAGATGCGGCTCACGGCGCCGGTTTCGTAGAACAGGGCTTTGAGCAGCCTGTACAATTCGTCGTTGCGGCAGTAGCTGTAGATCATCAGGCTGTATTCGCGCACATACTTATAACAGCTCAGGAACTGCCTGTCCCGCTCGGCCTGTTTGAGCTTCTCGATGACCGCGTCGATCTCGGGATAGGCCGAAACGGGCACGTTGTTCGCGGCGAGGCCGAGCGCGAGTATCTCGAGCTCAGCCTTGATGACTAGCTTCTCGACGACGGACTTGTCGTTTAAAGTGCAGAGCCTGTAGCCCGCGTGCGGCACGCTCGTGACGAAGCCCTCGGACTCCAGGCGGCCGAGCGCCTCGCGCACGGGGATGTCGCTCATGTTAAGCTTCATCGCCACCTTGCGTATGGTGATTTTTCCGCCCGGCTTATAATCCGCGTCGATGATCTTTCTTTTGATGTAGTCGTATGCGTATTCGGATTTTGTTTTTCCGTTGAGCTCGGAACCTTCAGGCAGGGTGGAAGCCATAGAGAACCTTCTTCGACGCTTGCTCCGCGTGGATGCGGCGTTCACATGGTATTTTTTTGATTATAACAAAGGCGGTTAGTTAATGCAAACCAAAAGATAAAAAAGATTGCGCGGCAAAAGCGCGCGCGATCCCGGGCGTCGCGCGCGCTATAAGACAGGGAATCCAAACATCACATGATTTTATGCGCCCGTTTCTCCGGGATTTCCGGACCGGGAAGGCCCGCGCGCCGCGGCCGGTTATCTTTCGGCGGGCGCGATTTTATCTTCCATGATCCAATAAAACGGGAAGGAGAAATGCGCCAGCTCAAGGCGGAGCGCGCCGCCGGAGCCGGAGGCGGCGGCGCTCAGGCGCACGGGCCATGTGAACGTTTCGCCCGAGGACGCTTCCATGAGCACGGCGGAGCAGAGCGCGTGCGCGCGAAGAAGCGCGCGCGCGTCGTTCATATCGCATTCCCGAAGGCAGAGTAGCTCTTTTGCCGCGCGATCCGCGAGCGCCGCGGCGTCCATGCGCCGCGTCAGCGTGCCCGAGGTGACGATCCAGAGAAGATCGCCGCTGCGCCGCGCGAGCGTATGCTCCCGCGAGAGCGCGAGCGTGCAATCCCCGTATGCTTCAAAGAAAGAAGCTATGCCGTCATACCCGGAAAAAAGCCGGCTTTCCGTCCCGAGCGCCGCGCATTCGCCGCGCGCGGCAAACAGCCTTCCGATCGGCTCGCGCAAATCCCCCTGTTGCGCGAACAGTCCGGTCCCGAAGTCATCGAGGAGCGCTTCAGCCTCCGGCGGGACCGGCCATCCCGCAGACTTCGCGCGCTCGTTCTGCTTATCGAAATCCGCCTTGTGCGCGGGCGTGTACTCGAAGCGCTCGTCCGGGAAATCCCCGCCGGGCATCGAGAACTGCATGCAGGCGAACTTCCAGGCGCCGTCCTCCTTTACGAGCACGCCGCTCAGGTGCATGGGCGTCCACTGGACGCGCTCGTCTTTTTCACGTGCGTGCAGGGCGAGCGACAGCGCCCAGTTGACCAGCGCCGCGCGGTTGAGAGGCGCGCGCATTTCATCTTTCAATACGCCTTCCACAAAACGGCGAAGATTCGCCATGGCGCGCTCCGAGCTGTCATAAACATAGCGTACCGCTCCCGGCACGGCGACCCAGGCGCCGCGCTCATGCACGCGGATGACCGCGTCGTTGAACGAGAGGCGCATGTCGCCCCAATAACGGAAATCGCTCTCGATGAGGGATGCGATCTCATCCGTCCCGACGAACAGTTCCCCGGTGCCCGTGCCGAGCGCGACCGCCGTTTCTTTTGCGGTAAAGAACGCGCGCGCGAATTCGTTTGCATGTTCCCAATCCCGCTTTGCGTAACCGGCCTCGAAGCGCGCGAGCAAATCGAGCAGTTCGGCGCGCTCCTTTTCACATGCGCTTTCCTGCGCGCAGGAAGCGGCAAAGGCCGTTTCACCCGGCGCCTTTTCGTTGTCGTTGTACATATAAACCCCTTTCAGTGAAGGATTCTCACGATGTCGGCGACGGTCAGTTCGAGATCCCGCGGAGCGCGCTTTCTGGCGGCCTCATGCTCGAGCGCCACGCGGTTGATGCTGAATATCGCCGTCACACCCCCGTCGTAGGCCTCCTCGATGCCGTCGGAAATGTCCCCCACGACGGCGATCACGGGCACGCCCGCGCGCTTCGCGCGCCGGGCTACGCCCATGACGACCTTGCCGCGCATGCTCTGCGGGTCGATGCGGCCCTCGCCGGTAAAGACGTAGTCCGTGCCGGGAAGCAGCTCGTCGAAGCCCGCGACGTCGAGCACGGTTTCGATGCCCATGCGAAGATTTGAGTTGAAAAACACCTGCATCCCGAAGCCCATGCCGCCCGCCGCGCCCGAGCCCGCCGTGCGCGCGAGCTCGTCGGCCCTGGCGACTTTGGCGAGGTTCCTCAGGCCCTCGTCGAGCGCGCGAGCCATCTGCGCGCCCGCGCC
Source organism: Firmicutes bacterium ADurb.Bin248 (assembly GCA_002069725.1). Taxonomy (GTDB): domain Bacteria; phylum Bacillota; class Clostridia; order Christensenellales; family CAG-138; genus Phil1. The sequence goes on along the minus strand of MWBW01000039.1, from coordinate 23,367 downwards.
CTTCTGCGGGGCGAACACGTAAGCCGCGCCCCTTTCGCCGCAGAGGGGATTGTCCACGTCGCACATCGTGATCACGCTCACGCCCGCGAGCGCGGGCGAAACGCCGGACGTGTCGATGAACACGATGTCCTTGAGCGAGCCGCCCACGGGTATGAACTGCCTGCCGTTCTTGTCGTAGAAGCGGATGCCCGCGGCGGCGGCCGCGCCGCAGCCCCCGTCGTTGGTGGCGCTTCCGCCCAGGCACATGATGATCTGTTTGCAGCCGTCGGCCGCGGCGCGCAGCATCAATTCGCCCACGCCGTAGGTCGTCGTGCGGGAAGGGTCTTTTCTGTTGAATACGAGAGGGAGGCCCGCGCAGGCGGCCATCTCGATGACGGCGGTCTGTCCGTCCCCGAGCACGCCGTAGCTTGCCTCTATTTTATCGAAATACGGGCCGCAGACGTCGGCCGCGCGCTTCTTGCCGCCTATGGCGTGGAGGAAAGCGTCCACGCTGCCCTCGCCGCCATCCGCGACGGGCAGGGAATCGACGATCGCTTCGGGCAGCACGCGCCGTATCCCGCGCTCCATCGCCTCGCATACCTGCATGGAGCTCATGGTGCCCTTGTAGGAATCCGGCACCAGCATGAACCTTGGCATATCCTCACCTCCGGCCGCCGTCATTATATCAGAATGCGCGGGAATGTACAATTTCAATCGGATTGTGTTATAATCCCCACATGGAAGTCGAGAACAGGCATAAAAAACACCTCGTCACTTCGGTGGAACCGCGTTCGCCGGCCGACGCCTCCGGGATAACCAGGGGCGTTTCTCTCGTATCGATCAACGGCGAACCCGTCGAGGACATCATAGACTACGAGCAGCTTACGGCCATGGAAAAGCTTTGCGTCGCCGTGGAGGACGAGGCGGGCAACGTCCGGGAATACGCTATTGAAAAGGACGAATACGAGCCGCTCGGCCTCGGCTTCTCGACCTCTCTCATGAGTCCCGTGCGCGCGTGCAAAAACCGGTGTTTGTTCTGCTTTGTGGATCAGCTCCCGCGCGGCGGGCGTGAGACTCTGCGCTTCAAGGATGACGACTGGCGGCTTTCGCTGATCATGGGCAACTACGTGACGCTCACCAACGTGTCCGACGCGGAGTTCGAGCGCATCATACTGCGCCGCGTGAGCCCGCTTTACGTTTCGGTGCACGCGACGGACGGCGCCGTGCGCAGGACGATGATGCGAAACCCTTCGGCCGAGCGCATCATGGAGCGCCTGACGCGCCTTCGCGAGGCGGGGCTTCGCTTCCACGCGCAGATCGTCGTCTGCCCCGGCGTCAACGACGGCGCGGTGCTCGAGCGGAGCATCGAAGAGCTCTACGCGCTTTTTCCCTCGGCGCAGACCATTGCCGTTGTGCCGGTGGGGCTCACGAAATACCGGGAAGGCCTCGCGCCGCTTCGCTGCCTCACCAAAGAGGAAGCCGCAAACATCATCGATTTCGCCGAGGCGTTTGCAAAGCGCGCGCGTAAGCAAACGGGCGAGGGCTTCGTCTACGCGGCGGACGAGCTGTACGTCCTGGCGGGGCGCGAACTGCCGCCGTATGAGGACTACGACGATTTTCCCCAGCTCGAAAACGGCGTGGGCCTGCTTCGCAAGTTCGAGCGGGAATTCCGCGGCGCGCTCTCCCAAATGGAGCCGTTTTCCCGCACGTGTCGCGTGACGGGCGTCTCCGGCGCATCGGCCTACGGCTTCCTCAAGCCTCTGCTCGCCGAACTCGGGGAATACGGCGTCGAATTCGGCCTTCGAAGGGTCGAGAACGACTATTTCGGCCGGAGCGTCACCGTCGCGGGCCTCGTGACGGCGACCGACATCGCATCGCAGCTCAGGGGCGAAAGCCCCGGCGAACTGCTCGTGATACCGGACGACATGCTAAGGGAGCGCGAGGATGTTTTCCTCGACGGGCATAATACGAAATGGCTTGAACGCGAGCTTAACGTCCGCGTCGTTCCCCTGTGTGCGGCGGACGGTGAAGCCTATATATATGGATTGTTCAACGCATTGAAAGAGGTGTAGCATGGCAAAACCATTGGTGGCGATCGTCGGGCGGCCGAACGTGGGCAAATCGACCTTCTTCAACCGGATCATAGGCAAGCGCGTCGCCATCGTCGAGGATACGCCGGGCGTGACGCGCGATCGCATCTACGGCGACGCGGAGTGGCTCGACTATCACTTCACGCTCATCGATACGGGCGGCATCGAACCGATGAAGGAGGACATCATCAGCCAGCAGATGCGCAGGCAGGCCGAGCTTGCCATCGAAACCGCGGATGTGATCGTATTCCTCGTCGACGGGCGCGAAGGGCTCACCGCATCGGATCTCGAGGTGGCGGATCTCCTGCGCCGCTCGAAGAAGCCCATCGTGCTCGGCGTCAACAAGGTGGATCACCCCAAATACGCGGACGCCGAATACGAGTTCTATGAGCTTGGCATAGGCAAGCCCGTCATCATTTCCTCGGAACAGGGGCTGGGCCTCGGGGACCTGCTCGACGAGGTCGTGCGGTATTTCCCCAGGATGGGGGCGGGGGAGAATCCGGACGTGACGAACGTCGCGGTCGTAGGCAGGCCGAACGTGGGCAAATCGAGCCTCGTGAACGCGCTGCTCGGAAGCGAACGCACGATCGTGAGCGACATCCCCGGCACCACGCGCGATTCCATAGACTCACCTTTCCGCTGGAACGGAAAGGACTACGTGCTCGTCGATACGGCGGGCATACGCCGAAAGCGCGCCATAGAGGATGAGTCCATAGAGCGCTACAGCGTGATCCGCTCTCTCGGCGCGATCCGCCGCGCGGACGTGGCGCTCATCGTCGTGGACGCGAAGCTGGGGCTGAGCGAGCAGGATGTCAAGATCGCGGGCTATGTGCACGAGGAGGGGAAGGCGGGCGTGCTCATCGTCAACAAATGGGACCTCATCGAGAAGGACACCCACACGATGAACGAGTTTAAGAAAAAGCTCGCGGCCGATCTCGCCTTCATGGACTATGTGCCCATGCTGTTCATTTCGGCGCTCACGGGGCAGCGCGTGGGCAAAGTCATGGAATATGCGGACATGGCCTACGAGCAGAACTGCCGCCGCGTCTCGACCGGCACGCTCAACGACATCGTCGCCGAGGCCGTCAGCGTCACGGAACCGCCCTCCGACAGGGGCAGGCGGCTTCGCATCTATTACGCCACGCAGGTATCTGTAAAGCCTCCGACATTCGTGCTCTTCGTCAACGACCCGGAGCTCATGCACTTCTCCTACAAGCGCTATCTCGAGAACTATTTCAGGAAGTCCTTCGGCCTCGACGCCACGCCCATGCGCCTGATTGTGCGCGCGAAAACGAAGGAAGAGCAAACGCCCAGGTGAAATGAATATACGCGTCGCTTGCGCCGCTTGCATAAGCGGCGCTTTTGCATGATGCGCCGGGGCATGACATATATATCATTGAAGAATACCGCATGGGAGGATTTCGCAATGGAAAGACGCGAATTATACGAGAGCATCGCCCAGAGGACCGGCGGGGATATCTACATCGGCGTGGTCGGACCCGTGCGGACCGGGAAATCGACGTTCATCAAACGCTTCATGGATATGCTGGTGATCCCCTCGATCGAGAACGAGTACGAGCGCGCGCGCGTCGTCGACGAGCTGCCCCAGAGCGCCGCGGGCAAGACCATCATGACCACGCAGCCCAAGTTCGTGCCCAACGAGGCTGCGAACATCTCGCTCGGCGGCAACACGAACCTCAGCGTACGCCTCGTGGACTGCGTGGGCTACATGGTTCCGGGCGCGGCGGGGCACCTCGAGAACGACATGCCGCGCATGGTCCGCACGCCCTGGTCCGCCGATGTGATGCCCTTCGACAAAGCCGCGGAGATCGGCACGCGCAAGGTCATCACGGACCATTCGACCATAGGCGTCGTCATGACGACGGACGGCAGCATCACGCAGATCCCGCGCGAGGATTACGTGGCCGCCGAGGAGCGCGTCATAAAGGAGCTTCGCGAGCAGGGGAAGCCCTTCATCGTGGTGCTCAACAGCACGCATCCCAACGACCCCGAGACCGTATCGCTCGGACTCACGCTCAAGGAAAAGTACGGCGTCACCGTATACCCGGCGAACGTGCTCACCGCGGACGTCAACGCGCTCAACGATATGCTCGAACTGATACTCATGGAGTTCCCGCTGCGCACGGTGCGCGTGGAGCTGCCCGAATGGGTGTGCGAGCTGGGCAACGGCCACTGGCTGGTCAATCGCGTGCGCGAACCCCTCGAGGCGGCCGCGAATTCCCTCTCGTGCATGAAGGACGCGCCCGGCTTCAACGAGGCGCTTTGCGCCGTGCCGGGCTTTACGCAGGCTTCCGTCAAAAGCGTCTCGCCCGGCACCGGGGATGTGCTCATCGAGCTGCGCCCCGAGGAAAGCCTGTTCTACACGGTGCTCGGCGAGGAGTGCGGCGTGGAGATCAAGGACGACGCGCAGTTGATCGCCTCCATCAAAAGCTTCGCCACCGCCAAGCGCGAGTACGACAAAATCGAGGGCGCGCTGCAGTGCGCCATGCGCACGGGCTACGGCATGGTGCCGCCCCAGCTTGACAGCATGGAGATGGAGGAGCCCGAGATCGTGCGTCAGGGCAACCGCTTCGGCGTGAAGCTGCGCGCGAAGGCGAGCGGCCTGCATATGATCAAAGTGGATATGGAGTCCGAGGTTTCGCCGCTCGTGGGCACGGAGGAGCAGTCCGAGGAATTCATGACCTACCTGATGAACACCTTCGAGCACGACCCGCAGAAGATCTGGGAGACGGATATCTTCGGAAAGTCCCTGCGCGATATGGTGCGCGAGAGCATGACGGGCAAGGTGAACCGCCTGCCGGACGGCGTGCAGCAAAGGCTTCAGTCCACGCTGCAGCGCATGGTCAACGACGGCTGCAACGGGCTCATCTGCATCATGCTCTAGAGGGAGCGGACGGGGAAGGGCGGCTGAAAAGCCGCCCTTCGCGTATATAAGGCTGATGGGAAAAGCGCTTGGTCACGCGGCGTTCAGCGGACCTCCGCGACGGCTTCCGCCACGCTCAAAGGCCGGGTGAATCCCTCGCAGGACAGGCGCAGCGTCGGCCGCATTCCGGCGACTGCAAACCGGTTGGAAGCGTAGACGAGCGGCCTTGCACTTGGATGGCCGCTCAAAACCAGCCCCTTGTTCTCGGGCTTTTCCAGGGTCCACGCTTTGGCGATGCCCGTGACGTCGATCTCCGTATAACTCCTGCGGGAATCGTCCTCGAAAGGCGCGCAAAGGCGCTCGTCGATTCCCGGAGGCGCAAAGCAGTCGCCGAAAACGCTCGCGAAGTCCAGCAGCGGGCAGACGCGGTATCGGTCGATCTTTGATAGCGGCGCTCCGGCGGCGTCCGCGGAGATTTTGAAGAGAAAGAGCCTCGCTTTTTGCAGCCGTCCGAGCCAGACGGCCGGCGGAAGCTCAAAATAAAGGTAAGTTTCATAGCCGCATCCGACGCGCAGCATATCGCCGCCGCATCCGGAGCATCCGGCGCAATTCGGCAGGCTGAAGGAATCCCTGCAGGTTACATCCATAAAGCTCATACATATCACCGTTATAAATATATGACGGCGTATATATTCTTGTGCCCTCGCCGGACAGGGACAAGATTCCAAGACCTGAATACTATATAAGTGAAAGGTATATCCTTTCAGAATACATATGAGCAAAGGGGGGAATACCATGGCCCTAATCCCGATTACCGTAGCAGAAGGTACGCTGTTGAGTGTCAGCAACAACGATGCCGTACTGACCATCGTCGTAACGAATACGAACGCCATACCCTGCAAGGCGGGGACGAACGCGTATTACTATGTCGAGCTGTCCGACGGGACGAACGAGGAAACGTATACGTTCGTCATGCCGCAGACCGGCACGATCGCCGCCGGCCACTCGGAAACGTTCGTGGTGGCGAACAGCACGCTGGGTGAAGTTACCGATCATTCCGGCGTGATTTACTACACCGAGGTTTAACCGGATCCGGCTGTATCCAAAAAAACTACGCGGGTGGCCGTCGGCCGTCCCGCGTAATTTTGATACTTTAATCTTTGACCTTGTCGTTGAGCTCCTGGAGGAGCCTGTCGAGCTTCTCCTTGGGGAGGTTCGCCTGCGGGAGGCTCGAGAGCTTCTCGAGCGTGAACTTCTTGACCATCTTGATCATGGGGTTTTTCGAGACGCCGGGCACGAGGGATTCCACGACCTTTACGGCCTCGGGGTTGTTGAGGATGTCCTCCACGAGCGACTGGGGGGTGAATTTTGCCATAACCGTTCTCCTTTCCCGGATGTTATACGATCCGCCGCGTCATTGCGTGCGGTGTTTGATGATGCCGTTGAGCCTTCGATACAGCGGCGAGAGGCTGTCGAATACCTGAGCGTACACCTCGCCGAACAGCTTTTTGTAAACTTCGTGCTCCGTCATGTCGGGCAGGTACGTATCCCGAATACGGACCATCGCCCTGATCGCCTCGGGATAATCCTTGTATACGCCCAGCGATACGTATGCCGCCATGGAACTGCCCACGCCGCACACTTCGTAGGTCTGCGTGCGGTGCAGAGGCAATCCGAACATGTTGGATGTGATCTGGCAGATTTCCGAGCTGCGGCTGCCGCCGCCCGCGACGAAGAGCTTATTCACCTTGAATCTGCCTCTGCCCTCGAGCAGATACAGTCCTTCCATCAGGCTGAAGTTGATGCCCTCTATGATGGAGCGGTAGAGGTGGATGCGCGTGTGGATGTCCGAGAAGCCGATGATCGCGCCCTTGGCGTGGGGTGTGGCGATGTCCGGCGTGAACGTCGGCTGGAACACGAGCCCGTCGCAGCCGGGCGGGATCTCCTTGAGCCGGAGATTGAGCAGTTCCTCCGGGGCGCAGCCGAGGCGCTTTGCCTCCTCCATTTCCTTGGCGGCGAACTCGCGGTTGAACCACGAGATCAGCCAATACCCGCGGTATGTTTCCACCTCGGGCAGAAAGCCCCCGTTGATGGCCGTATAGGGCGGCATGATGGCGGAAGGGCCGAGGTAGCGCGAGGTCGCGATCTCGATGGTCGCCGTCGTGCCGAAGCTGAGCGCGGCGCTCGTCTCATCCGTACAGGAAAGGCCGAGCGTCTCGCAGGCTTTGTCCGCGCCGGTCACGACGTAGGGCGTACCTGCGGGGATGCCCGTCTGCCCGCTCGTTTCCCGCGTGACGCCTCCGAGCTGCGTGCCGGGCCCGACGAGATCGATGAGCTTGTCGTCCTCCATCAGGTAGACGCAGCGCGTGACGTCGTTTTTCGCGAGCCACCGGCCGCGCCTGGTGTCGAAGGGCAGCACGCCCACCGTGTTGGCCGTGGAATCGACGAGCTCCCCGCAGAAGCGCAGGTTCAGATACGCCGAGAGCAGTACGAATTTCGCCGTTTTCGCCCAGACCTCGGGCTGGTTTGCGGCGATCCAGTTGCAGGCCATGTTGCCGCGTATGGTTTCGACCGCGTCTTTCATGCCGGCTGCGGCGAAGGCGGCGCGATTCAATGCGGGCAGAGGAGGCAGGTTTTCGGCCTTGCGCTTGTCGAGCCAGACGATGGCGGGGCGAAGCGGCTTATTTTCGGCGTCGAGGCAGATGGTCGTCGCGCGGATGCATGCGCACGTGACCGCGGCGACGTCCTTCCACAAACCCTCGTTTTGCTCCTTGAGGGATCGGCTCGTTTCGCAGATCATGTTCCAGTAAAAATCGGGGTCCTGCTCCGCCCAGCCGGGCTGCGGGGAATGATAGGGCTTTTCGAAATGCTTCTGCGCTTTGGCCAACACTTCTCCGCGCGCGTCGACAAGCATGGCGCGCGCGCTCTGCGTTCCGATGTCGAACGTCAGTATCAGGGGGTTATCCGCCATAACGTCGCCTCCTATACACTAAGTGTACAACGCCGTGTACTTAAATGCAAGCGCGTCGAAGGGGCGGCAGGATAAAAATGGAAGCAGAATCCGACAACTTTGCCGCGCCGTGAAAAAAGTTCCTTATTTTTCGCAGACTTTCGCCCGAAATATTGAATTTGCGGCGCAAGCCGATTTCCTCGATTGACAACATATGCGCGCGGGAATAGAATATAATTAAGTACATAAAAATGTACATTTGAAAAGAGCATCGATATGGATAAGACCCCTTATAAAAAGGATTGGCTGGTCGGCACGCGCATCGCGCGGGGCCTTATCGGCGCGCGGCCGGGGATGAAAATACCGACTATACGTGAATATACGAATCTGTTCGGCTGTTCGCGCGGCATCGTGCAGAACGCCATAGACGGCCTCGAGGAAGCGGGCGCGGTCTCGCTCGACCGGCGCGGCAAGAGCGGCACTTATCTGATCGCGAAGGATGAAAAAAAACTCTTTGGCAACGCGGGGCTGCACTTCATCACGGGCTCCATGCCAGCGCCCTTGAGCATCCATCACGCGGGGCTTGCGACGGGCATCTGCCAGGCCATGAACAAGTGCGCCGCGCCCTTCACCTTCGCCTTCGTGCAGGGCTCGAAGAACCGCGCGGAGGCGCTGCTGCGCGGGGTCTACGACTTCGTGGTGGTCACGCAGTCGGCGGCGGAGGAGTATCAATCGCGCTTCCCCGAGCTCGCGCTCGCGTTCCCGCTCGAGGGCTGCGTGTATTCGCTGCCGTATACGCTCTACATCAACAGGCCCGGCGTCGGCGAAGTGCGGGACGGCATGCGCGTCGCCGCCGATCCGACCAGCACCGACCAGTGGGAGCTGACGCAGCTCGTCTGCCGGGGCAAGGACGTGCGCGTGCTCGAAATGCCGTATATCTCGTGCAACTTCGCTTTTCTCTCGGGCGAGGCGGATTGCGTCGTGATGCAGGGGGAGCTTTCCGCGCGGCAGCCGAACCTCAGCAACCTGTTTTTTGCGCTTGAGAGGCGCGTGTCTCTCGCCGACGTTTCGGCGATTCCCATCGAATGCGAAAAAACCGAAAAGCTTCGCCAGCCCGTGATACTCGTGAATCGGAAGAACTACGGCATGGACGGGATACTCAGGAGCTATCTCTCGGGCAACCTCGTTTCGTACATCCAGAACCTTGTGGTCGAGTTCAAGATGGCGCCGCAGTTTTATTGAGCTATGGAGGGGGAATCGGATGGAAGCCAAAGAGATCGCGCGAAAGCTCAACAAGGCGTTTCCCGACGCCGCCCTTGAGGCGGAACTGGACGCGCGCGGCATCCTGACCATCCGGGGCGAATGCGCGGGCTGGGAAGAACTCGTGAAAATCGGCCGCAGGGCGGCGAAGCTGCCCGGCGTGAAGAACGTCGTCAACGAGCTGAGCGCGAAGGGCGTGAGCGTCCCACGAAAGGACTACGCGGCGCTTCGCGCGAAGGGGGAGGCCGCGGGCACAATCGACGAGGCGGATGTCGTGATCGTCGGCGCGGGCATTTCCGGCTGCGGCGTCGCGCGCGAACTCGCCAAATACCGGTGGAAGATCGTCGTCGTCGAGGCCGCGGACGACGTCGCTATGGGCGCCACCAAGGCCAACAACGGCAACATCCACCCGGGCCACGCGGTCAAGTCCGGCACGCTCAAGGCGAAGCTCAACGTCGAGGGCAACCGGCTCTACGACAAATGGGCGGAGGAACTGGATTTCGAGTTGCAGCGCTGCGGCGCGATGGGCTTCGTGACGTCCCGGCCGCTCGGGGCCGCGCTGAAGTATTCGTACAGGCAGGCGAAACGGAACGGCGTCGCGGGCGTCGAGCTTGTGGACGCCGAGCGCGCCATGGAACTGGAGCCGGGCCTCGCGAAAAACGGCCTCGGCCCCAGGATCAAGCTCGCGCTGTGGCTGCCGAGCATGGGGCTTGTGGAGCCGTATCAGGTGGCGCTCGCGCTCGCGGAAAACGCGGCGCAAAACGGCGTCCGCTTCCTGTTCAACGCGACGGTCGCGGGAGTAATCGTCGAAAACGGGGCCGTCGCGGGCGTCGTGACGGAAAAAGGCGTCGTCCGAGCGCGCTATGTCGTGAACTGCGCGGGCCTTTACGCGGACGAAATCTCCGCCATGGCCGGGGATAAAGGCTACACCATACACGCGCGGCGCGGCGTGATTGCGATACTCGACAAGGCCGCGCAGCCGGAATACAGAACCCTGTGCGAGAGAATCACCTTCCGGGAGGTGCGGCGCGCGCTCGAGCACAGCGAAACCAAGGGCGGCGGCATGTGCCGCACGCCGGAGGGCAACGTGCTCATGGGGCCCTCCGCGCTCGAAATTCCCGATAAGGAGGATCTCTCGACCACGCCGGAGGAGCTTCAATACGCCATGGGCCGGGGGGACGACACGGTTTCCTATGCGAACATCATACGCTTCTTCGCGGGCAACCGTCCCGCCGATTACAAAGAGGACTTCATCATCGAAATGTCTCCCGTGACGGACGGCTTCGTCAACGTCGGCGCGATCCAGTCCCCGGGGCTTGCCGCCGCGCCCGCCGTCGCGCGCATGGTCGAGGGCATCGTGACGGAGCATGCGGCAAAAACCGGCCGTCCGGCTGAGATTAGAGCGGATTGGAACCCGCTCCGGAGACGCCGCCCGGAATTCCGCCACATGAGCCGCGCGGAGCAGGATGCGTTGATCCGGGAAAATCCCGCCTACGGCAAGATCGTCTGCCGCTGCGAGTGCGTCACGGAAGGGGAGATACTCGACGCGCTGCGCTCCCCCGTGCCGCCCGGCTCGGTGGACGCCGTCAAGCGGCGCACGCGCGCGGGCATGGGACGCTGCCAGGGCGGCTTCTGCCAGCCGCGCGTGCTGGAGATCATGGCGCGCGAGCTCGGACGCAAGCGGACCGAAGTCACGCTCAAGGGCGAGGGGACCGAGGTGCTCTTGCGGCGCAACAGGGGAGAGGAGGCCGGCGAATGAAGCGCGTATCCGTCGACGTCGCCGTCGTCGGCGCGGGCCCGGCGGGCCTTGCGGCCGCGCTCGAGGCGCGAAGAAGCGGCGCGAAACGCGTGCTCCTGATCGAGCGCGACGCGGAGCTCGGCGGCATATTGCAGCAGTGCATCCACGACGGCTTCGGGCTGCACCGCTTCGGCAGGCGCATGAGCGGCAACCAGTACGCGCAGGCGTTCATCGACGAAGTGGAAGCAAGCGGCGTCGAGGTCAGGCTCGGCACCATGGCGCTCGAGGTGACCGGCGCGCGCGTGATCTACGCCTGCAGCAAAAGCGAGGGCATGCTTGAAATCGAGGCCGGCGCGGTCATACTCGCAATGGGCTGCCGCGAGCGCACGGCGAACCAGGTGCTCATCTGCGGCGACCGGCCCGCGGGCGTGCTCACGGCGGGCGCCGTGCAGCGCTACGTCAACATGGAAGGGTATCTTCCCGGCAGCCGCGCGGTCATACTCGGCTCGGGCGACATCGGCCTCATCATGGCGCGGCGCATGACGCTCGAGGGCATCGAAGTCAAGGCGGTGTACGAGGTTATGCCCGCTCCGGGCGGGCTTACGCGCAACATCGTGCAGTGCCTCGACGAGTTCAATATCCCGCTGCATCTTTCAACCACCGTCACGCGCGTCAACGGAAGGAAGCGCGTGGAATCCGTCGCCGTCGCCAGGGTGGATAAAAACCTCAAGCCCATTCCCGGAACGGAGGAAACGGTCGGGTGCGACCTTCTTGTGCTCGCGGTAGGTCTGATCCCGGAAAACGAATTGAGCCGCGGCGCGGGCGTAGCGCTCGACCCGCGCACAAAGGGCCCCGTGCTCGACGATGTTTTCATGACAAGCGTCCCCGGCGTTTTCGCATGCGGCAATGTGGCGGTCGTGTTCGATCTGGTCGATTATGTGTCGCAGAGCGGGGAGATCGCGGCGCGCGGCGCGGTCGATTTTATTGCGGGGGGGCTTTGCCGACAGCCGCAATACGTCCCCGTCGAAGCGGGAGAGAACGTGAACTTCGTCGTGCCGCAGCGTCTCAGACATGGCTGCGCGGGCGCGCGGCTGTTCCTTCGCGTGAAAAAGCCGCTTCGCGAAGCCGTGCTGACCTGCGAGAGCGGGGGAAGGATGCTTATGCAAAAAAGCCTCCGTCATCTCGCGCCGCCGGAGATGATCGCCTTCGACCTTGCGGGGCGCATCGGCGACGCGCCCGTCGCGGTGTCGATCCGGGAGGTGACGCGCGAATGAACGAAAAGCAGTTCGTCTGTATCGTTTGCCCGAGCGGCTGCCGGCTTACGGTATGGGAGGAAAACGGCGAGGTAAAAGTTGAGGGGAACGGCTGCAAGCGCGGCCTCGCGCACGGCATAGGCGAATATACGAATCCCATGCGCATGCTCACGACCACGGTGGCGATACGCGGCGGCACGCAGCCGCGGCTGCCCGTGATCAGTTCGGGGGAGATTCCAAAGGAAAAACTGTCGGAATGCCTTGCCGCGCTCTACGGGCTTCGGTTCGACGCGCCGGTAAAATGCGGCGATGTGATCTGTGAAAACATCTGCGGCACGGGCGCGGACGTCGTCGCGTCGCGCTCGATGGGACGCGCAGCATCGAAGGAGGAATGAATATGGATAAGCAGGAACTGGTCCGCGGCCTTTCGGCCGCCGTCGGCGCCGAAAACGTGTTTGCGGACGAGCAGACGATATGCGAATCCTCGAAGGACTACATCGGCTTTCGCATCTTCGAGCGCGCGGACGGCAAGTCCTTCGCGCCGCGCGCCGCGTGCGTCGTGCGGCCGCATACCGTCGAGGAGGTGTCCCGAACCCTTCGCTTTCTCAACGAAAACCGGGTGGACGTGACCCCGCGCACCGGCGGATCGAGCGTGACGCAAAGCATAGAGCCGGTTGAGGGCGGCGTCATACTCGACGGCAGCGCGATGAGCGGCATACTCGAGATCAATGAAACCAACATGACGGTAACCGCGCGCTGCGGAACGCCGCTGGAGTACCTCGAGAACGCCCTCAACGAGCGCGGCTTCACGACGGGGCATTTTCCGCAATCGCTGCCCATGGCGCACGTCGGCGGCCTCGTCGCCACGCGCAGCACGGGCCAGTTCTCCACGCTCTACGGCGGCATAGAGGAGCTCGTCGTCGGCCTCGAGGCCGTGCTTCCGGACGGTACGGTCGTGCGCGTCAAGAACGTGCCGCGCCGAAGCTGCGGGCCGGACCTCCGCCAGTTGTTCATCGGCAGCGAGGGCGCGCTCGCTTTCGTCACGGAAGCGACGCTCAAGCTGTTCCGATACCGCCCGGACGAGCGCTGGATGCGCGCCTACGCCGTCGCGGATATGCGCCGGGGGCTTGAGTTCATCCGCGCCGTCATGGCGGACGGCTATAAGCCCGCCGTCGTCCGGCTGCACGACGCGGCCGAGGTCATGATGGTGCTGGGCATGAGCGAAGCCGTACCCGAAGGCCAAGCGCTGCTTCTTTTCCTGTGCGAAGGGCCTCGCGCCATCGCGGAGGCGACGGGGGACGCCGTCGCGGAATACGCAAGGAAGTTCGACGCCGCGGACCTCGGCGGGAAGCCCGTGGAGGCGTGGTTCAGGACGCGCAACGACGTCTGCCGCACGCTCGACAACGGGCTCTATCACGAGATGGGCGTCATAGCCGACACCTGCGAGATATCGGCCAACTGGGACGAAATCGGCAACATCTACGACGCGGTCGTCGCGCGCCTCACGGGCGAGGTCGAGGAGATGGCTTACGCGGGCGGCCACGCCTCGCACTGCTACGCGCAGGGCACGAACATTTACTTCACTTTCGCTTTCATGGAGGAAAAAGGCGCGCAGGCCGCCGAGGCGGACTACATGCGCGTGGTTGCGATCATACTCGAGGAAACGCTCAGGCGCGGCGGCAGCGTCGCGCACCACCACGGCAGCGGCCGTTACAGGACGCGCTTCATGCCCGAGGAGCACGGCAGCAGCTACGAGCTGATGTACCGCCTCAAGGACGCGCTCGACCCGAACGGCATCATGAACAAGGGGGTTCTCCTGGTGGAGCGAAAATGAACATACTGGTCTTATTCAAGACCGTACCGGTCTGGGAGCGCGTGCTCGAGAGGGATTGGGAAGCCTTCTCCCCGTACGGCGATCTTTCCTATGCCGGAAAAGAGATCAATTGCTTCGACGAAGCCGCGCTCGAGCTCGGCCTGCGGCTCAGGGACGAATACGCAGAACAGGGGAAGGAAGCGCGCTGCTTCGCCGCGACGGCGGGGACGCCGCATCCTTCCTTCGCGCAGACGCTGTTCGCCGCGGGTTACGAGGACGTCGCCGTTCTGGGCGCGGGGGAATTTGAGTTTGCCTCGGAGGAGGTCGCACGGCTTCTCGCGGATTACGCGGCCGGGGGCGATTGCGGCCTGATCCTCGCGGGCGCGGCCGCGGGCATGGCGGATACGGGCACCGTGCCGCTGCGGGTCGCGCAAAAGCTCGGCCGCACTTTCATAACGAACGCTCTGGAGCTTCGCGCGCGCGGGGATGCGGTGGAACTCCTCTGCCAGGAGCCGGACGGGCTTTATCGCCGCGTCGTCCGCGCGCCGCTGCTCGCGTCCGTGAGCAACAGCCCTGCCGTGCTTCGCGCGGCGACGCTGCGCGCGCGCCTCGCCGTCAGGGACAGGCAAGCGCGGACGGTGTGGGGTGATAAAACCTTCGACGGAGGCACGGAAAATATAATATTCAGCCGGTCGGCTGGAAAACGTGTTTGCGGGCTTCTTGAATTTACCTCGGTACCGGGGCTCGCGAAAACGCTGCTTGAACACGAGCTTTCCGGTAAAGCAAGCGCGCGCGCCGCGCAGAGTCGCGCGTTTTGTCCGCCGAACGCCGTAGTTTACGATACGCAAAACATCTTATGGTATGCTGCGGAGCCTGCCTTCGGGCCTTTGCGCGCGAACTGGCACGCGGGGAAACCCGATTACGCCCTGTTCGCGGATACATATACCGGGCGCGCGCTCGCGTACCGGCTCGCGCGGGAAACGGGCGCTTTTTTCCTGACGGGAGCGCTTTTTGCGGAGGATGGGGAATCCCTTTTCCGCCGCGCCTGCGCCTCGAACGTGCTCGCGCGATATCGGCCGCGCCTTCCCGCCGTGTTGACGATGGAGAAATTGCCCGTCGAAGCGGAGCGCGTTTCCCTCGAAACGGCGGATGAGAAGCCCCCGTTTTGGCTGCTCGAGGAAGAAAAGAAGGCTTGCGCGAACGACGGATTGCGGAATAAAAAGGCAGTCGTCGTTTGCGGCGCGGGCATGGGCAGCCGCGCGAATTGCGAGCGGGCGCGCGAACTCGCGCGAAAGCTCGGCGCGGGCTTCGGCCTCACGCGCGCGGCCGCGCTCAACGGCTGGGGCGGGCCGGGAGAGATCGTGGGCCAGTCCGGCGCGTCGATTTCACCGGAAATCTGCCTCGTGCTCGGCGCTTCGGGCGCGGGTGCCTTCGCGGCGGGCATTGAAAACGCCGCGCGCGTCGTCGCGGTAAACAGCGATGAAAAGGCGCTCATATTCAGGCACGCCGACGCCGGCGCCGTCGCGGACGCGCCCGCGCTGACGGAAGCGCTGCTCGCCGCCGCTTCATGCGCCGCGCGCTGACGCGGCGGAGCAGACGAACAAAAGCCGCGGGGCGTGACGCCGCCGCGGCTTTTCCATATTGGTTCGGTTATTTGACCAGCTTTTTGATCGTGTTCAGCGTCCGCTCCGTATACGGGTGATAACGAAGCGGCAGGTCGATCCAGGTCGAGCGCGCCATGACGTTCCTGTAATGCGTGAACGTATCGAAGCTGGATTTCCCGTGGTAGCTCCCCATGCCCGATTCGCCCACGCCTCCGAAGCCCATATGCGGGGTCGCGAGGTGGACGATTGTGTCGTTGATGCAGCAACCTCCTGACGAGCACGCGCCGAGCACCCTTTCGGGCATATCCCTGTTCGAGGTGAACAGATACAGCGCAAGCGGCTTCGGACGCGCGCGAATGAATTCGACGCACTCGTCGAGCCGCGCGTAGGTCATCAGCGGCAGCAACGGCCCGAATATCTCCTCCCGCATGACGGGGGAGTCGGGCGCGATGTCTACGAGCAGGGCGGGTCCGATGCGGAGCGCCGCCGCGTCATATCCGCCGCCGACGGCGATCTTCTCGTCCCGGATAAGATTCAAAAGACGGTTGAAGTGCTTTTCGTTGACGATGCCCGTGAGATTTTCCATGTTCCCGTTCGGGAAGAACTCGTGGAGCGCCGCCGCGTACGCAGCGATGAACGCATCCTTCACGGATTCGTGC
The DNA here is from genome assembly GCA_002069725.1 of Firmicutes bacterium ADurb.Bin248. Lineage (GTDB taxonomy): Bacteria > Bacillota > Clostridia > Christensenellales > CAG-138 > Phil1. The sequence continues at coordinate 7,137 of MWBW01000039.1, read as the reverse complement.
ACGAACAGATAGTCGGGCGCGACGCAGGTCTGCCCGGCGTTGAGCACCTTGCCAAAGGCGATCCTGCGCGCGGAAAGAGGTATATCCGCCGTTTCGTCCACGATGACGGGGCTCTTGCCGCCGAGCTCGAGCGTCACGGGCGTCAGGTGCTTCGCGGCCGCGGCCATAACGGCCCTTCCGACCTCGACGCTGCCGGTGAAGAAGATGTAATCGAAGCGCTCCTCGAGCAGCGCCTTGTTCTGCTCCCGCCCGGGTTTGATCACGGCGCAGTTGCCCGCCGAAATCGCGCCGACGAGCGGCTGCAGGCAGAGCTGGAGCGGGTAGTTCCAGGGCGAAACGATCAGCGCCACGCCGTAAGGCTCCGGCGCGAGATGGCTTTTCGCGTGGAACTGTGAAAGCGGCGTGGGCACGCGTTTGTTTTTTATCCAGCGCGGCAGGCGCTTCAGGTGATGGCCGATCTCCTCGAGCACCAGGCCCGTTTCGCTGATGTACGTCTCAAAGCTCGATTTACGCAGGTCGCTCATGAGCGCTTCGCCGATCAGCGTGCCGTTCTCGCCGAGCGCCTTTTTCAGCGATCTGAGCGCGTCCAGGCGGAAGGACAGCGGACGCGTCGCGCCGCTGTTGAAGTATTCGCGCTGGCGCGCGACGATTTCGGAAATATCCATGTTTTCCTCCAGCGTGCCCGTGGCGGTTCGAAAGAGCGGAAGTGTAAATTCCGGCCGAAAGCCGATTGGACGGACTCGGCCGTCCGCTTTGCTTACTTGTCCCGGTATTCGATCACGACGTGCGTCGCGTCGCAATAGGGCTTGTCCTGCGAGCGGCCGCAGCGGCAGAGCGCGACGCGGTTGCGGATTTCGTATTCCGCGCCGTCTCCGGCTTCTATGGGGATGCCGCCCTTGACGAAGATGAACGCGCTGACCTCGCGCTCGGGATCCTGCATGATCTCGATGCCCGGCTCGCAGTCGAGCTCGTGCTCCGCGCCGTCCTTTTCGACGGAGGTGAGTCTGCCCGACGGGCATTCGGTTGCGGCGCGGATGGCCTCCGCGCGCGCCTGCTGCGTGCACGCGGTTTCGACGAGCTCCCAGGCGGTGCCGTCGTTCCTGTGGCAAAAACGCGCGAAAGCGCAGCGGCCGTCGTCCAACAGGTCGAGTGTTTTGCCCTCGATGCGCTCTGCGCGCGCGTAATAAGGCTCCCTCGAGGCGGTTTCCGTGCCGTCGAAGCCGATAAAAGCGTGCGCGCCGTCGCAGAACGGCGCTTTCGCCGAGCGCCCGCAGCGGCACAGAGCATAGCTTTGCGCCTGCGGGAGCGCGCGCCCCGGGCGGAACTCGTAGCCTTCGCCCTCGGGCGTGATGATCGTCTCCCGGAGCGGCGCGCCGCCCGTGACGATGTAGGGTCCGTTCTTCATGATCCTGATCCTGTACTTCGCGCAAGCCATACTTTGGTTCGGTTCCCTTCCGTGCAATCGGATGTATCAAACCAATTCTAGTGAATTTGGAGCAATTTGTAAAGCGATGAAATCAAAGGCGGGGAAGGGACGTTATTCCGGCCGGAAGCCCATGTACGGATAAAGACCCTCGTCCGCCTCGATTTTCGAGATGCGCCAGAAGCGATCGTTTCGAACGATTGTGAGCGTAGCCAGATAGTATGAGTCCGCGCCGGTCGAGCTTGCGGTGGAGAATACGAGCCGGATGATACGGCTGTCCCTTCCGGGGCGCTTGATTTTCTCGATGGAGTAGCTCTCGATCCATGGACTGGACATCCCCGTGACCCAATTCGGCGAGGTTTCCTCGAGCTGCCGCGCGTACTCGGCCTTGAGCTGCGCGTCCATGACGGCGTATTGCAGCGCTGCGCTGCGCATATCAAGCCCGCTTGCCCACACCAGCGCGGCGTCCTCGGGCTCGCATACGCCGACCTTATCCATCGCCTCCATCAGAAGGCGGCTGCGCACCTCGTAGTCGTCCGCCTGTGCGATCGCCGCCGGTATGCTGACATACCGGCAGTCGAGCAGATACCCTGCGAGGTTGACGAGCGCGCACAGCGCGAGGCAAAGCGGAACCGAAACGAGCAGCGTCCGTTTGTCCAAAGCGAATCCCGGTTTCATAGCCGCCCTCCGGAACAGATTTCGCGAATGCTTTCGACACAGTATATTTCAGCTTTGCGCGAAACATCCCGAAATGACGGCCCGGATGCGATGGAAACGGAGCATTTCTTTTATTGGCGGGGAGTTCCTCGAAGGTTTGCCGTTATTTCGAGATAGCGCCGCGTGGCGAGTTCGCTCGGCATCCCTTTTTTGCAGAACGAAAACGAGGCGAGCTTCGAATTGGGACGCTCCACGACGACCATGCCGTCGACGAGCTTCGCTTCCAAAGCCCGAAACGCCTCGTGAAACCGTTCGTCGGCGCGCGCCCTCTCATAGAAGGAGAGGACATACACGTAGAAGAAGAGGTTGTAGTTCGAGAAAGGGTAGGCGACCTGCATGAACCGCGTGCCGATCCCGTAGTGGCAGGGACCGAGCGGCGCGCGCGTCGTCCAGTGGGCGAGCAGGAATCCGACCGCCCTGTCGAGAGGCTCGCCCGCGTTGGGCAGGTTTGCGAAGCGGAACGCGTCGAGCGCGGCAAGCGTCGGCCCCGGGTTGGAAAACTCCGTTTCCGGCCCTCTGCCGAAGCTGAACTTGTTGCAGCGCCAGCCGCCGTCGGCGTGCTGTATGTCGAGTAGATGCGCGAAGCTCGCGCGCACCCGCTCGTCCGCGGCATAGCCCAGGCGGCAGAGCGTCCTCACGGCGTTGATCGTATGGCAGGGATAGACCGCGCCCTGCGGATACAGGCGGAACCTTCCGTCCCCGCGCCACGCGCCGAGTATCAATCCTGCGGTTTCCCGCAGGACCGGTTCGGCCGGGTCCATGCCGAGCTCGGCGAGCATGCACGCGCTCTCGAGCGTCGTGAAAGGGCTGCCCTTTAGGAGCCGCCCGTCCGGAGTTGCCCAAAGATCGGCGCCGTTGTCGGAGCGCTTTGCGAGTATCGCCCGGATGTCGGATTCGTATGGATTTTGCATGGGATGTTTCCGCCTCCCGATCCCGATACGCCCGGTCGTATTACAGGCGCTTGCGGTATACGCTGTAGCCGTCCAACTTTTTGTGCGGCGTGAAACCGCACTTCTCATACATGGCGGGATGGCCGTGATAATGCTTATAGCAATCGAGCTCGCCGGAGGCGGGGTAGGCTTCCAGATACGCGTAGCCTTCCGCGGCCGCGTCTATGGCCGCGCGCTCGAGCAAGGCGGCGGCGACGCCCCTGCGGCGCATGCCAGGCGCGATGATGAAGCATGTGACGGCTTTCACAGGCAGATCCTCGCCGTCGTCCCAGATGCTCCTGTTTTCACAGAGCTTCTTATAATTCTTTTTGTCGGCGGCGTTGCACCAGCCTACGACCTGCCCGTTTTCATACGCGAGATAGCCGTTAAGCGCGCGCTTTTGGATGAGGCCGACGGCGATGCCGCGCAGGGCGTCCCGCGTCCAGTTTCCCGCGAACTCGGCTTCAAGCCTTTCCTCATCCTCTTTTCCGAGGTGATAGAACGTGCAGTAACACCATGCCCATTCCTTGTGGTCTGCAAAGGCGACGTCGTCGAAAAAACGGAGGTAATCCTCGAGAAGCGCGGGCTCCAGAGGGCAAATATCGACCTGCATGCGAACGCTTTCCTCCTTGAATTAAAATCCCGTGCCGCGGGCGGAACCAAACGATGAGCGATGATCTATCTTATCACGTATATGGGATAAAATGAAGCTTGGTTGCCGCGCGGCGCAAACGATGATACAATACAGCCGCGGGGGTAAATCACGTCATCATCCGGGAGGAGCTATGTCAAACCATAAAAAGCAGTTTATCTATATCCTCAGGCCTGCGCCGCATCTGAGGGAAGAAGCCAATTGGACGGAAAAGGAAAACGAAGCCGTTGGGCGGCATTTCGCTTTCCTGAAAAAACTGCTCGGGGAAGGCAGGCTGATCCTCGCGGGCAAAACCGATGGGCTTGACGAAAGGACGTTCGGCATCGTCATACTGGAGGCCGCCTCGGAGCAGGAAGCCTTTGCGCTCATGCGGTCCGATCCCGGCGTGGCCGAGGGAATCATGGGCGCGGATCTGTTCGGCTATCATGTGGCGCTCATGCGGGGGAACGAAGAATAGAGCAAAGCGCATGATCACGACAACCATTTTGCATCCGTTAAAACGCGTTCCACAGAAACACAAATATGAATACGCATCCCCAGGCATTCCCCGTGAATGTTCTAACCATCAGCATGCCGTAGATGATGATCATCACGGTGAGCATTTCAAGTATCCCTTCGGGGGTGACGCCTACCATGCCGTGAATGAGAATACACATAAGCGCGCAGATGATCGCGCCCCAATTCAGCCATCTGTTCTTTGATGGAAAGCGCCGGTTGATTTTATCGCTGATCACCACATAGTTAAAGCCCTCAAAAAAGCCCCAAGCCGTTGCGATCACCAGCATCGTTGCCGCGTTGACGGGAAAGCCGCTTGAAAGCGCCTCCTCCGTCATCCACACCGATTGGAAAGGCAAATAACTCTTGATCTGATCCGTAGACAAGCTGAAGATAATATATGGGATAAAGCATGCGACGCACAGCGCAACGGACAGGAGCGTTCCTTTGCGCTGCAAGCCGTGGGAACCGAAAGGCTCTTTCCTGTAGACGGAAACAATGCTGATCCCCAACCCCGCAAGGCCGAATTGGCATAACGCAGCAATCAGCGTTCTTGGAAGGACATGGATATCCGCGTTTCGGATGATGCCATATATCGGCTCCTGAAAAGCCATGAGAATGCCAAGAACCGCAAAAGATACGATGGTAATGACCGCAAGGTCGGCGTTCAGGCGCTTCTGCTCAGGCGTCGTGTTTCCCTTTGTCATCGTTGATCCTCCCCTGGTCCGGTTTTTTGTCTTGTGCCCTTGTGTATATGGATATGGAATTAGTTCCGTAGTTCAAACGCAACAATTCCATTCAATCCGCCGCCTCTCTCAACCAACTCATTAAATGTGATTTTCTGTAAAACACCATCCAATTCGTGACGTGTATTGCCTCCTTCGGAGAAATAAACGTACAACGTTCCATCCTCAGAAACAACGTCCTCGACGAATATGATGTGACCGTGGCCTCCATCAACGGAATTAGTACCTAACGAATTAAAACTTGCATAGGAGTTTGGCAATAAGTCAGACTTTACCCTTGTTTTAATTTCATCAGGATTCAGATTGGCATAGTTAAAAACAGTAATGATGTAATTTTTCCCGCTCGAATGGTTTATGCATGATCTACCATTATATTTTTCAGCGATTACAGCTGTATCTTTTGCGGAAACGACTCTAAAACCGGGGATCATTTCGCATGCGGCCAAAAATCCTAATTTTTCTCGTGCCCTTGCAAAGGCATATGAAACGCATTGATAATACTTCAAATAATCATCATAATATGTTGTTCCGTTAACATCCGTAGCTTTAAAATCAGTTACCTTTTCGCCAACCTTAATATTGATATTCGGTTCAGATGTTACAGATTCAGAATTATTCTCATCTGTTCTATTAAAGTATAATATGTAAATTTCAGAATTAGGGACGTTATCCCAAATCAAAGTAAGTCGGTTCCCATCTAATTTATATGTAAATGTATCGCTAGATCCTGCATTTGTGCTAAATGTTAACTTATCATCCAATACAGAAAATGTGCCTTTGTTAACCTTGCCATAAACATCTGTGATACGATAAACATTGTCAGTAGGGGATATAAACAAAGAATCATAAAAGAAGTCCCATCCGGATGCGTCATAGCCGACAAAATCCCAATATCCGGATATTCTCCGGCTTTCTTGTCCATTTACTATGGTAGGGGAAGGATCACTCTCCCTGTTATTCTGATCTACTTGAAAATCACCATCAGTTACTAGATCCAGTACCCACGGCTGCAGGCAATCGTTAATCAGATCATAAGACAAAACCATGTCAAAGGTAGGTAATGACGACCAGGATGCTAATAGATACTCATCAAAAAAGAGCTTTAAACCGTCCGGAGTAAGCGAGAAATGATCGTATGTTGATAAAGTTCCCAATGTTTCTTTATAGTCCGTATGCATTTCCGGATGGCCGTATCGTTCCATGATATGGTTATACACATGATTACTCAATACTGGGGCAGCATCTTCGCTAAACACATCCGCCGCTGTTAATAGGCGATCGTTATGCAGGTCGTAATTCCATACCCTTACATTATGATACGGGTGAGCATTACTCGCCACATTGTTTTCAACATTATGTATAATCGATAAGTACTTTCCAGGAATATACTGCCACTTTACGGTGTCATAAGCATATGATCTGTTTGATAAATCCCAATCTTTTAGTCTTGTGACAAACTCTTGCGATAACAGTTTGCATTCCTCTAAATATTGCTGAGTGTGCAGGTCTGCCGGTTCGCAGCCAGTTTCGATATATTCTACCGTATAAGTAAGGTTGACCGACTCATCCGAGAAATCTGCAACTTTAACGACAAATCTCATATTATTGTTTGTTGAAATTTCGTTCTCTACGTACTCTACGTAGCGTTCGTCATCATTACCTTCATTATTTATAATTGGCGACGAATGAATCGATTCTGCAGGTGTTGTGCCGCAACTGGTTATTATCACTGTAACAAACAGAAAGATGATACTGTAACATATGCTCTTCATTATGAATTCCTCGTTTGCATGCATCATCTATTATCACGTATGCCGCCATAAGTATATAACGCACAGGACATTTTACTTCTCCTCTGTAGTATAATATAAAGTTTTACATAATGGAATATCTTTGCATAAGCTTTATATATATTTACCGTCTTTTTGCATGTTGCTTTGAAAGCTTTACTCATACAGGGTGACCAATGCTTGCGTTAATTTGAACAGCATATGGAAAGATTGCGGGATAAGGACTTCCGCAAGGCGATCATATAGGCCTAAAATGCGAAAAAGTCCCGATCTGCAGGACTTTTTCATCAACCATATAGGTATTATTATTTGTGAAAACCGTGCAAAAAAGATTTCCTATCCTTCTCCACGGCGAGCCTTCTTTTCATAAAATAAAGCGGCTTTT
>MWBW01000038.1 GCA_002069725.1 Firmicutes bacterium ADurb.Bin248 | reverse complement strand
GCGCGCCGGGCATGGTCAGCCCTCCCCGCCAACGTCCGCCGCACCGGACGGCACGCCGCCGGTGGGCGAGGGGTTATCCGTTGCCCTGGTCAACGCGTGCGCCAGGTGACGAGCGTATGTGCTGACAGCGCGCCAGTAGGCCGCCATCGGCCCCTTGCGTTTCTGCCAGCTTTCTTCGGCCTTGTCGTAGAGCGGCTGTATCGCGTACACGCCGGTGGGGGCGATGTAGCCCCAGAGGCCTGAGGAAGCGTCCTTCACGGCGGCGAGGCCGTTTGAGAAGGATTGCGCCTCGACGTACTTGCAGGCGATTTCGAGATAGCCCTTCAGGTTGATGTAGCCCCACAGCCCGTCCGACTTGACCGCGGCGTAGCCGTTCGCGAAGGGAAGCGCGCCGTCGTAGCGCACCTTGAACGCGCTCGCGCCCGAGCGGTTGAGGAAATAGTATTGCTCGCCCTCCTGAATGAGCGCGAAGCCTTCGGAATACGGGCTGCCGTGCTGGCGGGAGCTGAGGGTCGCGATCTTCTCGCCGACCTTGTCGATGATGTAGCTGTTGTCGTTGGAAGAGCGCACGAAGGCGACGTCCGCCGAAAAATCCGTGGCGTACGTCCATTTCTGAGGGATCGCGAACGCGCCGTTGATGTCGATGTAACCGTACTCCGCCCCGGTGCGTGCGATGGCGCGCCCGCAGTGGAACGAACCGGCCTCGTTGAACAGGTAATCGATCAAAAGCCTGCCCTGCGCGTCGACGAAGCCCCATTTTCCGCCGGACTCGACCGCGGCGCGTTCCTCGGAAAACGGCTTCACCGCGCTCCACGCGGGCGGGGATATCCAGTTGAAGCCGCGCGTGATCAGCCCGTACAGGCCGCCCTTCGAGGCGAAGGCGACGTCGCCCTGGAATTCCAGCGCCGCGTCGTACGCGGGCTCCGCCACGACCTCGCCCGCGGCGTTCCTGTAGCCCCAGAGCCCGTTCGCGCCCAGGAAGGGGATGAGCCTTCCCGCCGTGCTCGGCGCGGGGGTGGGCGTGAGGGTTGCCGTGCCCTCGGGCGTGATCCCGGCGCTCCCCCCGGGGGAAGCGGACCCGTTCGGCGCGGGAGAATCTGTCGCGGCGGCGGCGAGCACGTTCGCCCCGCCCGCGGAATAGCACAGCGCGAAAACCGCTGCGCCCAAGGCCAGCGCACCGATCAAATAAAGATAGAGCCGGATCAGCGAAAACCTTTTTTCCCGTTTCTTTTCGTCCATAATTACCCCGGATTTACGTTTCTGCATAAAACATCACAATTACTGCCTTGATTCTATCAAATCCGCCGCTTAAAATAAAGGCACCAATCCAGGAATTGTCAGGGAGGCGTTATGAACGATTATCAAATTACGTCCGACTCGACGGTCGACCTCGGCAGAGCGCGCATGGAGGAGCTCGGCGTGCCCTATGTCCGGCTCGTCTACATCCGCGACGGCGTGGAGAAGCAGGACGGCATGACGGACCAATGCGCCCTCGAGATCTACGACAATATGCGAAACGGCGTCGTGTACAAGTCCGCCCAGGCGAATCCCGAGGACTTCATGGCGTTTTGGACGCCCATACTCGAGAGCGGGCGGGACATACTCTACATCGGCTTCTCCTCGGGGCTTTCGGGAACCGTGAACAGCGCGTTCCTCGCGCGCGCCGAGCTCGGGCCGAAGTATCCCGAGCGGAAGATCTATATCGTGGATTCGCTCTGCGCTTCGGGCGGCGAGGGGCTGCTGCTCGAGAAGGCCGTGGAGAAGAAGAACGCGGGCGCGACCATAGACGAGTGCCGAGACTATGCGGAAGCATTAAAGCTGCGCGTCAACCACTGGTACACCGTGGCGGAGCTTTCGTATCTGCGGCGCGGCGGCCGCGTGAGCGCCACCTCCGCCATCGTCGCGGACATACTCAACATCAAGCCCGTCATGGATATGAACGACCAGGGCAAGCTCATCCCGCGCGAGCGGGTCAAGGGCCGCAAGGTCGCCGTACGCCGCATGTTCGAGCATCTGTGCACGCGCGCGGACATGAAGGAGAACCGGTATTTCCGCATCACCCACGCGGATTGCATGGACGACGCGCTCTCCCTCAAGCAGATGCTTCAGGAGAGGTTCGGGGGTATACCGGTCCACATCTCCATGGTGGGCGCGGTGATCGGCTCCCACTGCGGGCCGGGCACGCTCGCGCTGTTCTTCATCGGCGAGCCGAGGCGGGAGTAACGTTCAAAAAGCGGCGATCGCCGCTTTTTTGAGCGTGCGCTTGCCTCAAATACTGCGGCGTTTCCGGCGGGCAGGGCGCGAAAGGTACGAAAGCCAAGGGGCTGCGGCCTCTTGACAATCCCCATAGATTCGTGTGTCGATGCCCTTATTTCTTTTCCAGCACGATCTGGATAAACCGCTCCGCAGCGGGGGAGAGCGGCACGCCCTCGAGCGAGATGAGCCCGATGCTGCGCGCGGGCATGGGCGGCGTGAGCCTGACTTCGAACAGCTCGCCGCTGTGGATCGCCTTGGCCGCGAACTCGTATGTGACGCACGCCGCGCCAAGGCCGATCTTCGCGAACTCGACGAGCAGGCTGTGCGCGCCAAGCTCGATTTCGGGCTTGAGCGTCACGCCGCAGACCGCCGCGAAATCGTCGAGGTACTTGCGCGAGTTGGAGGCCTTTTCGAGGAGCACCAGCGGCTCGCGCGAGAGCTCGTCCATCGTGACAGAGCGCTCGAGCAGGTGCGAGAAGCGGGAGGATACCACGAACACGTCGTGCACCTTGAGCACTTCGCGCACCGACAGCGCGCTGTCGATGACGGGCAGGTTGACAAGCGCGATGTCCACCTTGCCGACCTTTAACAGCTCCACCGTGTCGGGCGTGGTGCGGTTGGTGACCTGAAGCTGGATATCGGGATACTCGGAATGGAACTTCTCGAGATACGGCAGCAGGAAGAACTGGCAGAGCGTGTCGCTCGCGCCGATCATCAGCCCGCCGGACTGGAGCGTACGCATGCGGTTGAGCCTGTCCTCCGCGGCGGCGATGAGGCTCACGGCCTTGTCCGCGTAGCTGTAAAGCATGCGCCCCTCGCTCGTGAGCGAAATGCCGCGGCTGGTCCTCGCGAAAAGCGTGCAGCCGAGCGCGTCCTCGAGCCGGTGCATGGACTGGCTGATGGCGGGCTGGCTGACGTAAAGCTCGCGCGCGGCGTGGGAAAGGCTGCCGCAGCGCGCGACGGTGCAGAAGATGCTGTAAAGGTCGAGGTCGATGGCCATGATATTCACCCCGTTTTATAAACATGAATTATAGGTATTATATGGGCTCCGCAGGAATTATGCAATAAGCTTAACCTATATATCGTGCAAAATCGCAAACTTGGTGTTATAATTTACTCGAATAACGTATTTGCAGGAGGATTGACGGCATGAATCAGATCGACATCGCGTCCGCGACGGGGCTGTGCAGGCTCCACGTCCGCGTCTGGGAGCCGGAAGGCCGCCCGAAAGCCGTGCTGCAGATCGTCCACGGCATGGCGGAGCACATCGGCCGCTATGACGATTTTGCAGGATTCTTTGCGAAAAACGGCATTCTCGTCGTCGGCGCGGACATCGCATCCCACGGAAAGAGCAGGGAGCCGGGCGGCGTGAAGGGCTATTTCGGCGAAAAGGACGGCTGGGGCGCGCTCGTCGGGGACATCCGCGCGATCCATCTTTCTATAAAGCAGGTTTATAACGATGTGCCGTATTTCCTGTTCGGGCACAGCATGGGCTCCTTCCTTGCGCGCGCCTACGCCGCGCGCCACAAGGACGATATGGCGGGCTTCATCTTCTGCGGCACCGCGGGCGGCAACTCCGCGCTGCCCGTGGCGAGGCTCATCGCGAAAGCGGAAATCAAAAATGAGAGCAACGCGCTCAACGAGCTTTCCTTCGGCGCGTACAACAAGGCGTTCCGCCCGAACCGCACGGAGTTCGACTGGCTCTCGGTCAACCGGGAGAACGTCGACGGTTACGTCGCGGACGACGAGTGCGGCTATGTTTTCACCGCGGGCGGCTTCCGCGACCTGTTCGACGGGCTTGCCGAGATCGGCGCGAAGGATTGGGCGGGCAGGGTTCCCCTGAAGCCCATACTCCTTATCGCGGGCGCGCTGGACCCCGTCGGCGCCATGGGCAAGGGGCCGCGCGAGGTCGAAAGGGCGCTGCGCGCGACCGGGCACGACGCCAAGCTGATCCTCTACGAGGGGATGCGGCACGAAATACACAACGAAACCGGGAAGGAACGGGTCTATCGGGACATACTCTGCTTCATCGAGGCCAATATCTGAGGGAGGTGCCGCGTGGCCCGTTACGACTGGAGCGAACTGTATACGGCGCTCGCGGCCTGCGAGGAATGCGGGCTGTCGAAAACGCGCAACAACGTCGTCGTCGGCATGGGAGACCCGCGCGCCGAGATCATGTTCGTGGGCGAGGGGCCGGGCAGGGACGAGGATCTGCAAGGGCTGCCCTTCGTGGGCGCCGCGGGGCAGCTTCTCGATAAAATGCTTGCCGCCGTCGGCCTCGAGCGCGCCAGGGTCTACATCGCCAACATCGTCAAGTGCCGCCCGCCGGGCAACCGCACGCCCGTGGACGACGAGGCGTATGCGTGCCTGCCGTACCTGCGCGCGCAGGTCGCGCTCGTGCGGCCGAAGATCATCGTGTGCCTGGGCAGGACCGCCGCGCGCTTTATCTTCGACGAGGAGATCCGCATCACGCGCGACCGCGGCGTGTGGCGCTGCAAGAAGGGCGTGTGGATGCTTGCGACCTACCATCCGGCGGCGCTGCTGCGCGACGAATCCAAGAAGGCCGAGGCGTGGGCGGATATGAAGGCGATCAGGGCGAAGCTCGATGAGCTCAGCGCCGAAAAGTGAGCCCGCGGGGTTGTACGGGATTCCGCCCGGTGGTATAATCAATCGTTACTTTGATTCGGAGGGGGCAGCCATGTCAGGACATTCCAAGTGGGCGAACATCAAGAACAAGAAAGAGAAAACGGATTCGCAGCGCGGCAAGATCTTCACTAAAATCGGCCGCGAGCTGGCAATAGCGGTCCGGGAAGGCGGCGGCGACCCCAACAACAACTCGAAGCTTCGCGACGTCATCGCCAAGGCAAAGGCCGCCAACATGCCCAACGACAACATCGCGCGCTCCATCAAGAAGGCGGCGGGCGAGCTGGGCAGCGTCAATTACGAGGAGATCACCTACGAGGGCTACGGCCCCAGCGGCATCGCGTTTATCGTGGAGGTCGTCACCGACAACCGCAACCGCACCGCCGCGGATATCCGCCATCTGTTCGACAAGAGCGGCGGCGCGCTGGGCGCCTCTGGCTGCGTGGCGTGGATGTTCAACAAACGAGGGCTTCTCGTCGTGGAGAAGAGCGTTTCCGTCGACGAGGACGAGCTGATGCTGCAAGCGCTCGACGCGGGCGCGGAGGATTTTGTTCCCCTCGAGGACGTTTATGAGATTTACACCGCGGCGAATGATTTCACGGCCGTGCGCGAGACGCTCGAGGCCGCGGGCTACGCCTTCCTTTCCGCCGAGATCTCGATGATCCCGCAGACCACCGTGGACGCGACCGATCCCGAGCTTGCGGAAAAGGTCGAGCGCATGATCGAGCGCTTCGAGGACAACGACGACGTGCAGGAGGTCTACCACAACGCGGTGCTGCCTGAATACGAAGAAGAGGATTGACCGGTGCGGAAACCGAGCGGGCGCGCGCCCGCTTTTTGTTTTTTTGACGGCAGTGGGTCGGAATTTCGTACAATTATGTCAATTCCTGAAAACGCTTGAACGGGCCCGCGGCGCATACTATAATCGCCGTAGAAGCGAAGGGGGAACGGGGTTATGGCCGGCCAGAAAATACTGATTTGCGACGATCAGCCGATCCTGCACGAAACGCTCGGCGTCTACCTTGAGAACGAGTGCTTCGAGCATTTTTCCGCCATGGACGGGGAGGAGGCGCTCGCCAAGTTCGCCTCGGTGAAGCCCGACCTCGTGATACTCGACATCATGATGCCCAAAAAATCCGGCATAGACGTATGCCGAGAGATACGCGCGGCGAGCCGCGTGCCCATCATCATGCTCACCGCCAAGGGCGAGGAGATCGACCGCATACTCGGCCTCGAGCTCGGCGCGGACGATTACATCGTCAAGCCCTACAGCGCGCGCGAGGTCGTCGCGCGCGTCAAGGCGGTGCTGCGCAGGTTCACCGCCGCGCGCGAGCAGCCGCAGAAGGTCATCCGCTTCGACGACCTCGAAATCAACATCAGCAGCTACGACGTGCTCGTCAAGGGCAAAAAGATCCCCTTCACGCCCAAGGAGGTGGAAATCTTCCAACTGCTCGCCTCGCACCCGGGCCGCGTGTTCGAGCGGGAGCAGATACTCTCGCAGGTCTGGGGCTACAACGACTTTTTCGGCGACACGCGCGCCGTGGACACGCAGATCAAACGCATCCGCCAGAAGCTGCCGCAGGAGGGCGTGAACTGGTCGATCAAGACCGTCTACGGCATCGGATATAAATTCGAGGCCGGCAAAGCATGAACTCGCTGCTCAAAAAAACGCTTGCGCTGATCCTGTTGACGGTCATATTGAGCGCCGCGCTGACGGCGCTCGTTTTCCGCGTGACGGGCGCGCAGGCGTACGCGGGCATCAAGCTCAACGAGCTTTTGCCGCGCGCGTACTTCCTTGCGGACCGCACGGGCGAGTTCTTCCAGGGCTTCATCACGCGGCAGGAATACGAGAGGACCATCATCTCCGACCGGCAGATCTGGGACGCTGAAATCTATGTTTACAGCAGCGGCGGCGAGCTGGTCATCCACTCCGCGCGCGGGGATGTGGAGCGCAACGCGCAGCTCATCGAAAAGCGCCTCGCCGGGGTGCTCGCGGGCGAGGCCGTGGGGGCGTTCACCATCCGCAACGGCTCCGGCGTGATCGTGGGCGCGCCCGTGACGGACGTCTACGGCCAGATCATAGGCGCGGCGTTTCTGGTCAAGCCTCTCGAGGAGCTCAACGCGACGCTCGCCTCGTTGTTCCGCGCGCTCGTGATCGCCATGCTTCTGGTGATGGTCATCATGATACTGCCCTCGTACATCGTTTCGCGCAAGCTCACCTGCCCGCTCAAGAGCATGAACGCGGCCGCGCTCGCGATGGCCAGGGGCAACTTCACCGTCAAGGCGCACGAAAAGGGGAAGGACGAGATCGCCCAGCTCGGGCATTCGCTCAACCTTTTATCCGGCGCGCTCTCGGCGAGCATCGGCGCGCTGACATTCGAGCGCAACAGGCTGCGCGGCGTGCTCGACGGCCTGGGAGAAGGCGTCGTGGCGGTCAACGGGCGCGGCGAGGTCATGCAGTACAACCCCGCGGCGCTGACGCTCATGGGCTATGAGGGCGGCCGGCCGGAAGCGAGCGAAGCCTACCGCTCCGTCGCTGTGGAGATCGCTCAGGTGCTCGCGGGGGAGCAGGAGAGCGCCCGCGCCGAGCGGACCCGCAGGGACAGGACGCTCCGCTTCACCGTGAGCGCCCTTCGGGACGACGCGGGCACCACCGAGGGCGCGCTGATACTCGTGCAGGACGTGACCGAGGCCGTCCGCCTCGAGCAGACGCGGCGCGACTACGTCGCCAACGTGTCGCACGAATTGAGGACGCCGCTCGCCTCCATACGCGGCCTTTCGGACGCGCTCTGCGACGGGCTCGTCAAAAAGGAGCAGGACAAACTCCGCTATTACGGCTATATCCAGAAGGAGACCATCCGCCTCTCGCGCCTCATAGACGATCTGCTCGAGCTTTCGCGGCTTCAGTCCGGCGCGGTCGCGCTGACCAAACAGCGCATGAAGGTGGACGAGCTTCTCATGGACGTCGCGGGGCGCTACGGCAAGATCGCCTCCGAAAATGGCTTCGGCATCTCCCTGGAGCTGCCGGAGGACTGCCCGGACGCATACGGCAACCCGGACCGGACGGAGCAGGTGCTCATCGCGCTCCTCGACAACGCCATCAAGCACAACGAGGGCGGGGGCGACGTGATCGTGCGCGCCGAAGCGGCCGGGGAGAGGACCGTGGTTTCGGTCGTGAACCGCGGCGCCATCGCCGACGAGGACATCGAGCACATCTTCGAGCGCTTCTACAAGGCGGACCGCTCGCGTTCGGGCGAGGGGACGGGGCTTGGCCTCTCCATATCAAAAGAGATCATGGACCTGCTCGGGGAAAGGATCTGGGCCGAGAGCGGAGAGGGCCGGGTCAGCTTCGCCTTCACGCTCGAAAAGTACCGCCCGGAGGCCGAAAACGTGCAAAGTCCCGGAAAAAATGAAACGATTGCGCTTCAAACGCCGGAAAAGTCATGATATAATCATAAAATACTAAGTTTGGGGGTACCTGTATGAGCGCTGTCAAGATATTGGTCGCGGACGACGATCCGAATGTGCACGAGTCGCTGGGCATCTACATCAAGGACGCCGGCTACGAGGCCGTGGACGTATACGACGGCGCGGCGGCAGTGACGGCGGCGGCTTCGCCCGATATCGCCCTGGCTGTGCTCGACATCATGATGCCCGTCATGTCCGGCATAGACGCATGCAAGGAGATCCGCAAGACCTCGCGCGTGCCCATCATCATGCTCACCGCCAAGGGCGAGGAAATAGACCGCATACTCGGCCTGGAGCTCGGCGCGGACGATTACATCGTCAAGCCCTTCAGCCCGCGCGAGGTGGTCACGCGCATCAAGGCGGTGCTGCGCCGCACGAACGAACAGCAGCAGCAGAACGAGGAAGGCTGCGTCGCCTACGACAGCCTCGTGATCGACATCAAGAGCTATACGGTCACGCTTCGCGGGCAGGGCGTCGTGTGCACGCCCAAGGAAATCGAAATACTCTACATGCTCGCCTCGAATCCCGGCCAGGTGTTCACGCGCGAGCAGCTTCTCAACAAGGTCTGGGGCTACGACTTCGCGGGCGAAACGCGCACGGTGGATACGCACATCAAACGCATCCGCGCCAAGCTCGACAACACGGGCCTCAACTGGTCCATCAAGACCATCTACGGGGTGGGATATAAGTTCGAGGTGGAATGACCTCATGCGCAGCGTCTTCTTCCGCAGGCTCGTGCTCGCCCTCGCCGTGGCGATGCTCATCGCCGCGATCGTCATGTTCGGCGGCTACGTGTTCCTGAGCCGCGACATTTACACCGAAATCAAGCTCGACGAGCTGCAGCCCTCCGCGGACGCGGCGGGCCAGCTCGCGTACGAGTACATCTCCCGCAACATCGATTCCGATACCTTCCTGCGCCTTGCGGACAAGACCATGTCGCCCGAAAACGGGGCTGCGCTGCTCGTGGACGCGCAGGGTTCCGTGCTCTATTATACGGACGCGCTGCTGCATGTCGACGCGCAGACCGCCGGGACGTATCTTCACGAACAGCTCGAAACCCTGCTCGCGGGGCAAAGCGTGCGGCTCGACCGGCTCAACCTGCCGGGCGGCGGCAGCGTGCTCGCCGTGGGCGCGCCCGTATTTGACGGCGGGGGCGACGTGCTCGGGGCGATACTTTTGCTCAAATCCGTCAAGATCATCACGGGCACCACAACGCGCATGTCCGTCGTCTTTCTGTGGATGGCGGCGTTCGCGATTCCGTTGGGCATGATCAGCGCGGCCTGGCGCGTCAAGACCGTCACCGAGCCCATCAACCAGATGTCCGCGGCCGCGATGGAAATGATCAAGGGCAACTTCAACATCCGCGTGGACGATCAGGAGGCGGGGGAGATCGGCGAGCTCGCGCGCGCGCTCAACAACCTCGGCGCGGAGCTTTCCAAAACCATACGCCAGCTCAGCTCCGAGAAGGGCCAGCTCGACCAGATACTGCAAAGCCTCACCGACGGCGTCGCCGCGACGGACGAGGCGGGCAGGCTCACACACTACAACACGGCGCTCATGCGTCTGTTCGGCGCGGTCAGCGTCGCGCGGCGCGAGGACCTCATCTCCGATGCGAAGATCTGGCGCGAGTTCGACGCGGTGTTCGAGTCCGGCGAGGCGCGCACCATCACCTATCCGATGCCGGGCGACAAGGTGCTCTGGATCACGATTTCCCCCGTGACGGCCGAGAACTGCGACAAGGTCGGCGTGGTCGCCCTCTTTAAGGATATGACCGAGGTCGAGCGCGTCGAGAGCATGCGGCGCGAGTATGTCGCCAACGTCTCCCACGAATTGAGGACGCCTCTGACCGCCCTTCGCGGCCTGCTCGAACCCCTCGCGGACGGTTTGGTCCGCAAGAAGGAGGACAGGCAGCGCTACTATAAGGTCATGCTCCACGAGGTCATGCGGCTCTCGCGCCTGATCACGGACATGATGACGCTCAGCCGCCTGCAGTCGGGCACGGAGTATATGGAGCTCGTCCGGGTCGATCTCTACCGCCTCGTCAACGACATCGCGGGCGGATATTCCTCGACGCTCTCGAACAAGGGCGTACACCTCGTCGTGGACTGCCCGCGCCCCGTGCCGGATTGCATGACGGACCCCGACCGCATCGAGCAGGTGATCGTGATCCTGCTGGACAACGCGGTCCGCTACACGCCGGAGGGAGGCACGATCACCATCGGCCTTCGGAACCGGCAAAAGCACGTCGAGCTCACCGTGGAGGACACGGGCATAGGCATACCCGAAAAGGATCTGCCGCACATATTCGAGCGGTTTTATAAGGTCGATAAATCCCGCAACGAGGGCGGCACGGGTCTCGGCCTGTCCATCGCGCAGTTCATCATGGACAAGCTCGGGGAAACCATAGGCGTCGAGAGCAAGCCGGGTAAGGGCACGCGCTTCACGCTCACCGTCCGGCACTACGTCAAGAACGCCATCGCGCTCGGCCCCGCCGGGGAGAAGAGCAGCCGCTACGGCGACGAGGTCGAAAGCAACGCCGCGCCGAAGGAAAGCGGCGCGCCCGCGGCGCGCGGCGAGGTGCTCGACGCGCACTACGAGGTCATACGGCCCGCCAAGAAGCAATGAGTCTCTGCACGCTTTGCCCGCGCGCGTGCGGGGCGGACCGGGATGTATCGCGCGGCTTCTGCGGCGCGGCGCGGAACCCGAACGTCGCGCGCGCGGCGCTCCACTTCTGGGAGGAGCCGTTCATCAGCGGCACGCGCGGCTCGGGAACGATCTTTTTTTGCGGCTGCAACCTCGACTGCGTTTTCTGCCAGAACCGCGCCATCAACCACACGCGTATCGGCCCTGAATTGGACGCGGGGGCGCTCGCGCTCGTCATGCTTTCCCTTCAGGCCAAGGGCGCGCACAACGTCAACCTCGTGTCCCCCGCGCCGTTCGTCCCGATGCTTCGCGAGGCGATCCCGCGCGCGCGGGGCATGGGGCTCCGCATCCCCGTCGTGTACAATACGAACGCCTACGAGAAAGCCGAGGCCGTCGGGAGCCTTTCGGGCCTCATCGACGTGTATCTTCCCGACCTCAAGTACGTTTCTTCCCCGATCGCGGCGAAATACAGCGGCGCGGCGGACTATTTCGCCTTTGCCTCGCGCGCCGTAGACGAGATGGTCGCCCAATGCGGCATGCTTGAGCTGAACGCCGAAGGCATGGCGGTAAAGGGCGTCGTTTTGCGCCATCTCGTGCTGCCGGGTTCCGTGGACGAAACGCGGCGCGTCGTCGATTACGTCGCGGATCATTTCCCGCCGGATATCGCCTTCTCGCTTATGGGGCAGTACGTTCCCAACGGCAGGGAGCTTCCCGCGCCGCTCGATCGCAGGCTCCTGCGCCGCGAATATGACAGGGCCGTCAATTATGCGCTGCAGCGCGGGCTGAACCGCGTGCTCATCCAGAAACTCAGCTCCGCGTCACTCGATTTTACGCCGGAATTCGACGGCTCATCCGCGTGAATCCTCCCGCAAATGAACGAAACTTGTCCTAATTATGAACAGAAATTTAATAATCATAAAATCGTTGAAAAAACGCGAAATAACCATTGCAAAACACAAGATATGGTGTTAGCATGAATCCAGTGGTTAACGAACAAGCGGATCGTCCAAAGCTAACCGCAGTCATCTTCATTATTGTTTTCCTCCAACCAATACAGGCGAAGAACGGATAGGGGCAATCCGGTCGGAACCACCAACAATCGAAGGACGATCCGAATGGAATCCCGCAGCGATGCGGGGTTCCGTTTTTATGTTCGCTTGTGAATGAATCCGAAATGAAGTAGAATATATACTAAGGTAGTCTATGAGGAGGCGGCATGGGAGCCATAGGCGAGCTGCACGAAACCATCCATACGGCGCATCCCGGGGCATCGCTCGTTCGCGGCGCCGACATGGCGCTTTACACCTCGTTCCGGACCGGAGGACGCGCCAGGCTGCTGCTTGAGGCGTCGGGGCGGGAGGAGGTGTCGTTCGCGCTCGAAGCGGCGCGCGGGCTCGGCGTGCCGTATCATGTGATCGGCAACGGCACGAACCTGCTCGTTTCCGACCGCGGGCTCGAGGCGCTGGTCGTCCGCGTCGGCGAGCGCATGGGCGGCTTCGCGCAAGAGGGGAACCGCTTCGAGGCAGGCGCGGGCATGTCGCTGGCGGCGTTTGCGAAAAGCACGGTCGAGGCGGGCATACCGGGCACCGTCGGCGGCGCGCTCGCCATGAACGCGGGCGCGTACGGCGGGGAGATCGCGCAGGTCGTCCGCGAAGCCGTCGTGATCGAGGAAGGGGAAATCCGGCGCGTCGCCGTGAAGCCCGGTGACATGGGTTATCGAAAGAGCGCGTTCCGCGCGCCGGCGCGCGTCGTGCTTCGCGCGCGCTTCGAGCTGAACGGGGACGACGGGAGCGCCGTGCAGCGCATGCGCGAATACAATAAGGCGCGGCGCGAAAAGCAGCCGCTGCAATACCCGAGCGCGGGCAGCACGTTCAAGCGGCCCGAGGGGCATTTCGCGGGCAGGCTCATCGAGGGGGCGGGGCTCAAGGGCCTTCGCGTCGGCGGGGCCGAGGTCAGCGAACTGCACGCGGGTTTCATCATAAACAGGGACGGGGCGACGAGCGCGGACGTATATAAGCTCATCCGTCTCGTGCAGCGAAGGGTGTTTGAGCACAGCGGCGTGACGCTCGAGCCCGAGGTCATGCTTTTGGGGGATTTCGACGGATAGACGGGAGAGCGCATGGAGCTTCTGATCGTGACGGGACTTTCGGGCGCGGGCAAGTCGCAGGCCTTGCGCAAGCTCGAGGACATAGGCTATTTTTGCGTGGACAACCTCCCCTGGGAGATGCTTCGGGGCTTCGCGCAGCTTTGCATGCGCGCGCAGCCGGAGGTGAAGCGCGCCGCGGTCGTCATAGACAGCAGGGAGAGCGTATTTAAGGCCGATATGGAAAGCGCGCTCGGGGAGCTGCGGGAGAACAGCGTCCGGCACACGATACTCTTCCTCGAGTGCAGGGACGACGTGCTCGTCAGGCGATACAACGAAACGCGGCGGCGGCATCCGCTCGCCGCGGACATCGAGGAGGGCATCCGCCTCGAGCGCGAGATGCTCGGCTTCCTGCGCGACAGGGCAAATTGCATACTCGACACGTCCGACATGAAGCCGCTGGAGCTGAGCGCGAAGATCGAGTCGCTCTATGCGGAAGCGGCGGCGGACGAGTTCCGCCTCATATTCGAAAGCTTCGGCTATAAGCGCGGCGTGCCCTTCGAGGCCGACATCGTGCTCGACATGCGCTTCCTGCCCAACCCATACTACGAGCAGGAGCTTCGTCCCCTCTCCGGACGGGATGGCGCGGTGCGCGCTTTCATCCGGCAAAACGGGATGTTCGACGATTTCATATTAACGGTCAAATCCATGCTAGACAGGCTGATCCCGCACTTCCGCGCGCAGGGCAGGCAAAGGCTTCTGGTCGCCTTCGGCTGCACGGGCGGCAGGCACCGCTCCGTGTGCGCGGCGGAGGAGCTTTACGGCATGATGAAGAACGCTTACGGCGCGCGGCTCATCCACAGGGACGCGCGGCTCGAGGCGGACGACATCGACGAGCGCTTCGGCGCGAAGCGGGAGGGAAGCTGAGTTGTCCTTTTCTTCGGAATTGAAGCATGAGCTCGCCGGGGCGCGCTGCACGGGCGCGGATGAGCGCAACGCGCTGCTTTGCGCCATAACG
The DNA here is from genome assembly GCA_002069725.1 of Firmicutes bacterium ADurb.Bin248. GTDB lineage: Bacteria > Bacillota > Clostridia > Christensenellales > CAG-138 > Phil1. The sequence goes on along the minus strand of MWBW01000038.1, from coordinate 13,606 downwards.
CACGGCAGCGCCTCTATGAAATTCGGGGCGGGCGGGCTCTCCATCGAATTCGTCACGGAAAACCAATTTGTCGCCGAGCTCACGGCGAAACTCGCGGGCGAGCTCTACGGCCTCGCCGCAACGCTCTTTACGCGCCTTCAGGAGGGCCTTAAAAAGAGCAGCTACGTCATGTCCGTCTCCGGGGCGGGCTGCGCGAGGCTGCTTTCGGATTATGGCTGCCTGCCGCGCGAGGGCGCGGAGGATTTCGTTCCCGGCGCGGTGCCGGACGCGTTCCTGGTCGGCGAGCGCGTCTCGAGGTGCTTCCTGCGCGGCGCGTTCCTCGGCGCGGGCTCATTGAGCGATCCGCGCAAGGGCTACCACCTTGAAATCGTCTGCCGTTACGAGCGCTTCGCGGAAATCCTGCGCGGCCTTCTCGCGGATTTCGAGATCAGCGCGCGCGTGAGCGCGCGCAAGCAGGACTATGTTGTCTACCTCAAGGACGGCGAGAGCATATCGGATTTCCTGCGCCTCGCGGGCGCGGTGGACGCGGTGCTCGCCTTCGAAAACGTCCGGGTGCTGCGCTTCATGGCCAACGACCTCAACCGCCGTTCGAACTTTGAGAACGCCAACATGCAAAAGACCGCGCGCGCGAGCGCGCAGCAGCTCATAGACATCCGGCTGATCATGGATACGCAAGGGCTTGGAACCCTGCCGCCGCCGCTTCGCGAAACCGCCGAAGCGCGCCTCAACAACGAGGAAGCCTCGCTCGCGGAGCTGGCCCGGGAGCTCGACATAGGCAAGTCCGGCCTGAACCACAGGCTCGCGAAGCTCTCCGTGATCGCCGAGGACATCCGGCTGCACGGCGCGAAAGCCGGGAAAGGAAACGGGAAATGAGCGAGTTCGTCCATTTGCATGTGCACAGCGTATATAGCCTGCTCGACGGGGCGGCGCCCATCAAAAAGCTCGTCTCGCGCGCGAAGGAGCTCGGCATGGGCGCGCTCGCGCTGACCGACCACGGCGCGATGTACGGCGTGATCGATTTCTATAAGGAATGCGTCAAACAGGGCGTCAAACCCATCATCGGCATCGAAACCTACGTCGCGCCCAACTCGCATCTCGACCGCGAGGGCATGCGCGAGTACGCGCACCTCGTTCTGCTCGCCAGGAACGAGCAGGGTTACAGGAACCTCCTCAAGCTTTCCTCCATCGCGTTCGTGGACGGCTTCTATTACCGCCCGCGCATCGATTACGACCTGCTGGAGAAGCATTGCGCGGGCCTGATCTGTCTTTCCGCGTGCATCGCGGGCGACATCCCGCAGTACCTGCTCAACGGGCAGGAGGAGAAGGCGCGCGCGCTCGCAAAGCGGCTCAAGGGCATGTTCGGGGATGATTTTTACATCGAGCTGCAGAACCACGGCCTCCCCGAGCAGCTCGAGGTGCTGCCGAAGCTCGCGGCGCTCGCCAAGGAGCTTGACATCAAGACCGCCGCCACGAACGACATCCACTATGTCGATAAGGACGACGCCGAGGCGCAGGACATGCTGCTGTGCATACAGACGCTGCGCTACGTGGACGAGCCGGATCGCATGCGCATGAGCGCGGACGAATTCTATATGAAAAGCGCCGAGCAGATGCGCCGGGCGCTGTTCGATTATCCCGAAGCCCTGGAGAACACGAATGAGATCGCCGGCAAATGCGCGCTCGAGCTGCGCTTCGACGAGAGGCACCTGCCGGGCTTTACGGCGCCCGAGGGCTACGCGGACAATTTCGGTTATCTGCGCCACCTCGCCTACGAAGGGCTCAATCGCAAGATGCCGGATCACACCGCGGCGGAGGAGGAGAGGCTCGAGGCCGAGCTCGCCGTCATCCGCGACATGGGCTTTACGGATTACTTCCTCATCGTGTGGGATTTCGTCTATTTCGCGCACAGCCGGGGCATATCCGTGGGCCCGGGGCGCGGCAGCGGCGCGGCGAGCCTTGTCGCCTATTCCCTCGACATCACCGACGTGGACCCCATCAAGTACGACCTGCCGTTCGAGCGCTTCCTCAACCCGGAGCGCATTTCGATGCCGGATTTCGACATAGACTTCTGCGAAGAACGGCGGCCCGAGGTCATCGACTACGTCGTCGGGAAATACGGCAAGGACAACGTCGCCCAGATCATCACTTTCTCGACGCTCGCCGCCAAGGCCGTCGTCAACGACGTGGGCCGCGCCATGCGCATGCCGGGGGAGGCCAAGCGCGTCGCGGCGCTCGTGCCCGCGACCATAGGCATGACGCTGACAAAGGCGCTCGAGGTTTCGGGCGAATTGCAGGCGCTCTACAACTCCGACCCCGCGGTGAAAAAGCTCGTGGATATTTCACTCAAGCTCGAGGGCTTTCCGCGAAACGCGGGCACGCACGCGGCGGGGGTCGTCATCTGCGCGGAGCCCATCAGCGAATACGTTCCCTTGCAGCGCAACGGGGATACCATCACCACGCAGTTCCACAAGGACCTTATCGAGGAACTGGGCCTTTTGAAGATGGACTTCCTCGGCCTTCGGACGCTCACCGTCATTCGCGACGCGCTCGAACTCATCGAAAAGCAGGGCAAAACCCTGCCCGAGGGCGCGCTCACGACCTACGAGGACCCGAAGATCTACGAGCTGATTTCGGCCGCGGATACGGACGGCGTGTTCCAGCTCGAATCCGCGGGCATGCGCCAGTTCATGCTTCAGCTCCGGCCCAACAACTTCGAGGATATCATCGCGGGCATATCGCTCTTCCGCCCCGGCCCCATGGACCAGATCCCCAAATACGTCGCGGGCAAAAACGACCCGGAGCATGTGACCTACCTTCATGAAAAGCTGCGCCCCGCGCTCAGGACAACCTACGGCTGCATGGTCTATCAGGAGCAGGTCATGAAGATCGTGCGCGACGTGGCGGGCTACTCGATGGGCCGCAGCGACCTCGTGCGCCGCGCCATGGCAAAGAAGAAACACGACGTCATGCAAAAGGAGCGGAACAATTTCGTCAACGGCATCGTCGAAAACGGGGTCGTGCTCGTGCCCGGCGCCGTGCGAAACGGCGTGGACGCGGCGACCGCCAACCGCATCTTCGACGCGATGACGGATTTCGCCTCCTACGCCTTCAACAAGCCCCACGCCGCGGGCTACGCGGTGCTCGCCTACCGCACGGCGTATCTCAAGCTGTATTACCCCGTCGAGTTCATGACGGCGACGCTCAACAGCTACATCAGCGCCCTGAACCGCCTCGTCGCTTACATCGGCTCGGCCACGCGCATGGGCATCAGGGTTCTGCCGCCGGATATCAACAAGAGCTTCGAGAAGTTCAGCGTGGAATCGGGCTCCATCCGCTTCGGCCTCGCCGCCATCAAGAACGTCGGCGAGAGCGCGATGAAGCAGATCATCGCGAGCCGGGAGAAGGACGGCCCCTTCGCGAGCTTCGACGACTTCCTCAGGCGCGCGGGCGACATCAACAAGAGGATGCTCGAGGCGATGATCAAGGTCGGCTGCTTCGACAGCCTTGGCGCGAAGCGCAAGCAGCTCCTCGACGTGTGCGAGCGCGCGCTCGCGGCTGCCGCGAACGAGAAAAAGCAGACCGCGCTCGGGCAGCTCTCGCTCTTCGATTTCGGCGGAAGCGGCGGGGGGATGAAGCTCGTTTCCGCGCTCGCGCCCCTGCCCGACGTGCCCGAGTATCCCATGGCGTACCTGCTCGAGCTCGAGCACGAAACTCTGGGCATCTATCTGAGCGGGCACCCGCTCAACGAGTATGCCGACGCGCTCTCCTCCATACCGGACCGGGCGGGCGTCCTGATCGAGAACGAGGACGGCTTAAAGCAGGAGGGCGACAGGGTGCGCCTGGGCGGCATCATCGTGCACGTTTCGCGCAAGATGACGCGCTCGGGCAGCGGCGTCATGGCTTACTGCACGCTCGAGGATATGACGGGCTCCATCGAATGCCTGGCGTTCCCTTCGGTCTACGCGAAGTACGGGAGCTTGCTTTCTTCCGACATGAGGGTTATCATAAACGGCAGGCTCAACGTGCGCGAGGATCAGAACAACATGGTGCTCATAGACGACGTGTCGCCGCTTAACCGCCGCGCGTCGGACGACAAGCTTTATCTGCGCATGGATACCGAGGACGGCGCGCTCGTGCGCCGCGTGTCGGATACGCTCAGGCGCTTCCCGGGCAACGTGCCGGTCGTGCTCTACGACGAGGCGCGCAACCGCAAGCGGCTCGTCCCCCGGGAGCAGTACGTCAACCCCTCGGGCGCGGCCCTGACGGAATTGGGGGAGTTTCTCGGCGCGGATAACGTCAGGATCAGGAAGGGAGAACAAAGCTCATGAAAACCATAGGCGTGCTCACCAGCGGCGGGGATACCCCGGGCATGAACAGCGCCATACGCGCGGTGTTCAAGGAAGGCGTCGGACGGGGCATGAGCGTGATGGGTATCCTGCACGGCTATAAAGGGCTGATCGCGGGCATGATCCGCCAACTGCAGCACGAGGACGTCGCCAACGTCATGCACAAGGGCGGCACGGTGCTGCGCACGGCGCGCAGCGAGGAGTTCAAGCAGGAGGAGGGCTTTTGCAGGGCTTTGGACATGCTCCGCGCCTACGACATAGAGGGCCTCGTCGTCATCGGCGGCGACGGCAGCTACCAGGGCGCGAAGCTCCTCGACGACGCCGGCATCCCGACCATCGGCCTTCCCGGCACGATTGACAACGACCTTGGCTATACCGACTTCACGATCGGCTTCGACACCGCCGTCAACACCATCACGAGCGAGATCTATAAAATCCGCGATACCATGCGCGCGCACGACCGCGTGGGCGTCATCGAGGTCATGGGGCGCAACTGCGGGGATATCGCGCTCTGGAGCGGCGTCGCGGGCGCGGCGGATCTCATACTCGTGCCCGAGTTCCCCATACCGTGGGAGCGGGCCGCAAAGCAGCTTGTGAACAACAAGATCCGGGGCGAGCTTTCGAGCATCGTCATCATCGCCGAGGGCGCGGGCCGGGCGGAGGATTTCGCCAAATACGTGCGCGAAAACACGGACGTCGAGATCAAGGCCATCGTGCCCGGCTACATCCAGCGCGGCGGCAACCCGACGGCGTTCGACCGCGTGCTCGCGGCAAGGCTCGGCCAGCGCGCCGTGGAACTGCTTTCAAATAATACCGGCGGCAGGGCGGTGGGCATCCGCAACAACCAAATCATCGACGTGAGCCTCGAGGACGCGATCAAAACGCCCGATCATTTCGACGAAAAGCTGTACCGGTTCAACTCGGTGCTCGCCAAATTCTGATGCGGCCGCCGGAGAGAAACGAAGAGCTTGCGCTCGCCATAGACAACCTCGGCTCGGAAGGGCAGGGGATAGGCAGGCACGAGGGCTTCGCCGTGTTCGTGCCTTTCGCTTTGCCCGGGGAGCGCGTGCGCGCGCGCGTCATCAAGCCGGGCAAATCGTTTGCCGTCGCGAAGCTTACGGAAATCCTCGAAAAAAGCCCGGAGCGCGCGGAGCCTCCCTGTCCTGCCTTCGGCCGGTGCGGAGGCTGTACGCTGATGCACCTTTCCTACGCCGCGCAGCTCGAGTACAAGCGACACGAAGTCGAAAACGCGCTCAGGCGCATCGGCGGCTTCGCGGACGTTCCGGTCAAGCCGGCCATAGGTATGGACGAGCCGCTGCGCTACCGCAACAAGGCTTCCTTCCCGTTCGGAACCGAGGATGGAACGGCGCGCTTCGGCTTTTTCGCGCCGCGCTCGCACAGGCTCGTCGCGCTCGACAGCTGCCCCATACAGCAGGGCGCGCTTGTCGATTGCGCGAAGGCCGTGCGCAAGTGGGCGAATGCCTGCGAGATCCCCGTCTACGACGAAACGACGGGCAAGGGCGCGCTTCGCCACATCGTCGCGCGAAGCGACAAAGCGGGCGAGGTCATGGCCGTCGTCGTGACAAACGGCCCGCTCCCGCACAAAGGGGAGCTGATCGCGGCGCTGCGCGAGGGCGTGCCGGGGATCGCCTCCATACTCCACAACCGCAACGATAAAAATACGAACGCCATCTTCGGCGGTCGCTTCGAAACCCTCTGGGGCAAGGATCAACTTGAAGAAACCATCTGCGGCCTTCGCTTCGACGTGAGCGCCGCCTCCTTTTTGCAGATCAACCCGGAGCAGACGGAAAAGCTCTACCGTGAAGTCGAAGCGCTCCTGCCCGAAGGGCTCGGCAACGTTGCGGACGTGTTCTGCGGCGCGGGAACCATCACGCTTCTTGCGGCGAAGAAAGCGAAGCGGGCGGTCGGCATCGAATGCGTGCCGGAGGCCGTCGCCGACGCCGCGCGCAACGCCGAAAAAAACGGCGTCGCGAACGCGCGCTTCATCTGCGGCGACGCCGCCGCGGAGTTGCCCAGGCTCGTATCCTCCGGCTTTTCGCCGGATGCCGTCATACTTGACCCGCCGCGCAAGGGCTGCGACCCCGCCGTGCTCGACGCCGTCGTCGCCTCGGGCGCGCCGCGCGTCGTCTATGTTTCCTGCGACCCCGCGACGCTCGCGCGCGACTGCAAGAGGCTTCGCGAGGGTGGGTATGAGTTGAGGAGCGTACAGCCGGTGGATATGTTCCCGCAGACGGCGCACGTTGAGTGCGTGGTATTGATGTCGAGGGCAAATTGACGGGTGTGTAAAAAGTCCACTAATACTGATCTTTCGGGATTTGTGTGCATTAATTCGATGCCCTTAAATCGCCACAATATCGCTTCGCGGGAACAAGTCCAGAGGCGTGATTTTGGACGTGATAGAGCGATTTAGATGTCGGTGCTTGACCAGTGGTCGATTTAGATAACATAGGTTTACGAGTGGTCGATTTAGATGTTTTTTGATTTTGGCAGGGTTGTGTGGTCAGGTTAGATGTTGAATAGTCAGTGGATTAGATGGTAGAGAGGGAGGTGTCCTAATATGGCGAACGATGATAATATACTCGGAAAAAACATCCAGCATTTAAGAGAAATGCGTGGAGAGACATTAGATGAGCTGGGTGAAGTTATTCATTTTGCAAGATCTACTATAAAAGGCTATGAAAACGGTAGTAGAAAACCAGACCCTCAAACTCTCAATAGCATAGCTAAACACTACGGTAAGACAGTTGATGAGTTGTTATACTCGGATTTGACCGAACTTAGTGGGACACAAATGGAAGCTGACTCCATTAAGGATATGCTGGATTTGTTCCAGAAACTTTTGCCATTGTACTCTTCTGAGGATGCAATGAGAAATTTAAATTTTAAAAAGGGATATAAGCTCTGCCATCAGATAATGGATGGCTTTTCAAATGGTGAAGTGCTGAGAGGGACATTAATAACTGACACATTTCAGGCTTTTATTGAGGCGTTTGAAGAAATTGAGTGTCCGGAAGTAGCTGCCAATTTGATGTGGACAATTTTTGTTTGGTGGACGCAGATTTTTGATGTAAAGCAAATGATGTCATTACAGTCCAAATTGTTGTCGCACAAGTTCAACATTAAGGACTACATGAAAATAAAGGATAACGAAAGCGACAAACTTAAAGAAAAGAAGCATGGTTTCGTTTCGGATTTTGATGAAGTTATCACAGAAATCCTTAAAGAATTAAAATCTGATTCTAAATGGTCTGATCTGGCAGATTATTATATTGCATTAAAATATGTATTGGCGATGGTTGATTCGGATCTATCTCCTGAAATGAACTCGGCTGTGGGTATGCAGATGATGCTGACCTTTGCTAAAATCGGCAATCCACACGCATTAAACTTTTTAAAGACATCCTTATCACCATAGGTAGAGCTCCTCCTATTCGTGCATGAATAGAAGGGGTTCATTTTTTTGTTCGCGAATTGCGAACCTCGACTTCGCTTATAACAGATATAATAAAGTTACAGAAGCGAAGGGAGGATTTCACATATGGAAGAGCAAAAGAAAGGGTTCTTAGCTTGGGTCAAGGCGCATAAGAAGGAACTTATTATTGCAGGTATCAGTACAGCTGCATTGATCGGGATTATTCTTGGTATAAAGAATCGTGATTCAATTGAAGCCCTCTGGAAATCACTGAGCAGGGCAATAGTAAAATCTCCTACCGATACACTGGAAGTATCACAGACTACTATCGAAAAGATTGTACAGTCATCCGTCACAGTTACAGATGTCATCCATCCGACCGAATTACCGGTTATAGATATGACAAGGACCTTTCAAAATCCCTTTGAAGTCAGCGATCATATTAGAAACCTGCATGAAGGATGGCGTGCATCTGCAGAGAAGATTGTAGAAGCTGAGGCTATGGGAATTATCCTTCAGCCGGGACAGACATTGGTAGACGCATATATGAAGGGTGGTGTTGCAGCTTGAGTCTGAGAGACCTTCTCTGTAATCTCGCCAACGGTGATTATGACGGAGAGCGTATTGATAACGAAGAAAGTGGTGTGTCGTGGGGATTTTACATTGATAGAGGAACTCCGGTGCAGTACCGTGAGGGTAAATCGAGCAAATTCTTCAATGGCAAAGAGAATGAGCGTATATCCGGGACAAGGATGGAAGAACGATTTGACACAGAGGAGAAAAAAGATACATTCTTTAAGAAATACGGGTATCTCCGCAGCATGTTTGACGATCATCCAGAAGTAATAAATTATAGCCACGAATATTACGAAAACCAAGAAAAGAAAAAATAAGAATGCTTTAAATGGAGACAGGTCACCCATATGGACTTAATAATCCTTCAGGGCGACCTGCTTTCTTATTCGTTTATATCAATGCTGATACAAGATTTAAATTCCACAGTAAATTTGTCCTCGTAGACAGTCACTTTTTCAATCAGCCGCCGTACAAGCGGCTCGTCGTATTCCGTAATGGCGGTGGGCTGTTTCCGCAGGAAGTCGCCCATATCGGCAATCCGTTTTTTCAGTTCATCCCGGCCGACGTTTTCCAGCTGTACCTTTTGTTTTTCCTCGCGCAGGCGGTAAATCTCGTCGGCGACATCCTCGTAGTCGGCTTTGGAGCTGGCCAGCTTCAGAAGCTCGGTTTGAAGTTCCTCGAGCCTCTTGTCGATAGCGGCCAGTGTCTGGTCGTTCTCATGGATTATGACCGTTTCGATATTGTTCTGAAGGGTGACTAGGAATGCGTTTTTGTCGCACAAAGCTTGGTTGATAGCGGTAACCAGCACCTGTTCGATTTGGCTTTCCGGTACCGTGCGGGCGTCGCAGAACAGGCCGGTGTTTTCCAAGCGGCTGACGCACCGCCATACTACAGATTTCTTGCCACGGTTGTTCCAGTGCACCCGTCGGAACACCTCGCCGCAGTTGCCGCAAATAATCATCTGGGCGAAGCAGTGGTTGCTGCTGAAGGTTCTGTTCTTCCCATTCGGACTGGTGTGAACGATTCGGCGGCGGATAAGTTCCTCCTGCACCTGCATGAAAATTTCACGCGGGATGATGGCCTCATGGCTGTTTTCCACATAGTATTGCGGGACAAGGCCGTTATTTTTGACCCGCTTTTTTGTAAGGAAGTCAACGGTATAGGTCTTTTGCAGAAGGGCATCCCCGATGTATTTCTCATTTCGCAAAATCTGGTTTACGTTACTGGTATGCCATTTTTCCTTACCAGCACCGTTTAGAATACCGTCCGCTTCCAGACCACGGGCAATTTTGAGCATGCTGGCTCCCTCAAGGTATTCCCGGTAAATGCGTTTTACGATTTCAGCTTCTTCCGGCACTATTACGAGATGCTTATTCTCATCCTTTGTATAACCGAGGAACCGAGCACAGTTTATCTGGATTTCGCCCTGCTGGTAGCGGTACTGCAGACCCAGCTTCACGTTTTGACTCAATGATTGACTTTCCTGCTGAGCAAGCGACGCCATGATGGTGAGCATAACCTCACCCTTGGAATCCATAGAGTTGATATTTTCCTTCTCGAAAAACACCGGAATATTCTTGTCCTTGAGCTGGCGGATGTATTTCAGGCAGTCCAGAGTATTTCGGGCAAACCGGCTGATGGACTTTGTAATGACCATGTCGATATTGCAAGCCATACACTCGTCAATCATGCGGTTGAATTCCTCGCGCTTTTTTGTATTGGTGCCGGAGATGCCGTCGTCCGCATAGATTCCCGCCAATTCCCAGTCTGGGTGGCCGTTAATGTAAGCGGTGTAGTGTTCAATCTGCGCGTCATAACTGGTCGCCTGCTCGTCGCTGTCTGTGGAAACACGGCAGTAGGCAGCAACTCGGAGCTTCGGTTTTTCTTCGTCCTTGCTCTTTCGGGTATGCTTCCTTGCCGGAATCACGGTTACATTCTTACTGACCTCCATCTACAGTCACCTCCGTTTCTATCAGACTGTAGGCGTATTCCGCCTGCTGGAATGGGTCGTCAAACTGTTCTGTGCCTTCGCTGATGCGGAAGGTGGTTGGATAGACGACCTCTTTTTTTACTTTTGGTTCTCGGACTCGGCCAAGTTTTTCTGCCCGCCTGATACGTTCTGCTTCAGCAGCCGTAAATGTGTCCGGGTCGATAAGCGCCGGATAATATTCGTCACCGAGATAGTGCTTATTCTGGAGCATCCTGCTGATGCCCGCGTGAAATGCTATAATTTCAGCTTTTTTTGCTGCCGTTGCCAAAGAATCGCCGGTCAGATAGGACTGAAACAGGATTTTTATCCGCTCGGCAGATTGTTCATCAATTACGGCCTTTCCGTTTGTAATCCGGTAACCGTATGGAATGTGGCCCATTTATCTCACCAACCTTTCTTTCAGCGTAATACCGCATTTTAATTCGAACCTGATTTCTGTTCGTGAATATACAAGAATCCGCTCCACGAAGCGAGTAAACAGTTCTCCGTCAAAGCCCTTCAGCATTGCCGCCTTTGTGGCGTATTGCAGGAGCTCGCTGACCTCATGCAGGTTTATATTGTCACTGTTTATTAAGCGGGATATAGATTCTTTCCGGCGCTGTATACGCTCGGCTTCCTGCAGAAGTTCATTGTTCCCCTTATTGTAAACGGCAGGCTCAAGGTAGCCACGGGTCTGTAGTGTAACCAGCACCTTTCGCTGTTCCGCGTTTTCTTCTAGCTTTTTATCGAGGGCGTGCAGCTTTGCCACACTGTCTTCGGAGTTGATACCGCGAAGGCCCATTAACAAGGGCTTTAAAACGGTTTGATGACCGAAAATGAGCTTGTTCATCATAGTTACAAACGCATATTCAAAATGAGACTCCGGAATGTATTTCATGGAACATTTCTTGGCGTCCGCTATATGATTGGTACAGCACCATGCAATACTATGCCTGCCGGTGGAGTGGATGCGGCGTTTGAATCTACCGCCGCACTGACCGCAGATGATTTTGCCTGAAAACGGATATCGGTTTTGGTACTTATCCTGATATTTTTCAACGCCTTTTTCTTTGCCGTGCTGTTCGATGATAGCCTGCGCGACATCGAAATCCTCATGGCTGATAATCGCATCATGATGATTTTTAATCAGGAACTGGTCTTTTTCGCCGTAATTGTAATGGCGGTTGAAGTGCGTATCGGTATAGGTCTTTTGAAAAACGGCATCGCCGGTGTATTTTTCATTACCGACCATCCCCCGAATGGTTGTCGCCGTCCAGTGGCCGCCTTTCTTGGATGGCACATCGCGGCGGTTCAGCTCATTTGCAATTTTGCCGGTACCCTTGCCGGAAAGAATTTCGGAGAAAATAAAACGGACTATTTCCGCCTGTGATTCGTTTATGACCAGCTTTCCATCAGCAGTATCGTAGCCGTAGGGCGGATAGGAAATCTTGAAGGTCCCATTTTGAAACCTACGCTTTACCGACCATTTGCTGTTTTCCGCAATAGAGACCGACTCACTTTCGGCCAGTCCACTCAGGATTGACAGCATGAGTTCACTTTCCATTGACCCGGTGTTGATATTTTCCTTCTCGAAGTAAATGAAAATGCCGAGGTCAAGCAGCTTCCTCACCAGTTCCAGACAGTCGGTTGTATTCCTTGCAAACCGGCTAATGGACTTTGTTACGATGAAGTCAATTTTTTTGTTCTCACAGTCGGCGATCATGCGAAGCAGCTCCGGCCTCTTTTCCTTTTTCGTACCGGTGATGCCCTCGTCATAATAAAGCCCGGCAAAATCCCAGTCAGGATTTGATTTGATGTAGGATTCATAGTGCTTTATCTGTGTGTCGAGACTGACCAGCTGATCGTCACTATCGGTGGACACACGGCAGTAAGCCGCAACCCGCAGTTTGGGACGCTCTGTAAAATCAGATGTATTTTCAGTGATTTTCGTTACCTTTTTCAACTTTTCACCTCTTTGTCAGTGTGACATATTACCTCTGAAGCGCAGTATTATCAACGGTTTTTGGGCATAATCTGTGCCAATGCAGGTGAGAAAGATTTGCGGTTTAATGCGGTTATCTTGTTGAATTCCGACAAGGAAATAAGTCCATTCTGAAGCATGAAAGCGAGTATCCGCTGTGCTCTTACATAATCTACTTCGCGTTGCAATTGCTCTTGTGGAATAGGTTTCTTTTCATAATTAATTTCTGGTATTACGCCAGTAATATTGGCCATGTGTTTTTCCTCCAGTCTGAGAACCTCTGTCCTCACTACCCAATGGAGGTGAACAAGCTGATTGAACGAAAATAAGCAAAAAAAATAATGCCTACCGAAAGACGTATCTCTCGATAGGCATTTAACTGTTTGTTATTCGCTGTATTTAATGAAGGCATCGGTAAAGCCAGCCGCCTTGATCTTGGCAAGCATGGCGTCTGCGTTTGCCTTAACGGAATACGCGCCGACCTGTACACGGTAGTATTTCTTCGGCGTGGTCGGCTCGATGGTAGTGGCAGTTGCAAGACCGGCTTTTACATCAGCGCGAAAGGTATCCATTGACTTGCCGTGCTTCGGGAACCAATGCATAACATCACCGTGGTTGCTGGCAATCCCCATCTTGCAACCCTCACTGTGGCAGATGATGTCCTTCTCCGTCAGTCCGTACTGTTTGCAAAGATACACGCAAAGCTCCACGGCTTCCTTATAAACGGCAGAAAAATACGAGACATCGGTCAGCCCGTCCTCGCAGATTTCAAAGCCGATATGTGTATCGTTCGCAGAACCCCCGGCGTGCCAGCCACGATGATTCCAAGGAAGCGTCTGATAAGTGGCAATACTGCCGTCAGCAAGCTTGCCGATGAAGCCGTGAACACAGACCTGTCGTCCGTCCGGCTTGTCCTGATTCCAGTGGTTGTTGTACTGGTTCTTACCAAGCAGGCCGTCGTCGGGTCCGACATAGCGTTTTAGGTTGGGGTTGTTTGCTCCTGTGGAATGCACCATGATGCCCTTCGGCGTGATGATTTTGCCCGCCTTGTAACAGGCGTTGTTTATGAAGATGAGCTTGCGTAGGTTCATTTTTTATCCTCCGTTCTGTTGTGAAGCTGTTCTAAAATGTCTTTTAGCTTTTGCGGTACGGGCAGGCCGATATGCGCGGCATTTTCGAGTATAGAAACACCCTCGTTAGACAAATAGAAAAAGATGACCGCCGTTCGTATCACTGAGCCGTCACCGATAACGCTTTTGTCTATGATGTGTCCGATTGCCACCAGCGAGAAGATAAGAACC
>MWBW01000037.1 GCA_002069725.1 Firmicutes bacterium ADurb.Bin248 | reverse complement strand
TCCCGCAATCAGCCCGCCGGTTCCCTTAGTCTATTCCTTCGTTGATTCCTTTACCCCAACTATTGACGGAGAGCCTTTTAAGGCGGAAGCCCGTTCGTCATATCTTGATTGTCAATTGTTCATTATCAATTGCCTTAAGCTTTTCCCCGTCTCGCCCGGCGCTTTTTGGCCGCGGAGGCGCGCAGGATGAAGAACGCCGCCACGCCGAGGATGACCACGGTGATGATGATGGCGGGCAGCAAGCTTCCGCTGCCCGTGGTTTTCACCTCGAGCCAGAGGCTGTCCATAAGCTGCGTGGCGCTTGCGTTCAGCGAGAGGAAGCTGCGGCCCCGCTCGAGGGTCTCGGCGTCGGGATAGGCGATCTCGTTTTCGGCGACCTCGGGGTCCATGTATTCCTTGGCGGCGGAAATGGGCGTGGAGTAGCCGAGGTATTCGAGGTTCTGCCCGGAAATTTCGGGCGAGCACAGGAAGTTGATGTACGCCTCGGCGGCCGCCTTGTTCTGGCAGTCCTTGGGGATGCACATGGCGTCGATGAAGATGTTGAAGCCCTCCTCGGGGAAAGCGAAGGCGAGGTTCTCGTTCTCCTGCACCATCTGGAGGTAGTCCCCGGCGTAGTAGGGGGCGATCCAGGCCTCCTCGCGCTCCATCTTGGCGTAGATCTGGTCCATCACGTAGCTCTGCACGAAGGGCTTCTGGGCCATCAGGCGCTCGGCCGCGGCGTTGAGCACGGCCTCGTCCTCGCTGTTGACATCGTCCCCGTTGAGGAATTCCGCGATGGCGAAGGCGTCCCTCGGGTTGTCGAACATGAGTATTTTGCCGGAATACTTCTCATCCCACAGGGCGTTCCAGCTCGTGACCTCGTCGACGTATTTGGTGTTGTAAATGATGCCTACGCTGCCCCAGGTATACGGCACCGAATAGAGGTTGTTCGGGTCGTAAGCTGTGTTTTTATAGGCGTCATCGACGTAGCCGTAGTTGGGGATGTTGCTGAAATCGAGCGGCTCGAGCATGCCCTCAGCGATCAGGCGCGCCACCATATAGTCGGAGGGGATGATGACGTCGTATGTGGAGCCGCCGGCCTTGAGCTTGGTGTAGAGGCTTTCGTTGGAATCGAAGGTCATATAATTGACCTCGATGCCCGTGGCCTCGGTAAAGGCGGCGTTGACGTCGACGTAGCCGTCTGTGCCGTCGGAAATATACTGTCCCCAGTTATACACATTGATCGTCGTCCCGGCGGGCCCTTCGGAGTTATCGCAGGCGGCGAAAATCGAAAGGGCGAGGACGAAGGTTAAAAGAATCGCGCAGAGTTTTTTCATGTTGTGACCCTCCTTCTTCCGGCGGAAAAGATGCGCCGGGCCTGATTGGTTCTTTTCTCATCCCGCGCCTGAAGCAGATTCATGAGCACCATCACCATCAGGATCGTGATGAAAAGCAGCGTGAAAAGAGCGTATATCTTGGGGTGCAGCGGCTTCTTCGTGTAGTTGTAGATTTCCACGGGCAGCGTGATGAAATTCGGCCCGTATACGAAATACGAAATCACGAAGTCGTCGAGGCTCATCGTAAAGCTCATCAGCGCGCCGGAGATGACCCCCGGCATGATCTCATAGAGTATCACCTTGAAGAACGCCTGGATGGGCGTGCAGCCGAGGTCCAGCGCGGCGTCGCGCAGATCCCGGTCCATCTGCGTGAGCTTGGGCAGCACCGAGAGTATCACGTAGGGCAGGTTGAATGTGACGTGCGCGATGAGCAGCGTGAAAAAGCCCAATATGCTGTTGATCTTGAGCGTCTGCCCGATGAAGGCGAACAATAGCGCGAGCGATACGCCGGTCACGATCTCCGGGTTCGTCAGGGGGATGTTCGTCACGGCGAGGGTCAACTGGCGAAGCTGCTTTCCCATGGCGTGTATGCCGAGCGCCGCCATGGTGCCGAGCAGGGTCGCGGATAGAGAGGACAGCACGGCGACGATCAGCGAGTTGCCAAGAAGCGGCAGCAAAACGCCGTCGCGGAACAGCTCCGAGTAGCGCGAAAGGGTAAAGCCCTTGAGCACCGCGATGTCGTTGCCGGAATTGAACGAGGCGACGGCCAGCACGATCATGGGCACATACAGGAAGATGAGCACGATGATCGTGAAAATCCTGTTGAACCGCCTCATACCGTCACCATGCTTTCGCCGTCGTCGCCCGAGAAGCGGTTCATCAGCGCGATGCACGTGAACACCACCGCCATCAGCCCCAGCGACATGGCGGCGCCGAGGTTGGGATTATAGGCGGTTTTGAACTGGCTTTCGATCACGTCGCCGATGAGGGCCGTGCCCGAGGAGCCGAGCTTCTGGGAAATGTAGAAGGTCGAAACCGCGGGGACGAACACCATCGTGACGCCCGAGATCATACCCGGCAGGGAAAGCGGCAGCACGACCTTGCCGAACACCTGGCGGGAGTTGCAGCCGAGGTCCTGCGCCGCCTCGATCAGGCGCGGGTCTATCTTCATGATGACCGAGTAGAGCGGCAGTATCATATACGGCAGGAAGTTATACACCATGCCGAGTATCACCGCGCCGTCGTTGCGGATCAGCGGCAGCGGCCTGAGGCCGAGCGTTATGATGAAGCGGTTGATGATGCCGGTATCCTCCAGCAGCGCCACCCACGCGAGGGTGCGCAGCAAAAAGCTCATGCACATGGGCAGCATCACGAGCATGTAGAGGAAGCGCTGCTTCCTGGGCGAGCAGCCGGCGATGTAATAGGCGACCGGATAGCCGATGATAAGGCACAGCAGCGAGGACACCAGCGCAAGCCACGCGGACTTGAACAGTATGGAGCCGTATTGCCCGAGCAGCACGATGTTTCGGAAGGTCGCTTCGCCCGTGACGGTATCCGTGAACGCGAAATAAAACACGATCGCCAGCGGGATGATCGTGAACACGGCCATCCATACGAGGTAGGGCACCGCGAGCATCTTATTCTTCATCGCGCTCCTCCTGCGGGAGGGCCTCGTCCTCCTCGCCGATGACGGCGTCGGGATCGTTGATCTCATCGTATTCCGCCGAATAGGAGCTGTAATCCCCGTACATGCCGGAGTATTCGGTCTTCTTCATGACGTGGATGTCGTCGGGCGTCAGTTTTATGCCGATGTGCGCGCCCTCGGGCTGGTGGTCGGTGGTCTGTATGAGCCACTTGAAGCCCTTGAAGTCCACGATGATGTCGTAGTGCACGCCTTTGAAGGTGACGGAAGTCACCGTGCCCGAAAGGTGCCCCGCGTCCGCGGGCACGATGTCGATGTCCTCCGGACGGATGACCACGTCCACAGGCTCGTTCTTCCCGAAGCCTTTGTCCATGCACTTGAACTTGCGGCCGAAGAACTCCACGAGGTAGTCGTCGCGCATGACGCCGTCGAGTATGTTGGATTCGCCTATGAAGTCCGCGACGAACGCGTTCTTCGGCTCGTTGTAGATATCCTCGGGCGTGCCGATCTGCTGTATGTGGCCCCTGTCCATGACGACGACGGTGTCGCTCATGGTGAGCGCCTCCTCCTGATCGTGCGTCACATAAATAAAGGTGATGCCGAGCTGCTGTTGTATGCGCTTGAGCTCGTTTTGCATATCCTTGCGAAGCCGAAGGTCCAGCGCGCCGAGCGGTTCGTCCAATAAAAGCACGCCGGGCCGGTTCGCGAGCGCGCGCGCGATGGCCACGCGCTGCTGCTGGCCGCCGGAAAGCGTGGTGGTCCTGCGGTTTTCAAAGCCTTTGAGGGAAACGATCTCGAGCATCTCGTTGACGCGCGCGTCTATTTCATCCTCCGAAAGCTTCGCGATGCGAAGGCCGAAGGCGATGTTGTCGTAAACGTCCAGGTGCGGGAACAGCGCGTATTTCTGAAACACCGTGTTCACGCGGCGTTTGTAGGGCGGCACGTTGGAAACATCCTGCCCGTCGATGAGTATTTTGCCTTCCGTGGGCAGTATAAAACCCGCGATGAGGCGCAACGTCGTCGTCTTGCCGCAGCCGGAAGGGCCCAGCAGCGTCAGGAACTCGCCGTCGCGAATGTACAGGTTGATGTTTTTGAGAGCGTCCTCCCCGTCGAAGGTTTTGCGCACGCCGACGAGATCGATCAGGTGTTTGGACATCGTTCCCCCGTTCTCAGAAGCTGGGCGGGGTGGCGACCCACAGCACCTTCGCTTCCGTTTTGCCGTTGTTGACGATATAATGGACGCTCGAGGGCTTGAAGCAGAAGCTCGAGCCGCGGCGTACCTTGATTTCGCGCCCGCCCAGATGCAGCGCGACGCCGCCGGCGAGCACATGGCCGAACTCCTCGCCCTCATGCGGATCGTCCTCGGGCGTCCGTCCGCCGGGCGCAAGCGACACGAGTATCGGCTCGAGCAGGTTCTTCTGCGCGTTGGGGATAAGCCAGTGGATGGCGTGGCCCGCCTCAAGGTCCTCCTTGACGAACACGTCGTCCGCGCCGAAAACCACCTTTTCCTCGCGCGGCTCCGCGAAAAAGTCCGCGAGGTCCGTGCCCAGCGCTTCGAGTATATCCGTCAGCGTGGCGATCGAGGGGGAGGTCAAATCCCGCTCGAGCTGCGAGATGAAACCCTTGCTCAGTTCCGTGCGCGCCGCCAGCTCCTCCTGCGTAAGGCCGAGGCGGATGCGTCTTCGCCTGATCTTTTCGCCGATTCGCACGCGTTTGCCCTCCCTTCGGCGGAAGCACAGTCGTAAACCTTTTGTTTAGAATGTCTAAACCGCCGGATGCTATTAAACCATTTTTGACGCTTCTTGTCAATATAGTATTGTTAAACATCGTGTTTAGAAGGGATATATTTTCCGCGCCGGCTTTGCGCGGGATATGTCCGGTTCTTCCTTTATAAACGCGCGTTTTTTGCGGCGCTAAAAAAAGCCCCTGATCAGGGCTTTTTTGATGACAGCGCAGCGTGCGGGGAGTCCGCGCGGAGCGCAGATTTCGCGGGTTTCAACCGCGCGCGAGTTCGCGTATTTCGGCCACGAGCGGATAGGGATCGACGTAGCGGTGCTCCGGCGTGATGATCGAGAGGTGCAGGTGCGGCGCGTCGCTGTTGCCCGTGTCGCCGACGTTGCCTATGACCTGCCCGGCTTCGACCCGGTCGCCGACCTCCACCCATTTGGTGCGCTCCACCATGTGGCAGTAGGTGAAGCGGAAGCCGTAATCGTCGAGTATCATCACGTAGTTGCCCGCGATATCCGTCCAGCCTATGTAGAGCACGGTACCCGCGCCGCAGGCGTGTATGATCCTGCCCTCGGGCGCGGTGATGTCCGTGCCCATGTGGTGGCGCGTGGCGTCGGAGCGCTCGTCGTACCATCCCTCTTTGATATGGCGCTTGGGCAAAGGCTCCGCGAGGGTTTCGGCGTAGCCCTCAGGGAAAGCGTAGGCGCCGTCGGAGTTGGTTTCGCTCCCGTCCTCGTTATAGACGGTGTTCAGGTAGCAATAGATCGTCAGCGCGTTGTATTGGACGTCGGGCGCCTCGTTTTCGAAGAACGCCTCGAAGCGGGGCAGCGCCACGTTTACGGCAAGCGCGCCGTTTTCGTAGGCCACGTCCACGCCGCTCAGGCGAAGGAGTTTCGCGTCGGCGGTTTCGGCGCAGTCGCAGCAGAGCGCGACCATGAAGCGCCAGTCCGCCTCGGGGCAGGTCAGCCCGAGCGCCGCATCCGGGTCAAATTCCCGCGCCGCCGCGAGCGCGGCGTTTGCGGCGGCGGAGACGGCCGCCTCGTAGTCGTCCGCCATGCCGGTGAAGAGGTGGCGAAGCTCCATGAGCTCCGCGAACGTCGCGATCTCCTGCCCGGTGTCGTATTTGTCGTAGTTGAGCTTGAAATGCCCGTTAAAGACGGCGCGGGCCCTGAGGGCGATGTCCGCGTCAGAAGCGGGGGACGGGGACGGCGAAGGGGAGGGCGCAAGCGCGGCCGTCGCCGCGGCGGTCGGGGCGGGAGAAGCCGTGGAATCCCCCGCGCCCGCGGGCATGGTGCAGCCCGAGAGCGCGAAGCAGCAGGCGAGGGCGGCGAGGCCCGCGCGAAACGCCGGGTTTTTTATGAATGCATGCATGAACAGACGATCCTCCGCAAACTTCAACGCAAAATATTATCTCACACATTCGCAATGAATTCGACGGGTTATTTATGAATTTTTCATGGAGAAGCGAACGATCCCCGCCCGGGCTTTCGTAAGCCGGTCCTTCGCGGCGCGGGCCGCCCGCGAACCGGGCATGCGGAAGCAATTCGCGCAAGTCAAGAGGGGCGGCCAAGCGGCCGCCCCCCGGTTTGGTTTTCGCCGATCGAAATGGAGATTACTTGCCGAACTGGGCGTCGT
Source organism: Firmicutes bacterium ADurb.Bin248 (assembly GCA_002069725.1). Classification (GTDB taxonomy): domain Bacteria; phylum Bacillota; class Clostridia; order Christensenellales; family CAG-138; genus Phil1. Next base: position 22,032 of record MWBW01000037.1, on the reverse strand, counting down.
TGTTGCCGCTCTCGGTGATCCACATTTCGAGCATGTTGATCGGGTCGTTGAAGTCGGCGATCCAGCCGTTGCGGCTCACGTCGAAGTTGCCGGCCTTGCGCTCGGCGAGCAGGGTGTCCCAGTCCACCGTCTTGATGGTCATGTTGATGCCGATGGCCGCGAGGTCCTGCTGGATGCACTCGGCGACGGCGACATGGGCCGTGGACTCGTTGATCAGGTACTCGAAGTTGATCGGGGTCTTGGAGGAGAGCTTGCCGTCCTCGAACTCGTAGCCCGCGGACTCGAGCAGCGCGATGGCGGCCTCGACGTCGGGCGTGGACTTGCCGTAAGCGTCGTTGGACTCATGGAAGACGCCGCCGTTGCCGTCGAGCATGCCCACGGGGATGAAGCTCGTGGCGGGAAGCTGGCCGGTCTGGCCGACGGTCTCAACGATATACTCGCGGTTGACCAGCGCGCCGAACGCGCGCCGCATCGCGGAGGCCTGCTCGGGGGTCTTGCCCTTGAACAGCGGGGACTTGACGTTGAAGCAGACATAATAGGTGCCGAGCTCGGAAACCGTGTAGAACTCGGGGTCCTGCGTGCTCAGCAGCGTCTGGATCTCGTCGTTGGGCACGGTGTCGATGAAGTCGAGGTCGCCCGCGCGATAAGCGGCGTAAATGGCCACGTCGTCGGCGGAAAGCATGAACTCAAGCTTCTCGAGCTTCACGTTGGCGGCATCCCAGAAGTTGGGGTTCTTCACATAGACCATGCTCTCGTTGTGCGTCCAGCTCTGGAGCATGAAGGGGCCGCTCGACACGAAGCCGGCCTCGAGAGCCCACGCGCCCGCGTCGACGATGTTGCCGTCGGCATCCTTGAAGCCCTCGGCAGCCTCAACCTGGGACTGCTTGACGGCGTAGAAGGTCGGGAACGCCATGAGGTCGAGCATGTAGGCGCAGGGCGCTACGAGCGTGACGGTGAGGGTGTTGCCCTCGGCCTTGACCTGGAGCTTGTCGGGATCAACGCTGACGAGCTTCTTCCCGGGGGTGCCGTCCTCGTTGGTGATGTCTTCATAGGTGCCGATCTGGTCGTAGCCCGCGATGCCGGAGAGCATGTAGGCGTAGTCCGCGCCGGTCTGGGGGTTGGCGGCGCGCTTCCAGGAATACTCGAAATCGGCCGCGGTGAGGGGGCTGCCGTCGCTCCACTTGAGGCCGTCCTTGAGCGTGAAGGTGTAGGTCAGGCCGTCCTCGGAGACGGTGTAGCCGGAAGCGAAGTTGGGCGCGGGATTGCCCGTGGAGTCGTAGGTGTACAGACCGCCGAAGCTCGCGGCCGCGAGGCACGCGCCGTCGACCGAGCTGTTGAGGGCGGGATCAAGACGGTCGGGCTCGGAGGCGAGCTGGAGGCGGAGCGTATCGGAAGTTCCGTTGGTGCAATACAGGAAGAACTTCGTGCCGAACGCGTTCGAGAACATCCCCTCCAGGGTCGGCTTCATCATGTAGCTGTCATTGTAATGATAGATGGGCATGATGGCGCCGGTCTCCATGAGTATGTCCTCGGCCTGATGCATCAGCGTGACGCGCTGCGCAAAGTCGGTCGTGGTTTTGATCTGCGCGATCAGGCTGTCATACTCGGTCCAATCCGGGGCCCAACTGACCTTGCCGCCGGAATCCTTGTCGCCGCAGGCGCTGGACAAGGCAAGCACCATCGTAACGGCAACGAGGAGCGCAATAATCTTTTTCAGGTTCATTCTACCTTCCTCCTTATATGTTTTCCTTTATCGCAATCGCTGCGAACCATGCAAACACAAGAATACCATGATTTGCATCGATTGTAAACATAAACACATTCACAGGCGCGCGGCTACTTGTTCCAGCAGGCGACGAAATGGCCGCCGCCGCGGTCCGTAAGAGGCGGCATGGCCTCGACGCATTTTTCGCTCGCGAAGCGGCAGCGCGTGCGGAAGGCGCAGCCGCTGGGCATCTTCAGAGGGCTCGGCACGTCGCCCTCGAGCACGATGCGGTGGCGCGCGCGCGCGCTTTTCGGATCGGGCACGGGCACGGCGGACATCAGCGACACCGAATACGGATGTATGGGATGCTCGCAGAGCTCATCCGCCCCGGCGAGCTCGACGAGCTTGCCCAGATACATCACCGCGATGCGGCGGCTCATGTGCTGCACGATGAGAAGGTCGTGCGCGATGAACAGGTACGCGATGCCGAGCTTGTTTTGCAGATCCTCGAAGGTGTTGATGATCTGCGCCTGTATGGAAACGTCCAGCGCGCTCACAGGCTCGTCGCAGACGATGAACTTCGGGTCGACCGCGAGCGCGCGCGCGATGCCGATGCGCTGCCTCTGCCCGCCGGAAAACTCGTGCGCGTAGCGCGTGGCGTGCTCGCTCGAGAGGCCCACGAGGTCGAGCAGATACTCGATCTTTTCCTTGCGCTCGGCCTTGCCGGAGTAGAGCTTGTGTATGTCGAGCGGTTCGCCGATGATGTCGCCGACCGTCATGCGCGGGTTGAGCGAGGAGTAGGGGTCCTGGAACACCATCTGCATGTCCTTGCGGTGGTGCTCGATGTTGGCGGAGGTGATCTCCTCCCCGTCGTAGAAGATCTGGCCGCCGGTGGGCTTATAAAGGTGGATGATCGAGCGGCCCACGGTGGTCTTGCCGCAGCCGGACTCGCCCACGAGGCCGAGCGTTTCGCCCTCCCCTATGGTGAAGGAAACGTCGTCCACGGCCTTGAGGGGCGTGGTTTCGAACAGCCCCGTCTTGATGGGGAAATACTGCTTAAGGTTTTTGACCTCGAGAATGGTCTTGCTCATTTCGCGCCACCGCCTTTCGCGGCCTCGTCGTAGACCTGTTTGACGTTCATCCAGCACGCCGCGCAATGGTTTTCGTTGACGGAGATTTCCTCCGGCTGCTCGGAAAGGCAGATCTTCATCGCGCGGTCGCACCGCGAGGCGAAGGCGCAGCCCTTGGGCATGTTCAACAGGTCCACCGGCGAGCCGCCGATGGGCTGCAGCCGGATATGCCCCTGGCCGAGCTTGGGGATGGAACGCATCAGGCCCTTGGTGTATTCATGCTTGGGATTGTAGAAGATTTCATCCGCCGTGCCGCGCTCGCACACGCGCCCGGCGTACATGACGATGATCTCGTCGCACATGTCGGCGATGACGCCCAGATCGTGCGTGATGATGATGATCGCCATGCCCATCTTCTTTTGGAGATCCTGCATGAGCTCGAGTATCTGCGCCTGTATGGTCACGTCGAGCGCGGTGGTCGGCTCGTCCGCGATGAGGATGTCCGGCTCGCAGGCGAGCGCCATGGCGATCATGGCCCTCTGGCGCATGCCGCCGGAGAGCTCGTGCGGATATTGCTTCACGCGCTTCTCGGGGTCGTTGACGCCCACGAGCGTGAGCATCTCGATGGCCCGCGCGCGCGCCTCGCTGCGGTTTCGGTCGGTGTGCAGCATGATGGTTTCCATAAGCTGGTTGCCGATCGTGTAGACCGGGTTGAGGCTCGTCATCGGGTCCTGGAATATGATGCTGATCTTGCGCCCGCGAAGAGAACGGATCTTGCGCTTGGAGTATTTGAGCACGTCCTCATTCTTGAAGAACACCTCGCCTCCGACCACTTTGCCGGGGTCGACGAGTATGCGCAGTATCGAGTACGCCGTCACGGACTTGCCCGAGCCGGACTCGCCGACGATGCCGAGCACCTTTCCCTTTTCAAGGCCGAAGGAGATGCCGTTGACGGCGCGCACCACGCCCGCGTCCGTGAAGAACGCGGTCTGGAGATCCTTTACCTGCAATAACGTATCGCTCATAGGGCTCACTTCCTCAGTTTGGGATCGAACGCGTCGCGAAGACCGTCGCCCAGTAGATTGAACGCGAGCACGATCAGGCAGATCGCGACCGCCGGGAACACCAGCTTGTAAGGATAGCTCTCCAGGCCCTGGCGTGCGGCGTTGGCGAGCGAGCCGAGGCTCGGCATGGGCGCCTGCACGCCCAGGCCGATGAAGCTCAAAAAGCTTTCCGTGAAGATCGCGTTGGGAATCTGCAGCGCGGTCGAAATGAAGATCACGCTGATGCAGTTTGGCAGTACGTGCTTCTTCACGATGCGCACGGGCTTCGCGCCCAGCGCGCGGGCGGCGAGCACGTACTCGTTTTTCTTTATGGAAAGGATCTGCCCGCGCACGAGCCGCGCCATGCTCACCCAGTACAGCAGGCCGAACACGATGAACAGGCTGATCATGTTCGTGCCGATCTTCTCGAGCGAGGTGTGGGCGATGGCGTCCTTCAGGAGCGGGTCGAGCACGACCGAAAGCAGGATCACCATCAAAAGGTCGGGCAGCGAGTAAATGATGTCGACGATGCGCATCATGACGAGATCCGTCCTGCCGCCGACGTAGCCCGAAACCGAGCCGTACACGAGGCCGATCATGAGCACGATCAGGCTCGCGAACAGGCCGACGCTCAGCGACACGCGCGCGCCGTACACGACGCGGATGAAGTAATCCCGGCAGAGGGCGTCCGTGCCGAATATGTGCGGGAAGATTTCCTCCCCGTTGGCGATGGCCTGCTGCTCGAGCTCGGAGAACTGCATGGGCGGCATGTTCTTCGCGGTCTTGTCGCGCACGCCGCCGACGGTGATCATTTCCTCGTAGCCGTAGGGCACGATCATCGGGGCGAACACGATGGTGATGACCATGAGCAGCAGCACGATGAGGCTGCCCACGGCGAGCGGGTTTTTGAAGAGCTTCTTCATGCCGTCCTTAAAGAAGGTGGACGGCTCGCGCATCTGGCTGTGCTGCTCCTTCTCCTCGGCGCTCGCCGGCTCGAACTTGGATACGTCGAGCTGGAGGCTCAAAAGATGCTTCTTGGGGATCTGATCTATCTCGTTCATGCTGACGCCTCCATTAATCAAAGCTGATCTTCGGATCCACGAGCTTGTAGATCAGATCGCTGATGAGCGTGGCGATGACCATGAGCACGGCCAGGAAGATCGTCGTCGCCATGATCATGGGATAATCGCGATTCGTGATGCCCGTGACGAATTTGGAGCCGAGGCCGCCTATGGTGAAAACCGTCTCCACCACGAGGCTGCCCGTGAGTATGTACGCGACCATAGGCCCCATGTAGGTGATGACGGGGATGAGCGCGTTTCGGAGCGCGTGTTTGTAGATGACCTTGCTCTCGGCCACGCCCTTGGAGCGGGCGGTGCGGATATAGTCCTGCCCGAGCACGTCGAGCATAGAGGATTTCGTCAGGCGCGTGATGTAGCTCATCGGGTAGAGCGCGAGCGCCAGTATGGGCAGGAAGTAGTTCTGCTGTCCCGTCGCCGACCAGACCTGGAACCAGTTGAGCTTGAGGCAGAACGTCAGCAGCAGTATCGTCGCGAGCACGAAGCTCGGTACGGACACGAACAGCGTCGTGAAGAAGATGATGACGCGGTCGAACACGCCGTTTCTCCTCAGAGCCGCGATGGAGCCGAGCACCAGACCCACGACGAGCGCCGAGAGCGCGGCGACGCCGCCGAGCCTGGCGGACACGGCGAAGGATTCGGTGAGGGTCTGCATGATGTCCCGCCCGGTTTTGAGCGAAATGCCGAAGTCGCCCTGGAATAGATCGGCGATGTAGTACAGGAACTGCACGCCGACGGGCTTGTTCAGATGGAACCGCTCCTCGAGCACGGCCCGGACGGCCGGGTCCGGCGCCTTTTCTTTTTCAAACGGTCCGCCGGGAATCGCGTTCATCGAGAAGAAGGTGAGCGTAATGATGATGAACACCGTCACCACGGCGAGACCGAGCCGCTTCAATATGTACTTCCACATATGAGTCGTTCTCTCCTCCATGTTGGGAGCGCGGATTCTCGCGCTCCGGCCTGGTATTTTGCCGAGTCTATATCGGAAACCCTATTGACAGTTTTCTAAATCATACTGCGCGTCCCGTCATATGTCAAGGATTTATACATCGTGCGCGCGGTGTAAAAATATAGGTGTTTTGGTTTATTCCCCTGTACAAATGACGTGAATATCAAAGTGAGTTAATGTATATATTTGCATCGAATTGCAGGAGCGGCGCTTGCGCCGGCGCATGGGCGGCGTTATAATAAACAGGCCGCCGGACGGGCGGAACCGCCGCGCGGCGGCGAAAAAAAACGGGTTTTATGCTTTCCGAAAAAAAAGAAATAATACAATCCCCGGGATTTCCCCGCGCCCGGATGCGGCGCGCAAAGAAACGCCGGAGCCCGCGGCGGGGCTTCGACATCCGTTTTCCGGGGAGCGGACGCGCCTACCTGCTGTTGTAGACGAGGTTCTCGAGCTCGAATTTGGGCGTGATCACGGGCTTGCCGGTTTCGTCGAGCAGCACGCTCAGCCCGCCGGCGTATCCCGCCTGGTGGAAGAAATAGTTGACGCCCGTCTTCGTGTCGACCCAGATTTCGCTGCTGCCGTAAAAACGGCTCTCCCCAAAAATTCTGAAAAAGCGTTTCTCCTTGCCTGCCATACCTTACCCCCGTGTCTTCGTTCATCATATCGCCGCTCGCTCAGGGCCGCCCAAGGGCGATGAGCGGGATGCGCATCTCCCGTTCGTCCAGCCCCGCGTGCGTGGACGCGAACCTGCGTGAGTAGCTCGAATGGTTGAGGCTCATATCATTCGTCGCGGCGGCGATGAAGTCGCCCGCGAGCTCGTCGAACCTCGGGTGCGGCTCCCCGTCGCCGAAAAGCTTCATGCGCCTGACCTGCTCGCGAGAAAACAGCGCGAACTCCTTTCCGAACGCCGCCAGAAAGGCGGCGGGGAAGGCCTTTTTGTATTCATCCCTGACGTAGAACGCCGCCGCGCGCGACTCGATCGAGATCGGCCGCTCGAGCATATCCGCGATCTCGGGATAGTCGGTGACGAGATAATAGTCCGTGTCGAGGTGGCCGTGGTCCGCGCTCACGACGAGCAGCGTGTCGTTAAGGTTCTCCGCGAGCGCCTCGGCCCGCTTTTCAAGCATCGCCATGCAATCGGTTACGGCAGGGGCCCTGGAGCCGCACTCGTGCATGAGGCTGTCCGGCTCGGGCCAATAGGCGTAGATATACCTTCGCCCCTCGCCCGCGCAGAGCCGCGAAACCTTATCGAAGAACGCGTCCTCGTCCCGCGCGGGGTCCTCGCCGAAGGGCGCGACGGTATATCCGCGGCCGGCGCCCGCCTCGTCGATCCGCTCGAATATGCTTTTGTAGGGCAGATACCGGTTCCCGACGCGGTAGTCCGCCGCCTGCTTGCCCGTAAGCTTATCGGTGTTGGGGAAGACGTTGACGAGCTTGTCGAGCTCGCTGAAGTACAGCGTCCAGCCGAGCCAGCCGTGCTCCGCGGGCGTGAGGCCGCTCGTGACGGAGGTCGTCGCGGCGACGGTCGTGGACGGAAAAACCGAGGTCATCCCGCAAACGAGGTTTCGCCGGAAGAACCCGTCCGGCGCGAGGTGGTTTTCCAGCGCGTCCATGCCCATGCCGTCGAACAGCATGACGATGACGTTCTTGTAGCGCCGCTTGGCGAGCAGCCGGTCCAGCGCCCCGAGCGTCGGGTGCGCGTGCGGCGCGCCGAACTCCTTCAATATGGAACAGGCGAGGTTGACGGGGCAGTTCGCGTAGTCGGGCAGCATGGTTCCTCCGTTATTCTTGATTGAGCTTCTCGAAGGCGGCTTTCGTGAGCCGGAACGTCAGCGCGTCGTACCGGGCGCCGCGCACATGGCGGATGCCCTGCTTGCGGTCGATTTCGACGAAGCCGAGCTTTTCGATCAGGCCGAGTACGCGGATGTTTCCCGACCAGGTCTGCGTGTACACTTCGCTCGCGCCGTTCTCGATGAGATACCCGATGAAAAGCCTCCACGCGGCGGTCGCGTAGCCCTTGTGCCGCGCCTGCGCGGGCGGTATGTCTATGCCTATGGCAAGGCGGTCCCCCGCGGGCGAATAGAAGCATTGCTCGTCGATGCGGTAGCTGTTGCACCAGCCGATGTGCGTTTGCGCGGCGTCGTTGACGCAGATCTCGAAGCTCGCGCGCGGCTCGTCGTCCTCCCGCGCGCGGGAGAGCTTCCCCGCGCAGCTTCTTCGCAGCGCCGCCTCGTCGAACGGCACGTAGTAGACGTTCGCCGGGTCGTTCTCCCACGGCGCGTCCCAGCCGAGCCACTCGGTTTCGATTGTTTCCCAGCGCACGCGGTCCTCCACGTCGGAGGCGATCATATCCCGCAGTATGACCTTTTCGTCGATCAGGCGCATAAACTCCTCTTTCCGGCCGGAGCCGACTGCCTTAGCTTGCCCGGATGGGCGCCGTTCACACGGGGATCGGCGCGTTCATAGGGATGGCTCAGATCCCCAGTTCCGCCGCCGCCGCGATCCAGTATTCCTCAGGAATCGCAAACGGGGCGGTTTTGCCGTCCTGCCGCGCGAGGCGGGTCACCGTATGAATCAGCGTGCGGCAGGCGTTCCGCCCGGTTCGGACGGTGCTTTCGACCGCCCTCGCCCACATACCGGCCTTTTGCCCGAGGCCGCTCGAATCGAACTCGGCGAGCGCCTCGTCCGCATCGTAGGGAACGCCCGTAAGCTCGACCCGCCATCCGCCGCCTTCGGATTCCATGAGCGCGAACTGCGCCATGCCGGGCGCGCCCTCCGAAAGCCCCGCGCTGCCGATGAAGTACACGGCTCTGTTCCCGAGCGCGCACGCTTTCTGCGCGTGCGTATGCCCGCAAAACAGAAGGTCGGCGCAAATCGCGTCGAGGCATTCCCTCATGCGCGCTTCGTCGTCCGCGATGTATTCGCGCGCGTCCTCGGGCGAGGCGTGGCAGACGGCGAACGGAGCGCAGCCCTCGGGCCGGATGGTCGCCGCGATGGGCATGGCTTCGAAGAAACGGATGTCCGCATCCGTCAGGTTTTCATATGTATACAGCAGGGAACCGTACTGGGAGCAATACGTCCAGCGGCCGCCTTCACCGCGATGACGGCCGATCATGTACTCCTCGCGGTTGCCGCGCAGGAACCACGTTTGGTATTGTGTCTTGCATTCCCGCAGCAGAGCGAGCGTCTTTTGCGGCGAGGGGAAGTCGCTGACGTAATCGCCGAGAAAGACGACGCCGTTGACCCCCTCGCGCGCAACCTGCGCGAGCGTTGCCCGAAGCGCGACATGGTTGCTGTGGATGTCGCCGACGAGGGCGAGCTTCATGATGATCCCCGCATGCTGATCATAATCCCCCCGCCGCCTCGGGATACGCGTTTTCCCGAAGCCAGCGCTCAAACAGATGCTTGAGCTTGCGCCCGCTTTCCTGTTCGCAGAGCCGGATGAACTCCGCCGCGGGCGCCGTCCTGCAGGCGAACTCCTTGAGATAGCGCGCGTTCTTATACGTCGCGCGCAGGGTTGCGTCATACCGCCCGCGCTCGGGAGAGGGTTCGACCGGGATCTCGTATTTCATTGTGCTTGCGCCATGCTCCATCTATTTTGGCTCCTTCCGCTCCCTTCGCTTCCACGCCAGCCAGTTTTTATCCAGCACAGTTGCCTTTTCCCGCGCGAACAGCTCGTCGCAGGGAAAATCCGCGCACTGCCCGCAATAGGCGAGGCCGCGCTCCTGCACGCAGTCGAAGGTGAAGCAGTTCCCTTTTTCATGGGCCGCGCGGCAGCCCGCGCATTCGCCCTTAATGTAGGTGGGGCAGCTCCCGCAGTAGAAGCCGCATCTGCCGATCAGTCCGTCCATGCCTATCCTCACCGACCAGAGTTCGCGCGCTTTGACGGTCAATTTTCCGGCTGAAATATTTAGTTTATCATACCATATTGTGGGAGAGAATGGAACGGCGCTTGCGTTTGGCGCGCAATGTGTTATAATATCGAAAACCCGTGGGGGAACGACAGGCTATGAAAGTCATTTTCGCGACCAACGCCTATTGCGCGACCTGTGCCTATTCTGATTCGAATAGGCTTTGGCCACGCGCGCCGCGTTAACCCCGGTTCACGAAGCGCAACGATCGGCCGAAGCTTTTATGCTCCGGCCTTATTTTTATCTTGAGGAGGATTCATATGGACGCGCGGGAACTTTTCGACATCGTCAAACGGGACGCGGTGACGATCTGCTCCGAGGAAGGGCTTCGGCAAAAGCTGCTCTCCGGCAGGAAGCTTCGCGTCAAGTTCGGCGCGGACCCGAGCCGCCCGGATCTGCACCTCGGACATTCCGTGGTGCTCAGGAAGCTCAGGCTGTTTCAGCAGCTCGGCCACGAGATCATATTCGTCATCGGGGATTTTACGGGCATGATCGGGGACCCGACGGGCAAGAGCAAAACGCGCGCGCAGCTCACTTTCGAGCAGACGCGCGAGAACGGCCGCAGCTATTTCGAACAGGTCGCCAAGATACTCGATCCTGGGAAATCCGTCGTCGCCTATAATTCCGAATGGCTCGGCGAACTGCGCTTCGCGGATGTGCTCGGCCTCGCCTCGAAATACACGCTCGCGCGCGTGCTCGAGCGGGACGATTTCGCGAAACGGCTCGCCGGGAACCGGCCCATAGGCCTGCACGAGCTGTTTTATCCGCTCATGCAGGGGTACGATTCCGTCGCGCTCGAAGCGGACGTCGAGGTCGGCGGCACGGACCAGACATTCAACCTGCTCGTCGGGCGCGCGCTGCAGAAGGATTATGGGCAGACGCCGCAGGAGGTCGTCACCTTCCCGCTGCTTCCCGGGCTCGACGGCAAGGAGAAGATGAGCAAGTCGCTCGGCAATTATATCGGCGTGGACGAAGCGCCGGAAACGATGTTCGAGAAGTGCATGCGCGTTTCGGACGATATGCTCGGGGATTGCTTCCGCCTCACGACCGACCTCGCGCCGGCGGATTATGAGGGCCTGATCGCGCGCGACGTCCGCGCGGCGCATTTCGCCTACGCGCGCGAAATCATAAAGCTTTATCACGGGGCGGAGGCGGCCGCGGCGGCGGAGCGCAGGTACCGCGGCGTCGCCTCGGGCGCGCTTCCCGAGAGCATGGATGAGATCGCCTACCCCGGAACGGACGCGACGCTCGTCGCGCTCGTGCGCGCGGCGGGATTCGCCGCGAGCAACGGCGAGGCGCGAAGGCTTATTGAGGGCGGCGGGATAAAAATAGACGGTGAAACCGCGCTCGACGCGTTCGCCGTCGTATCCGGAAAGCGGGAGATCGTGCTGCAGCGCGGAAAGAACAGGTTTGCGCGCGTGCGCATGGGCTGAAATCCCGTTTATACCTTCGTTTTGCGCAAGAAGCCTCGGCGCTGCCTGTGAATTTCGGGATTGATATTATACCGCGCGGCGGAGGGAATGGAAACGGCAACGCGCGTCAGAACCCAAGCCTCGCGCGCTCCTCGCCGGCGACGGATTTATCCAGCCGCTCGAACAGGATGGAAACCTTGGGCAGACGATGCCCGGCGGGGACGCTCTGCGGCCTCCATTCGTCCGCGAGGCCGAGCCACGCGGCGAGCTTTTCGCCCGAGAAGGGCAGAAACGGGCGCAGCAGCACCGCGAGGCATGCGATGAGCTGCACGCAGTTATAAATTGCGTCCGCGCAGCGCGCGGGGTCTCCGAGGCGCGTTTTCCACGGCTGCTTTTCGTCGAAATACTTGTTGGAAAAGCGCGCCAGGTCGAACGCCGCCTCGAGCGCGTCCTTGAGCGAACCGGCTTCGATCTTCTCCCCGACGGAATCGAACAGTTCCGTGATCCTTGACGAAAGCGCCGCGTCGGGCGTCCCCGCGGGCACGGCGGAGCCGAAATACTTTTCAACGAACGCGAGCGTGCGGTTGACGAGGTTGCCGTACGCGCCGAGCAGCTCGCCGTTGTTCCTCTCTATGAACTCGCGGAAGGAAAAATCCGTGTCGCGCTTCTCCGGGCCGTTGGCGATGAAAAAGTAGCGCAGCGCGTCCGGATTGTAACGCGAGGCGATGTCCCCGGCCCGAATGGCCCAGTTGCCGCTCGTGGAAATCTTCCTGCCCTCGAGAGTCAGGTATTCGCTCGAAACGATGTCGTCCGGCAGGCGATATCCCGCGCCGTGGCCGATGAGCAATGCGGGAAGTATGATCGTGTGGAAGGGGATATTGTCCTTGCCGTGCACGTAATAGTGCCGCGCGCCGTCGCCGAACAGTTCCGCGAACGAATCGCCCCGCGCTTGGCATACGCGCGCCGCGGCCGAGAGGTAGCCCAGCACGTTTTCCGCCCAGATGTAAACGCGTTTGTCCTCATAGCCGGGCCTTGGCACCTCGACGCCCCAGTCGAGGTCGCGCGTGAGCGCGCGGTCGCGAAGCCCCTCCTCGATGTAGCGCTTTGTGAAGGCTATGGCGTTTTTTCGCCAGCGCGGATGGGCGGCGAGGTAGGCGCGAAGCTCGTTTTCCATCTTCGAGATCGCGATGAAAAGCTGCTTCGTTTCCCCGAAGGCGAGCGTGCTCCCGCACTCTGCGCAGCGCGCCTCGGGCAGCGTTTCCGCGTCGAGTATCGCCCCGCATGCGTCGCACTGGTCGCCGCGCGTCGCTTCCCCGCACGACGGGCATTTGCCCAGTATGAGGCGGTCCGCCAGCGCCTTTTCACAGCTTGGGCAGCGCGCCTGTTTTACGGTCTTTTCATAGACGTATTCGCCTTCGTATAGCCGCCTGTGGAAGTTCCGCACGAACGCCTTGTGGTGCGCGTCCGAGGTTTTCGTATAAAGGTCGTAGCTGAAGCCGAGCCGGGCGAACACCTCGGCGAACTCCGCGTGGAAGCGCTCGCCGACCTCCGCGGGCGTCAGGCCCTCCTGCCGCGCGCGTATGGTCACGGGCGTGCCGTGGCAGTCGCTGCCCGAAACGTATGTGACCTTCGCGCCCTTCGCGCGGTAGTAGCGGGCGATCACGTCGCCCGGTAAAAGCGCCGCGATATGGCCGATGTGGAGCGAGCCGTTCGCGTACGGCCACGCCCCGCCGATGAGTATGTTTTCCATATTAAGCCCCTTTCTCCGTTTCATTGTCGGTTGAGTCCTGGATCAGGGACAACAAAAAACCGTCCCTGAACAACGCCAGGGACGGAGGCCGAGGCTTCCGCGTTACCACCCCAATTCGCCCGCTCCTCGCGGAGCGGACCTCATCCGGTGCGGGCGGAAATGGCCGCCGTACACCGTATCGCTGTTACGGGCGAACCCGTCGCGGCCTGAAGGCGATCGCCCCTCGGCGCGCTGCTCCGAGACCATGTTCGGCGGCTTTTGCTTCATCCCCTCGCAGCGCCCCCGGCGGGCGGGGATTTCTCTGGAAAAGCGCGGGCCGCGTACTCTTTCTCTTCACCGCATTTACCGGATATTCGGTTATGGTTCATTATACGTCATTTCCGGGGAAATGCAAGCGTCAAGCGCCTGATCTTACCCGCCCGAGATACGCCCTCATGTTCCGCTCGTCCTCTTCGTCATACGCGTAGCCCATGCGCTCGCCGACGCGGCGGGCGCACCTCTGAAACAGCTCCATCGCCGCGAACATGGAATCCCAAATATGATCGCAGTCCGCATCGGAGTATATGCTCTTATACAGCGCGTAATCCCCGGCGCCAAGATAGCGCTTGTAGTATTTGCCGAGCTTTCCGGGAGAAACGGCAAAATCATGCTCCGCGCCGATCGTCCAGTCGAGCATCCAGTGCAACTCGCCGTACACCACCAGGTGCAGCATCCGCATGGCGTAGGGCAGCTCGTCGCGGCGTATGCCCTTGGCGACGTTCTGCATGCACCAGAGGAAGTCGTTGCAGCAGGAGTCGTATTCGAGCTTCGACGGCGGCTTCGCCCAATAATCCCGGTCGCTCGCGGGCGGAAACGGGGGCACGATGCCGTCCTTGTCGAGCAGCAGTATGCTTTCGCTGTCGCTGCCGAGCAGTTCCTCATACCGCTCGACGGGCAAAAGCGTCAGGTCGATGCGGTTGCCGTCCGAAAAGAGCATCAGATAGGCGACGCTCCCGTCGCCCGCGGGCTCGCGCATCTCCTCGGGCTTCTGGAGCATGACGCGCAGGCCGAAAACGTCGATCCAGCCCGGATCGTCCGCAAAGGAGCCGATGTCCTTGACGATGTAGACGATGTCGTAATCCTGGAATTCGTCCTTCGGCGCGTCCGGGTTCGCGCGCGAGCCGTTGAGCACGACCGCGCGCACGCGCGCGTCGGCATCGGCCGTGCCGAGTATGAGTTCGTACATTTCCCGTTCGCTTCGCATGGCCGTTCCCTCCCGCCAATTCCGAATCATGATGAAACGCCCCGCGTCTTTTTGCACAGCAGCAGCGCGTGGTTGGCGAGCCCCGCGCACGAAGGGCTTTCGTGGAGCAGGTCCATATAATGAAAGAGCACTTCGCGCTGACCGTCGTCCAGCCGCTCGACGTCGCGCTCGAAGAGCAGGAAGTCGAGCCCTTTGGACGAGAGTACGCAAAGCCCCGCGTCCCGCGCGTCGGCCTCGATCTCCTCGGGCATCGTGTAGAAGAACACGTCGGTCCGCACGTCGTCTGTGCCGCGCGCGAGCACGCACTCGTCGATCTTCGGGGTCAGGAGCTTATCCCACCCGGCCGCGAAGCCGAACTTCGCGATCGCGCCGCCCTTGTTGATGTACGAGAGCGCGACGGCCCCGTCCGGCCCGCACACGCGCGCGCATTCGCGAAGGCACATCCGCCTGTCCTCCCGGTTGAGGTGGTACATGGGCCCCAGGCAGAGCACGAGGCCGAACGCGCCGTCCGGTATGCCCGAGAGGTCGGTCGCGTCCCCGGCCTCGGCGCGGACGTTCGCGAGCCCGCGCGCGTCGATCTGCTTCCGAAACGCCGCCACGTTGACCGGCGAGAGGTCTATGCCGAGATACGATTTGCACCGCCCCGCGTAGTGCAGCCCGTAGTACCCGCCGCCGCAGCCGAGCTCGAGAACGTCCGTATTCTCCCGGATCAGCGGGTCCAGCGCCTTCTTCGTATACAGGAACTCCAGGGCGTACTGCCCGGCCTCCTCGGCGCGGGACGCCTCGCGCCCGCTTTCATATACGGCGCGGACTTTTTCTTTGTAATCTTCCATATTCCACCTGCCGGACGAAGC
The DNA here is from genome assembly GCA_002069725.1 of Firmicutes bacterium ADurb.Bin248. Lineage (GTDB taxonomy): Bacteria > Bacillota > Clostridia > Christensenellales > CAG-138 > Phil1. Next base: position 7,016 of record MWBW01000037.1, on the reverse strand, counting down.
TTTTGCAAAGTATACCATGCGCGCGCTTTTGCGTAAACCGCACGGGGGAATCTTTTGCCCGCAATCCGTTAATCATCTGCTTACCGAAAACGCTTGACAAACGCCGCGCGCGGCGGTACGCTTCTATTAAGCAAATGCTTAACAAGGAGCGACCGGATGAACGATCATATCGCGCTTGCGGATTCGGAATGGCGGCTGATGCAGATCGTATGGGAAAAGGCGCCCTGCACCTTCCGCCAGATCTGCGACGCTGCGTGTCCGGCCTACGGCTGGACGAAGCACGCGGTGATCTCCTACCTCAAGCGCATGGAAGCGAAGGGGGCGATCCGCGCCGAGGACGCGAAGCCCGTGCGGCTTTACGTCCCGCTGCTCGACCGGGGCGAGGCCGTCCGCGAGGAAACCGAGGATGTGCTCGCGCGCGTGTACAACGGGAACGTACTCTTGATGATGCAGTCCGCGGCGCGCGCGAAGGAACTCACGGACGCGGAGCTCGACGCGCTCGAGCGCCTGCTTCGGGAAGGGAGGCGGCGCGATGAATGAACTCCTGGAACGCCTGCTCGCCATGAGCGTGCAGGCCGGGCTGCTCATGGCGTTCCTGCTCGCCGTGCGCTTCGCGCTCGGGCGGCGCGTGCCGCCGCGGCTCGGCTACGCGCTGTGGCTTCTGCCCGCGGCGCGCCTGCTGATCCCCTTTCGATTCGCAAGCCCGCTTTCATTGATGAACCTTGCGCGGCGCGAAACGGCGCCCGATCCCGCCTGGCTCCTTCCATCCGCCGCTCCCTCGCCGCAGGCTGCGCTGGGCGCGCTGATAACCGCCGCGCCGCAGGCTTCCGGCGCGCCCGCGCAGGGCGCGGAGGGGCCAGGGCTTGCTCCCGGCACGGCGCCCGTGTTCGACATCGCAGCGGTCCTGTTCTTCATCTGGCTCGCCGGGGCGGTGGCGGTCGCGCTCTATACGCTGTTTGTCAACCTGCGCTTCGCCTTCGCCGTGCGCGATCAGCGCGAGCGCATGGGCAGCGCGGGACGCCTGCCCGTCTATTTCGTGCCCGGCATACCGTCGCCATGCCTGTTCGGGTGCTTGAGGCCCTGCGTTCTTGTGAACGAAGCCTGCCTGAAAAGCGAGCGCGTTCGCAGCCTTGTGCTTGCGCACGAGCTTTCCCATTTCCGCGCGGGGGACGCGTGGTGGGCGCTGCTTCGAAGCGCCTGCTGCGCGCTCCACTGGTTCAATCCTCTCGTGTGGCTCGCGGCGTATTGCTGCCGCGCGGACTGCGAGCTCGCCTGCGACGACAGGGTTATGCGGGGCTTTACGCAGGCGGAGCGCGTGGGCTACGGCATGGCTCTGCTGTCGATCATCCGCGCGGGAAAGGGCGCCCCATCCCTGATGAACGCGGCCACGGCCATGACGCTCGGCGGGCGGGAGATGGGGGAGCGCTTCGCCCGCATCGCGAACAAGCCGCGCGCGCGCGCCGCGACGGCCGTCGCCGTGCTTCTCGCCGCGGGGATGTTCGCCCTTGCCGCGTGCGGGAGCGCAGGGGAGGGGAAAGCCGCCGGGGGTAGCCCCGCCGCAACGGTGACGCCGGCGGTCACTCTAAGGGAAGCGGCCTTGCAGACCCCGCGGCCGAGCGTCGCGCGCGTGCCGCTCAACGACGAAGAAACCGTCGCGCGCTACCCCGGCATGTCCGAGCGGGAGCAGCTCGCCCGCTACGCGTGGGGCCAGCTCGCGCTGCGCGCGCAGGAAGCGGAATACCAACTGGATGATTATACGCCGCAGCAGGAGTCCGCCGCGCGCGCGTATGTGTTCTCCGAGCCGTATGCGCAGAGCATGGCCGGGGAAGTCCTCGCGCCGGGAACGCATGTGCCAACGGAGCTTTGCGTCTATGCGACGGGGATCGCCGGCGCGCCGCGCGCCGATGGCGACGATCCGTCCGCCGTGACGGAGGCCGTGATCTTCGAGCTGGCCGAGGGCGCATTGTACGGCGCGGACCCGCAGCAGGCGATGCCGCGGTATCTTTCGCGCGCGGTGCTCGCCTCCTCCGAGCCCTGCCGCTGGGATTATTATTGCTTCGACGCCGACGGGGACGGCGCGCAGGAATACTATGTGGGCTTCTACCGTTATCGGGGCAACGATGTGCTCTACGGCGATTGTTACCGCCTCACGCAGACGGCGGATGCCTTCGCCGTGGAACCCATCGGGGGCGAGGCGTTTCGCGCGCTGGGGGTTGAGAGCCGAGCCGCTGCGCAGGAGCAGCGGATGCGAAGGATAATCGCGGAGGAAGGCCGGGGCGGCTATACGGTGCAAACGCTCGGCGAGCTGATCGGCGAAAGGGATCTCGACTGTGATCTGGTGGTCAGCGAGCTGTACGGCATGGTTTCCTACACGCAAAGCGCCAGGCTTCGCATCACGTATCGCTTCGACGCGCAATCCGGCGTTTCCGCATGGGAACTGACGCTCGATTGGCCGGAGGGGACGACGTTGAGCGGATCGATCAAGGCGGGCATGCGCTGCGCCTATCGCACCTTGTTTGCCGCCGTCGATCTGACGGGGGATTATAAGGAGGATTTCATTTTCCTGCTCGTGCCCGTGGGCGCGGACGCCGCGCAGGGAGGGGAGCTGCATGTGCTGTCCGAACGCGACGGGGCGCTCGCCGAGATACTGACCCTGCGCAACGACGGCGCGAGGGGGGCCGGTTTCCGGAACGCGGATGTCGCGCGGTGCGCGGGGCTCAACCTGCTTCGCATCGAAAAAGACCCGAGCGATCAAATCGATTTCGTCTGCCTTTGGTATAACCGCAACGGCGAATGGGAGGAAATTAAATAAAGCGCGGGGAACTGAACCGCCCGCGCTTGCGCTTTTATCCGTTATATCGCCCTGAGCCGCGCGATCTCGCGCTCGACCTCGTCGATCACCTCGCCGCTCTCGAAGCCGAAATCCTCGCGAAGGACGCGGAGCTGCTTTTCGCGCATCTCTATGGCCTTGGCGGCGTCGCCCTTTTCTTCATATAAAAATGCCATGCAGATGTAAGGGTCGTTGAACGCGGGCGCGGGCTGCTTTTCGAGCCACGCCTCGTAGTCGCGGATGGCCTCGTCGTAGCGGCCCATGCGCACCATCCGGTCCGCGCGGAACGCGTGCGGACGCCACGCCTGAGGCGCGTCGTCGATGCATTCCTGCCAGAGGCGCAGCGCCTCCCCGCCGTTGCCCGCGGCGTAGGCGATGTCGCCGAGCCTCGACTTGGCGAGCTCGTGATGCCGGACCTTTTCCGTCGCCTCGATCACCTCGCGCGCCTCGTCGAGCAGGCCGTTGCCGATGAGCTGGTCGAGCAGCCAATACCAGCCCTCCTGCCAGTCCGGCACGCGCTTCATCAGTTCGCGGTAGTAGCGCACCATCTCGAGCGTGTTGGTGCAGGTCCAATCCCCGCCGTAGCCGTGGAGCAGATTGGTCATGCAGCTGTGGCAGGCCTTCTTTTCCGGCTGTATGCGTATGGCCTGTTTGAGGTGTTCCACGGCCTGCCGCGTGAGCGTGCGGATGCGGTGCTCGTAAAGCTCCGCGAGGCGCAGATACGCGTCCCCGCAGCCGGGCTTGCGGGCGGCGATGCCCCGGAGCAGCGTTTCCGTGGACGCGAACGCGCTTTCGGTCAGGTCGCGCGCGCCGCAGAGCATGTTGTCGATCCGCTCGAGGCTTTCGCCGTCGCTCAGGGAGAACAGCTCGTCGATGGTCACCCCGAAGCTTACGGAGATCGCGGGCAGCATCGAGATGTCGGGCGCGCTCACGCCGTTCTCCCATTTGGAAACCGCCTGCGGCGTGACGCCGAGCGCCTCGGCGAACGTTTCCTGCGTCATGCCCCGCTCCACGCGCAGCGCCCTGATCTTTCTGCCAAGCTCGTCGTTCATGATTTTTCCTCCAATGCGTAATTCCGGCCGGTAAACCCAATATACAACGAAAGGAGCCGCCAACGGAAGCGCGGCTCCTTCAACAGAACTTGCCTTTTGGTTGAGCCGGCGGCGCTCCCGCGCGGATCACAGCTTGCGCAGTATGTCCAGCGCGTGGTGGCTCGCGCCGATCAGATCCTGCCTTTCGCATGTGGAGAAGTGGTAATCGAGATAGAGCCGGAACGTTTCCTCGTCCATCGCGTCGACGCAGCCGCGCATGTAGTTCGTCGCGCCGTCCGTCGCGACGAGCTTTTCCCGCGCGACGGGGAAGTTCCGGTTCAGCCTGTCGATGTCCTCCGTCCGGACCAGCTCGAACACTTCCTTCGCGTCCGACTTGCAGTGGTAGTCCTCCGTGAGCATATCCAGCTCGAGGCAGCGGCGCAGGTTGCCCCGCTGGAAGCAATGCATGATGACCGTGCCCTCGTTCAAGCAATAGGAAACCAGCACGCGGCCGCCCTTTTTGGTCACGCGCACCGCCTCGCCCAGCGCTTGGATCTTATCCGCCTCGGTATACAGATGGTACATCGGCCCGAGCAGCAGCGTGACGTCGAAGGTTTCGTCCGCATACATGGAAAGATCGAGCGCATCCCCGAGTACGGCTTCGATCTCGTCGCCCGGCCGGACGTTGCCGAGCAGGATATCGAGGTTGTGGCGTATCAGTTCCACGGCGTCGACCCGGCAGCCCTCGCGCGCGAGCGCGAGCGAATACCGTCCCGTTCCCGCGCCGATTTCGAGTATCCTCCCGCCCGGACGCAGCGCTTCGCGGATGTACTTCATGGTCGTGACGTATTCGACCTGCCCGTGTTTGGACAGGAGCCTGCCCTCCTCGTCGTGGGAGTTATAATACTCTTCGAGATATGTGAGATCGCGCATGATACCCCCGCCGATCGTTTTTATATATTTATTCGAGATTCGAGGAACCGGGCCCGCCGCCCGTTTTCTTCTTCATGCTCTCCATCGGGTTCAGATTAAGTTCGAGCCGCTCGAGTATGCTCGCGAATCGCTTCCGCTTCCCCTGCTCGGTTTTCGCGCCGAAATAATAGGAAGAAGCGTAAGCCCGGCGCATCGAGCGCGGCATGTTTTCGAAGTTGGCATACGCGCGCCCGTGCGGCTTGAGCAGATCCGCGAACTGCTCGAGCTGCGCGTCGGAAAGCGGCTCGGGCCCGGGCGCGTCCCAGCGCCCGCTTTGTTTGGCGAGCGCGATCTTATCGCGGCCCGGGTCGGTCATCAGCCCCTTCGCCTCGAGCGCTTCGACGAGCGCGCGGTTTTTTGCGGACCAGTTACTCGCCCTGCTCCTTTGTTTGAAATACTTGATGTAGGTATGCCCGTCCACGCTGCGCATCTGGCCGTCGATCCACCCGAAGCAGAGCGCCTCCTCGAGCGCCTCGTCCGCTTTCAGCGTTTTCGGCCCGCCGGGCTTGCCGAATATGAGCCACACGCCCTCGTCGCTCCGGGCGTTTTCCGTAAGCCACGCGCGAAAGCCCGCGCGGTCCTCAAAGAGCAGTTGCGCCATAATCTGCCTCCCGGTTTGATTTCGCTTATTTTCCCTTGTGCGCCAGATAGAAATCCTTGAGCGCGCGCTTCGTTCCCTCGTCGAGGCGATGCCAGCGCACCCCCCTGAGCGCGCCCTCGAGCGCGCACAGCCGCATGTAGCAGGCCGACGGGTCGCGCGCGCGTATGCGAAGCCACGCACCGCGGGAGCCTTCGGCTCTGAGCCCGTCCGCGTCCGTTATGCCCGCCTGCGCAAGCTGCGCCTCCAGCGCCGCCCCGATGTTCGGCAATCCGCTCAATTCGCCCATGCGCCGCGCCCTCCGTTTCCCGGCGCCGTCCGTACGGCCCGGTTTTTTCCAGCATAGTACCATCGCCGCGGCCTGTCAACCGGATTGTCGCAGCGCCCGTCCGGGAGGCGTTCCCGGCGTTCCCGTCCGATTCCGCCATATCATGACAAAAACATACAAAAACATAAATATAAGCTTTCTCTGCAATGGACATACATGCCGCTTTCACCCCGCCGAGCCATTGAGATTACGGACTTTTTGTGAACATCCGCCTTGCAATCGGGAGGGATACGGATTATAATCATGCATAGACACAGGAATGCGGGTGTGCGCATTTCGTGTACACTTGCGCGTCCGATCATTTTTTAGGGAGGAAAACTTCATGAAAAAGCTCATGGCCATCCTTCTGGCGCTTGTGCTCGCGCTGTCCCTTTGCGCCTGCGGCACAGGCGACGACGCGACGGATAAGCCCGGCTCCGGCAACCCGGTCGTAAAGGTCGGCGTGTTCGAGCCCGCTTCGGGCGACAACGGCGCGGGCGGCAAGCAGGAAACCCTCGGCGTCGAGTATGCCAACCACATCAGCCCCACCGTGGAAATCAACGGCACCACCTACGACGTGCAGCTCGTCAAGGTCGACAACGAAAGCTCCAACGACAAGGCGGCCTCCGCCGCGTCCACGCTGGTTTCGGCGGGCGTTTCCGTGGTGCTCGGCTCCTACGGCTCGGGCGTGTCCATCGCGGCGTCCCCCACGTTCGAGGCCGCGGGCATCCCGGTCGTCGGCATCACCTGCACGAACCCGCAGGTCACCGAGGGCAACAAGCACTATTTCCGCGTCTGCTTCCTCGATCCGTTCCAGGGCACGGTGCTCGCAAACTACGCTTTCAACGAGCTGGGCGTCAAGAAGGCGTACTGCCTCTCCAAGCTTGGCGACGATTACTCGGGCGGCCTGGTGAATTACTTCGTCGAGGCGTTTGAGGCTCTGGGCGGCACCTGCGTGCAGGATACCTTCCCCGAGGGCAACTCCGACTTCACCTCCTACATCAACAACGCCAAGAACGAGGGCTGCGAGGTGTTCTTCTCGCCCGTCTCGACCGAGGCCGCGCAGCTCATCATCGACCAGGCCCATTCGCAGGGGCTTGGCATGCCCATCCTCGCGGGCGACACGTGGGACGCCAACGTGATCCTGCAGGCCGCCAAGGGCAAGGATGTCGACGTTACCGTCACCACCTTCTATCCCGAAGGCGCGAACGCCGCGTTCGACAACGGCTTTAAGGAGTGGGTCAACGCCGACGCAACCCGCCTCGCCAACAACGGCGG
>MWBW01000036.1 GCA_002069725.1 Firmicutes bacterium ADurb.Bin248 | reverse complement strand
GTCGAGGCCGACGGGACGCCCGCCGAACTTCTCGATCATGACCGAGAGCATGCGCCTGTCCACCGCGTCGAGCCCGAGCTCGTCTATGGAGAGCATCGAAAGCCCGGCGCGCGCCGTGGCAAGATCGATCACGCCCGAGCCGCGCACCTGGGCGTAGTCGCGCACGCGCTTCAGGAGCCGGTTCACAACGCGCGGCGTACCGCGCGAGCGGGAGGCGATCTCGAGCGCGCCGTCCTCGTCGATCACGATATCGAGTATGCCCGCGCTGCGCGTGATGATCTCCAGGAGATCCTCCGGCCGGTAGAGCTCGAGCTGCTCCTTGATGCCGAAGCGGTCGCGGAGCGGCGAAGTCAGAAGCCCCATGCGCGTGGTCGCGCCCACGAGCGTAAAGTGCGGCAGATCGAGGCGGATCGAGTGCGCGCTCGGCCCCTTGCCTATGATGATGTCGTAGGCGAAGTCCTCCATCGCGGGATAGAGCACCTCCTCGACCGTGGCGTTGAGGCGGTGGATCTCGTCGATGAAAAGCACGTCGCCCGCCTGAAGGTTCGAGAGTATGGCGGCCAGATCCCCCGCGTGGGAGATCGCCGGCCCGGAGGTCACGCGCAGGTTGCCGCCCATTTCGTTGGCGATGATCGTCGCGAGCGTGGTCTTGCCCAGGCCCGGAGGGCCGTAGAGCAGCGCGTGGTCGAGCGGCTCGCCGCGGCGCCTCGCCGCTTCTATGTAAATTTTAATGTGCTCCTTGACGTTGCCCTGCCCGATGTATTCGTTGAGGAAGCGCGGGCGCAGGCTGTAATCCGCAGCCTCGTCCTCCGCGAGCATGGATGATACCACGAGCCGTTCTTCCATCCCCCTTAACGCCCTCTCGAAGCAAGCTCACGAAGCGCCTGCGTAATCATTTCCTCGACGCGGCCGCACTCCGGCACGGCGCTTACCGCCCGACCGGCCGTGACCCCGTCGTACCCGAGCGACACGAGCGCTTCTATGGCCTCGCTTCGCATATCCATCGAAGCGCCGCCCGCCGCGGCCGCCGCCATGGGCGTACCGGCCATATCCTCGGGCGAAACCTTTTCCTTGAGCTCGAGCAGCACGCGCGCGGCGGTCTTCCTGCCCATGCCGGGCACGCGGTCGAAGGCCGCGGCGTTCCCGGTGAAGATCGCCGCGGCGACGTCGGACACGCTCAGATTGCTGAGCACCGCGAGCGCGATCTTCGGGCCGATGCGCGAAACCGACAAAAAGCGCCGGAACATCGCGCGTTCCTCCTTGGTTTCAAAACCGTAGAGCGCCATAACGTCCTGCGAGAGCGAAAGGTGGAAGTGGACGTAGAGCCTGTGCTCCCGCCCGAGGCGAAGCGCGCGCAGCGTCGGCTGCGGGCATTGGAGCTCATACCCCACGCCGCCCGCCTCGAGCACCGCGCGGTCCTGTCCGATCTCCTCGACTGTGCCTTTTATGTGCGCGTACATAGCCTGACCTACTTGATGCGGAATTGCTCCGCCGCGGGGCTCATGGTGTTGGCGTGGCAGATGGCCGCGGCAAGCGCGTCGGCCGCGTCGTCCGGCCTGGGCAGGGCGCGAAGCTGCAAAAGCATCTGTATCATGCGCTGCACCTGCTTTTTGTCCGCATGGCCGTCGCCCGTGACGGAGAGCTTGATCTGCATGGGCGTATACTCGTAGAGCGGCACGCCCGTCTGCTGCGCCGCGAGCAGCGCGACCCCACGGCCGGAGGCGACCTGCAGCGCCGTCGTCGTGTTGCGGTAGAAGAACAGCTCCTCGAAGGCGACGTGCGCGGGCTTGTACATCATCAAAAGCTGCTTCGTGCCCGTATACAGCTTCTCGAGCCGTTCGGGGAAGGGCGACTCCGCGCTCGTTTCGATGACGCCGTAGTCGAGGGGCCTGAGCTTCCTGTCCTTCGCCTCCACGACGCCGTAGCCGAGTATGGCGTAGCCCGGGTCGATGCCGAGTATCGTCACTTGCTTCTCCCGCACGCTGGATTTATGTAATTGTAACACGGATAAACGCCCGAGGCAACTTATTCAAGAAAGTGGCGCGGCCGCTTTCTTGAAGCTGCAGGCTTCGCCTGTCTTGCGCCGGCCGGCGAAGCCCGATAGGAACGAAATCCTTCGGCTTTCATCCGTTTTGACGCACATGTCGTCAAAGCCGGAATAAAAGTCAAGGGGCCGCGGCCCCTTGACAATCCCCAAAGACATTGCGTTATGCTATTCCCCAACCCCTTCCAGGAACGCGTTGATGGTCGCGAGCGAATCGAAGACGATGCCGCCCTCGAGCGCGGTGCGCGCCTGTTCGTCGAGCACGCCGGTGTCCACGATGATGCGCATGACCTCTTTGGGCTTGAGCGTCCTCGCGTCCATCTTGGTGATGATCAGGGAGTTCTCTCCCAATTTGAGCATGAAGTGCTCCGAGCAGCAGCCCTCGACGGATTTGACGAGGCGCGCGTGTTTCGAGTCGAACATCTCGATCGCATACTCGGGATATGCCGCCTCGAGTTCCTTTCGCGTCATGCCGGTTACCTTGCCCGCGGGATCGAGCTTGAGCTCGTGCTCGCAGGCGGTGAAGCGCGCGAGCCACTCGACCTGGGCGTCGCCCGCGATCGTCGTTTCGCGCGCAGCCTCCGCGCCGACGGCGGCCTCCGGCGTCTGCTCCGCTTCCGGTCCCTCCAGGGCGCCCTGATTGCCCGGAGGATCGGACCCGAGGGGGAACTCCATAAGGATATACGCGCCGAAGAGCGCGCCCATCACAAAAAGCGCCGCCGCGCCGAACGCCGCCCTTCTCCTGCGTTTTTTGTTGTTTGCGTCGAATGAAAGCAACAGAACCGCCTCCTTTGGGTTTATCATTCCCCGCAGGAGGCGGATCAATACTTTGAGCAAATCTATGACGCGGCTCAGTCGTAGAAGCTATAGTCCGCCTCTCCGTCCACGAGCTCGCTGCCAAGCAGGTTGAGGTCGCCCAGCGTCAGCGTCGTTTCGAAGTATTCGCCGCCGCGCCAGACCTTGAGCGAGAGGCTGTCCCCGACGCGCTTGCTCTTGACGAGCGCGACGAAATCGCTCTGCAGGGGAACGGACTGGCCGTCCACCTCGACGATGATGTCGTTGGGGCGAAGCCCGGCGTTGTCGCCCGGGCCGTCCTTGATGACGGTGGCGACGAGTATGCCCGTCACGGTGTCGTACTCGCGCGCGCGCTCCTCCGGCCACTCGAGCACGGAGATGCCTATGCCGGGTCGCTTGATGAAGCCGTCCTTGATGAGCTGCTCGGCGATCTTCAACACTTCGTTGATGGGCAGTGCGAAGCCGAGGCCCTCGGCGCTGATGGCGTTGCCGAAGTCGTCGTAGCTCGCCGTGACGGTTTTGGCGGAAACGATGCCCACGGTCTCGCCCTTGAGGTTGATCAGCGGCCCGCCGGAGTTGCCGGGGTTGACCGCCGCGTCCACCTGGATGTAGGTGTTGGTCTGCCCGTCGATGGTGATGGTGCGCTGCGTCGCGCTCACGATGCCGAACGTGGTCGTGCCCGCGAGCTCGCGGCCCGTCGGGTCGCCGATGGTGATGATGTACTCGCCCACGCGAAGCGCGTCCGAATCGCCCAGCTTCAACGCGTAAAGCCCGGTGTGCTTCACGCGCAGCACCGCGAGGTCGCTCGTGTTGTCGTAGCCCACGAGGGTCGCCTCCTCCTCGGTGCCGTCCGTGAACATGACGCCGAGTTTGGACGCGCCGGCAATCACATGGGCGTTTGTGAGGATGTAGCCCTCTGAGGAAATCACGAAGCCCGAGCCGGTGGCCTGCGCGGAATAATCGCCGTACTGCGCGTTAAAGCCGTAGTTGACGATGCCCACGACCCCGGCGGACACCTGCTCGACGATGTCGGGTATGGGGTTGGCGACGTCGCCGATGACGGGCGCCTTGCCGTCGAGCGCGGGCATGGAGCCGCGCGCCGCCTCGGGCGTGAGCAGCGGACCTTCGTTGACAAAGGGCGTTTCATCGATGCCCGGCGTCTGGCGCGGCGTGGGCGCCGGATAACCGCCGCCGGATGTGGGCTGCGGCGTCCAGGTGGCCTGCGGCTTTTGCTCGGGGCTGCGCGCAAGCTCGCCGCCCGCGAGTATGGTTGCGAGCAGCGCGCCCACGAGCGTGAACACGACCGCCGTCACGACGTAGCCGCCGACGCCGCGCCGTTTCCTCTCGCCGTAGCCCTGCGGGTTCTGGTTCTCGTAATAATAGTTCGGGTATTCCATATTTACCTCCGTTGCGCGCTCGTGCGCGCGCGCGATTGCTGTTCGTGTAGCTTGAGCGTAAACGTGAAGCACGTGCCCCTGCCGGGTTCGGATGCGACCCCGATTTCCTCGCCGTGCTGCTCCACGATGCGCTTGACGATGGAAAGCCCGAGCCCCGTCGAGGAGCCCGCGGGCGTGTGCGCCTTCTCCCCCTTGAAGAAGCGGTCGAACACGTAGGGCAGGTCCTCCGGGCGTATGCCCTCGCCTTCATCCCCGACGCTGACGGCGGCGCGCCCCTTGCTCGCGCGGATGCCCAGCGTCAGCCTGCCACCCTCGGGCGAAAACTTGACGGCGTTGTCCACGAGGTTCCGGATCACCTGCGCGATCTGCGCGCTGTCCCCCTCGACGACGGTGCGCTCGTTTTCGAAATCCATCACGACCTCGATGCGCCGCGCGTTCACGCGCGCCTCGAAGGTCAAAAGCGTGCGGATCACGAGCTCGTTAACGTCGAAGGGCGCGATCTTGAGCTCGTACATGCCGCTCTCGATGCGCGCGAGGTCGAGAAGGTCGTTGACCATGCCCGTCATGCGCTTGCACTCGCCTATGACGACGGAGAGGTATTTGCCCTGCTCCGCCGCGGGGATGGTGCCGTCCTGCATGGCCTCGAGGAAGCCGCGCATGGAGGTGAGGGGCGAGCGCAGTTCATGCGAAACGTTGGCGACGAAGCTTCTGCGTGACTGCTCGAGGGCGTTGATCTCGTCGGCCATCTCGTTGAAGCTCTCGCCCAGCTGACTGACCTCGTCCGTACCGGAGACCGCCACGCGCGCCTCGAACTCGCCGCGCGAAAAGCGCTTGACCGCGTTGTTCATCTCCGTAACGGGCCGGGTCATGCGGTTGGCCGTATACGATACGGCGAGGAACGCGAATATCACCGCGATCAGCGCCGAAAGCAGCACGTCCATATAGACCTGGCGCACGGACGCGTTGGTGCGGCTCATATCCACATGCAGAAACATCGCGCCTATGGTGTCGCCCGCGGCGTCGACGATGGGCCTTTTGAGCGTCATCATCGGGACGCCGGAGACGGACGCGTAATCGCCCGCGCTCACGCTCTCCGCGCCGCTCTCGACGATGGCCTTCGCCTGCTCTGTCATGTCCATTTCGGCGATGGGCGCCCACTTGTCCGCCGACTCCGCGTCCATGAGCGTGACCTTGCCGAGCACGTCGTCGTTGAAATAGAGCTGGAGCAGGGCGTCGTACTGCCGCACGATGGCTTCGAACTGGCTCTTGGCGACGCCGCGCTTCTCGGGATCGACGTACTTCTCACAGACCGCGGCGTTGATTTCGGCGGCCTCGCGGCGAAGCTCGCTCTCCTTCTCGTCGATATACTGGTTGCGGAACATCCCGCCCAGCGTGACGCCCAGAAGCGTGAGCAGCAGCAGCGTCAGGGCGAGATAGGTCACGAGCATTCTCGAGAAGAGCGTCTTGAACATCGCCTTTGGGCTTCCCCCTACTTGGCGGCCTCGAATTTATACCCGACGCCCCATACGGTTTTGAGCTCCCAGTCCGGGCGCTCGCCGATCTTCTCGCGGATGCGCTTGACGTGCACGTCCACCGTGCGCGAATCCCCGAAGAAATCGAAGCCCCAGACCTGCTCGAGCAGCTGCTCGCGCGTAAAGACCTTGCCCTCACGCGAGGCGAGGAAGAAGAGCAGCTCGATTTCCTTGGGCGGCATCTCGACCTGCTTGCCGTCGAGCAGCACGGAGTAGTTGTCCAGCGACACCGAAAGCCCGGGGAAAGAGATCTCCCTCTCGTTCTCGGGCGCGGCGGAGCGGCGCAGCACCGCCTTGATGCGCGCGAGCAGCTCCTTGGCCTCGAAGGGCTTGACGATGTAATCGTCCGCCCCCGCGTCGAGCCCCTGTATGCGGTCCATGGTATCGCCCTTGGCGGTGAGCATGATGACGGGCACCGCGCTCTGCGCGCGAAGCTTCTCGAGCACGCTCCAGCCGTCCATGCCCGGCAGCATCACATCGAGCACGACGAGCGCCGGCTGCGCCTCGTGGAACGCCTTGAGCGCCGCGTCCCCGCGCTCGCAGGTGGCGACGCCGTAGCCCTCTTTCTTGAGATACATCCCGATGATCGCGAGGATGTTCTTATCATCGTCGATGACGAGTATGGTGTTGTTTTCCATTTCGGCCTCCCTGCGTCAACCCGTTGCGATCCTTCGGCGCGCCCCGTTTTACCGGGAGAAAGGGCGTGCCGGACTCGTTTTTCATATAGTATCACCAAATTGTGAACATGGTATGAATTCGCCCTGTTTGCCTTAATTTCGTCACGTTTTTTACGCCTTTTTGAGCGTGACGACCGTGACCCCCGCGTCGCCCTCGCCGTAGTTGCCTATGCGAAAGCTTTTTACGAGCGGTTCTCTTTTCAGGAAGTCCTGTATGCCCGCGCGCAGCGCACCCGTGCCCTTGCCGTGTATGATGTTGACCTCGGACAGGCCCGCGCTGTACGCGTCGTCGAGGTAACGCTCGACCACGAGCGTCGCTTCCTCCACGAGCATGCCGCGCACGTCCAATTCGAGGCCGACGTGCCTGCCCGCCGCGAGGCCGACCCTGGCGAACGCCGCCTTGGGTTCCGCAGCCTTTTCGAGGCGCAGATCCTCGAGCTTGACGGAAAGCTTCATGATGCCCGCCTGCACCAGCACCTCGCCCTTCGGATCGGGCGGGGCGAGCACGGTCGCCTTCTGGTCGAGGGTTATGATCTTCACAGCGTCTCCGGGCTTGACGGATCTGGGCGGCTCCCCCGCGTCCTCCTTCTTGAGCTCCACGGTTTCGGCGATGGCGCTCTCCTGCGCGCGAAGGGCGTCCCGGCTCTGCTGGATGGCGCGGTCCGCCGCGCTGCGGTCGATGTCTTTGAGGGCGCGCACCTGCACGATGAGCTTCTCGAGCTCGCGCTTCGTGTCGGCGACGAGCTTTTTGGCGTCCTCGCGGGCCTTGGCCTGCAGGCGGTTGCGGTCCTCGTCGAGCTTCTTTCTCTCGCGCTCGGCCTCGGCGCGCAGCTTCTCGAGCTCCAGCCGGGCGGCGGCGGCCATCTGCCGCTCCTCCTCGGCGAGCCTGTGCTGGCTTTCCGCGCTCGAGATGATGTCCTCGAAGCGCACGTCCTCGCCCTTGAGGTAGCCCTTGGCGCTCTCGATGATGGAGGCGGGCAGCCCCAGCCGCTCGGAGATCTCGAACGCGTTGGACTTGCCCGGTATGCCGATATAAAGCCTGTAGGTCGGGGCGAGCCGTTCAATATCGAACTGCATCGAGGCGTTCTCCATGCCCTCGTGCGTGAGCGCGAAGGCCTTGATCTCGCTGTAATGCGTGGTCGAAACGCAGACCGCGCGCCGTGCGTGCAGTTCTTCAAGTATGCTCATCGCGAGCGCCGCGCCCTCTATGGGATCGGTGCCCGCGCCGAGCTCGTCGAGCAGCACGAGGGAGTTTTCATCCGCCCCGCGCAGGATCGACACGATGTTGGTCATGTGCGAGGAGAACGTCGAGAGCGACTGCTCGATGGACTGCTCGTCCCCGATGTCGGCGAACACCTGCCCGAACACGGCGAACTCGCTGCCCTCGTCCGCGGGCAGGAACAGCCCGCTCTGCGCCATGAGCGCGAAAAGCCCCACGATCTTGAGGGTGACGGTCTTGCCGCCCGTGTTCGGCCCCGTGATGATCAGCGAGCGGAACTCCCGCCCAAGCCAGATATCTACCGGCACGACCTTGTCGGGATCGATCAGAGGGTGCCGCCCTTTGACGACGCGGACGTAGCCCGTTCCGTTGAGCTTCGGGCGTACGGCGCGCATCTCGCGGCCGAGGCGCGCCTTGGCGAAGGCGAGGTCGATGTCGCCCAGCACGCAGAGATCCTCGCGGATCTCATCCGCATAGGGCGCGAGCATGGCGGTCAGTTCCGTGAGGATGCGCTCGATCTCCTCGGCCTCCTCAGCGAGCAGCTTTTTATACTCGTTGCCCAGTTCCACCACGGCCGCGGGCTCTATGAACAGCGTCGCCCCGCTGCCGGACTGGTCGTGGATCAATCCCGGCACGTTCTGGCGGTATTCCTGCTTGACGGGTATGACGAAGCGGCCGTTGCGGATGGTGATGAGCGGCTCCTGCAAATATTTCTGATAGGTGGACGAGCGGATCATGGCGTTGAGCTTTTCGCGCACGCGGTCGTTGGCAAGGCGCATGGATCTTCGTATGCGCGAGAGCGCGGGGGAAGCGCCGTCGAAGATCTCATCCTCGCTGACGATGCAGCGGTTGATCTCCTCCTCGAGGCTTCGGTGCGTCGTGAGGAAGCTCGCCATATTAAAGAGGAGCCCTTCCCCGCCGTCCTTGGTGAGCGTTTCGCGCGTGACGCGCGCCGCGCGCAGGCACGAGGCGATGCCGAGGAGCTCCTTGGGCGTGACGAACAGCGCCGCTCGGATGCGCGCGAGGCACTCGCGCATATCCGGAAAATCGTCCACGGGCGAGCGGCCCGAGCGAAACAGGTGCGTTTCCGCCTCGGCGGTCAGGGCGAGCATGCGCTCCGCCTCCTCGGGAACGTTCGTGGGCTCCATCGTGTCCACGCGTTCGCGCGAGACGCAGCACGAGGCGCGCTCGCGAAGCATGGCGCGGATTTTATCGTATTCAAGCGTTTTTAATACACGTTGCTGCATGTGGGTATCCTTCCCTGATCATTGTCGGGTCATGTCCGCATAAAACGAGCCGCGGGCATTCGCTCGCGGCTCCGGGATTGCTGCCGTTTATACGGTGGGCGTCTTCTGCCTCGCCTCGAAAGGTCTTTTCACGGGCGCGGCAGGCGCGGCGGAACGGGGCATTTCCCTGAGTTGCGCGATGCGCGAATCGAGCTGCTCATAATCGAAGCGCAGCTTCTTGAGCTCGTCCGCCATGTTGAGACAGACGAGCAGCACAGCGTTGGCCGTGCTCAAAGTGGGATACTGGCGCTGCATCCGATCGATGCGCGCGTTGACTTCCTCGGAGAGCTCGCGCATGTACTGCTCGCTCTCATCCCCGGCGAGTTTGAACTCCTGTCCGGCCACCCTGACTGCTACGCGGTTTTTTTCCATGATACGCCACCTCAGCCTGATTATACCGCCGATTGTAGCGCAGTTCAATACTCATTATCAAGATATTGTGGAATATGCGTCCTTTTTCTACCGTTTCCGACAAAAAACCACGCGGAGCGAGCTGCCTTCGTCCCCCTCTTCGCGGGAGACGACGAAGTCGAAGTCCCCCTCCGACGCGTCGCGGCGCTTGCCGTCCCCGCGCGTGTCGCAGGCCATGCCGTAGAGCAGCTCGAGCTTCGCGGCCGAAAGGCTGCCGCCCGCGTCGAGCGCACGCGTTATCGCGAAAAACGCGTTCTCGAACCACGCGAGGTCGGCCCGGTGCGATTCCCGATCGCGCATGTAGAGATCCCCCTCGACCGGCGTGGGCGACTCCGGCGGCGGCGTCGGCGCCGGGGCGATCGTCCACGCGAGCGTGAAGCCGCTCACGCGCCCGCTTTCGAGCAGCAGCGTCAGCGAAACGTCGCTTTGCCCTTCGCGCAGCACCGCATACCCGAGCGCATCCCCGTCGTCCGAGGCGAGGGCGTAGTTCCCTTTCGCGCCCTTTTGCTTGGCGGCGTCGATCACTTCCTCCGGCAAAGGGCCGGGCGGCTCCGTCGGCGCGTCCGTCGCGCGGACGGCCGCGGTCCCCCCGGGCGCGCCCGCCGCCGTCCCTTCGGCGGCGGAATCCCCGGCAAGCAGATGCCTGCCCGCGTCCGAAAGCAGGAAAAGCCCGACCGCGGCCGCGATCAGCAGCGCGCCGAACGCGAACCGGAGCGTCTTTTCCCCGAGCCCGTTTTTCTTCTGCCTGCCGTTCATAACATGAGCGTTTGGTCGATGAGCGCGTCAAGCTCGAGGCCGGCGTCGTGCCCCGCCGCCGCGAGCGCCTTCGTAAAATACGCGGGGACGGGCGCGCGGAAGGTCATAGTCCGGCCTGTGCGCGGATGGACAAGCGTCAGCCGCGCCGCGTGGAGCGCCTGCCCGCCCAAGCGCAGCGGGTCCTTCGCGTTGCCGTAGACCGCGTCGCCCGCGACGGGATGCTTGACGTGCGCCATATGCACGCGGATCTGGTGCGTGCGGCCCGTTTCCAGCCGGGCGGCGACGAGGGTGTATGCGCCCATGCGCTCGAGCACGCGAAAACGCGTGACGGCGCGCCTGCCGCCGGACACGACGGCCATGCGCTTGCGCTCGACGGGGTGCCTGCCCACGGGCGCGTCGACGACACCCTCGTCCTCGCGGATGTTTCCCTCCACGAGCGCGAGGTAGACCCTGCCCGCCTCGTGCTCCTTGAGCTGGCTTGCGAGCGCGCGGTGCGCGAAATCGTTCTTGGCGACGACGACGAGGCCGCTGGTCATCTTGTCTATCCTGTGGACGATGCCGGGGCGGAGTTCTCCGCCGACGCCCGAGAGGTCCCTGACGGCATAGAGCACGGCGTTGACCAGCGTGCCCGCCGGATTGCCCGGCGCGGGGTGGACGACCATGCCGCGGGGCTTGTCTATAACGGCGATGTCCGCATCCTCGTAGACGATGGAGATCGGGATATCCTCGGGCTCGGCCGAATATTCCACGGGCTTTTTCAGGCGAAGCGCGACTTCGTCGCCGGGGCGAAGCTTCGTTCCCGCGCGGCAGACCTTGCCGTTGACGCGGGCTTCGCCCTGCTCTATGGCGCGCTGCACGAACGAGCGGGTTTCGCCGCTCGCGGCCGCGAGGAACACGTCGAGCCGCTCCGTTTCGGACGCGACCGCCGTGAGGAGCGCGCCGTAGTCCGTCTGCTCCCTTTTTACATCGGGAGGGTCCGTCATGCTTCTCCCTCGTTTTCCTCTTCATGCGGCCGGGCTTCGTCGTCCGGGGGGGCGTCGTTCGCGCCTTTCGCCGCGGGCTTATCGGCAAGGTACTCTTTGCCTTTGAAGAAGAGTATGTCGAGTATGAGCGCCGCCGCGCCCACGGTGATGGCGGAATCCGCCACGTTGAACACGGCGAAGTCGATCAGCTCGAAATAGAACATGTCCCGCACGTAACCCAGAAGAAGCCTGTCCGCGAAGTTGCCCACCGCCCCGGCGAGGATCAGCGCGAGGGAAACGCGCATGAGCGTGTGCATCCTGCCGTGCTCACGGATGAGTATGTAGACCATCGCCCCGCAGACGAGCAGGGTCGTGATGAGGAACAGCACGCGCATATTCTTGAGCATGCCGAACGCGGCGCCGACGTTTTCCACATAAGTGAACGAGAACACGCCCTCGATGAGCGGATACGTTTGGCCCGGAAGCGCCGGCAGCCAGGAGGCGCAGAGCGCCTTGACGATCTGGTCGAGCGCCACCACAAGCACGAAGATGATGATTTCCAGCATGGTTCCCCCAAAGGTTTATTGCCTCAATGGTAGCACAGGCAGCCGCTTTATTCAACGGGCGAGATATACCACGAGGCGATGTTGCGCATGACGTCCGGCTCGCGCATGTCGGCGACGCCCGCGATGTCCGTATTGAACAAAACGCTGTTGAGCCGGAAGTAGAGCGTGAGGAAGGGCAGCTTCTCGACGAGGGCCATCTGCAGCGCGGAGGCGGCGGAGCGGCGCGCGTCCTCGTTCTCGGCCGCGTTGAGGTTGGCGGAGAGCTGCTCGAGCTGCGCGTCCGACCAGCCGCCGTAATTGCGCGCGCCGGAGCTTGTGAGGTACGGCGTGAGGCTGCAGTCGAACCCGAGGTTAAAGCCCGCGAGCGCGAGGTCGAACTCGCCGGATTCGAGCTTTTGGATGTATTCGCTCGCGCCGTCCCCGAGCGCGTAGGGCGCCGCCGTGAGCTCGACGTGTATGCCTATGGCTTCGAGCTGCGAGGCGATCTGCTCCGCCGCGGTCTTTCGCACGGCGTCCGTCGAGTCGTTGACGAGGAGCCTGAGCGTCATTTCGTTGTAATGATAGCCGTTCTTCTCGAGATAGGCGTCCTCATCCGCGTTGTACCAGCCCGCCTCCTTGAGAAGCGAAAGCGCGACTTCCTGGTTGTAGTCGTACACGGCGGATTTGCTCTCGTAGAGCCACGAATCGGGCGGCACGGGCACGTCGCTCGCGCGCGCGCGGTTCATGTAGACGTTGGTGACGATGCGGCTGCGGTCTATGGCATAGGCGACGGCCTGGCGCACGCGGATATCCTGCAATTCCGCGTTGTCGAAATTGAAGAGCAGCATCTCGACGTTCTGCGTCATCATGTCGAGCACGGCGGTGTTCGCGTCGTCCCGGTACCTGCCCACGGTGAGGGAGGAGGTGAACACCATGTCGAGCTGCCCCGCGGCGTAGGAGGCGAGGGAAATGTCGTTGCTCGCGCGCGCGTAGAACTCGACGAACTCGATGTGGGGCGCCTGCTTCCACCAGCTTTTGTTGCGCTCGAGGCGGACCATTTCGCCCGACACATAGCTGAACTTGTGCTTCATCGTGACCACGAGGTTTCCATCCGCGCCCGCCTCGACGCTCTTGATCCTTTTCGTCGCATAGGCGTAATACGACGCGTCGCCGAGGCTGACGATGCGGTTGTAACTCTGCATGACGTCCGCCGCGCTCACGGACGCGCCCGTATCGTGCCAGCGCGCCGCCGCGCGCAGGCGTATGGTCCACACCGCGCCCGTCTCGTCGCACGACCAGTTTTCCGCGAGGCCCGGCGTGAGCCTGCCCGCGCCGTCCACGTTGAGCAGGCTCTCGAACACGAGCGAGTAGAGTATGAGCATCTCCTCGGTGTTGACCTTGAGGGGATCGGTCTTGTCGGCGTTGACGGGCATGGAAAGCCGCAGCGTGCCGCCTTCCGCCGGCGTGGGCGAGGGCGTGGGCTGCAATATGGCCGGCGGCGGCGTCGGGGAGGGCGTCGCGGCCTCGCCCTCTTGCCCCCCGCAGCCCGAAAGCAGTATGAGCGCCGCGAGAAGCAGCGCAAGCGTCGCCTTATTCGTCGAATTCGTCATGGTAAAGCTCCGTATAGACGCCGTAGGCCCAATCGACGCGCTCGATGTAATGCGCCGTTTCTTCGAAGGGGATGTTCGTGAGCCTGCCGTCCTTCGCGTAATTCTCATCCTTAAGCCATTTGTCCACATTGCCCGGCCCCGCGTTGTAGGCGGCAAGCGCGTTTTCCCGGTTTTCGTAGCGGTCGAGCAGATACCGAAGGTACCAGCACCCGAGGCGGATGTTGTCCGCGGGCACGATCAGCGACGCCTCTGTGTAATCCGCGAGGTCGAGCTTGCCCGCGATCCACTCCCCCGTGTCGGGCATAATTTGCATGAGGCCGACCGCGCCCTTGGGAGACACCACTTCCGGCCTTCCGGAGCTCTCGACGAAGATCACCGACGCCACGAGGTAGGGATCGACGCCGAACTCTTCGGCACAGGCCTGTATCTCCGCGGCGTAGGCGAGGGTATACGTCTTTTTCTCGAGCGCGCGGCTCAGGTAGTAGCCCGCGACGCCCACGAGTATGATCAGGAGCGCCAGCACGGGGATGAAGCGCTTCGGATTGACGCGCAGCTTCTTTTTCTTGCGCTTCGCGCCCGCGGCGGCCGCCATCACGCGCCGCCTCCGGCGGCCAGACGGTAGAGCGCGTCCACGCGCGCGAGGAATGCGGCGACGTCCGATCCGTTCTCGAGCACCGCGTCGGCGAATTGCGCCTTGTCGCCGTCGCTCATCTGCGCCCCGACGCGGGCCGCGGCCTCCTCCCCCGTGCAGCCGTCCCGCGCGACGACGCGCGCCACGCGCAAGCCGGCCGGCGCCGTTACGAGCCAGATCGCGTCGCACGCGTCCTGCCAGCCCGCCTCGATCAGGAGCGGCACATCCCACACGACGACGGCGGCGGGGTCGGCGGCGAGGATTTCCCGCGTTTGCCGCTCCATCTGCGCGCGCACCATCGGGTGCAGTATTCCGTTGAGCCTCAGGCGCGCCCGTTCGTCCGCGAACACGATCCGCGCGAGCCTTCGCCGGTCGAGCGCGCCGGTTTCATCGATGACATCGTCTCCGAAGGCCGCGGCGATTTCGCTCAGCGCGCCGCCCCCGGGCGCGGTGAGAGCGCGGCTGATCCCGTCCGCGTCGAGCACATGCGCGCCGAGTGCGGCGAGCCTTTGCGAAGCCGTGGATTTTCCCGAGCCGATGGAGCCCGTAAGCCCGATGATCATCGAATCAATCCTTACTTGGTGTCGTACCAGCTATGCCCCGTCTTAACGTCCGCACGAAGCGGCACGGCGAGTTCCATCACGTTTTCCATGCAGGAAACGAGCAGCTCCTCCACGCGCGCGGCCTCCCCGAGGGGGCAGTCGATGATGAGCTCGTCGTGGATCTGCAGGATCAGCTTCGCCTCGAAGCCGCCTTCGCTGAGCGCCCTGTGAACGCGCACCATCGCGAGCTTGATGATGTCCGCCGCGGTGCCCTGTATGGGCATGTTCATCGCGACGCGCTCGCCGAAGGAGCGCGTGTTGTAGTTCGAAGAGGCGAGCTCGGGCATTTCCCGCCGCCTGCCCATGAGCGTCTTTGCGCAGCCCTCGCGCCTGGCGTCCTCCACGCACTTTTTGAGGAACGCCTGCACGCCGGGATAGCGCGCGAAGTACAGTTCGATGTAGCGCGCCGCCTCCTTGCGCGGGATGCCCAGCTGGCGCGAGAGCCCGAAATCGCTGATGCCGTACACGATGCCGAAGTTGACCGCCTTGGCCGCGCTCCTCTGCGCGCCCGTGACCTCTGAAAACGGCACGCCGAACACCTCCGAGGCCGTCCTCCTGTGGATATCCGCCCCGTCGAGGAAGGCGCGGATCATGCCCTCGTCGCCGCTCATGGAAGCGAGCAGGCGAAGCTCGATCTGGGAATAGTCCGCGTCGACGAGCACGCAGCCCGGGCTTGCGACGAACGCCTTTCGGATGTCCCGGCCGATGTCCGTGCGCACGGGAATGTTCTGCAGATTCGGCTCCGTGCTCGAGATGCGCCCGGTCGAGGTGACGTTCTGGTTGAAGCTCGTGTGCACGCGGCCCGTGTCCGCGCGCACGAGCGCGAGCAGGCCGTCCACGAAGGTGGAGCTCAGCTTGGTAAGCGTGCGGTATTCGAGTATGAGCGGCACGATCGGGTGCAGGTCATGCAGGCTCTCGAGCACCTCCGAGTCGGTCGAATAGCCGGTTTTGGTCTTTTTCGCGGAAGGCAGCTCGAGTTTTTCAAAGAGCACGGCGCCCAGCTGCCTGGGCGAGAGTATGTTGAACGCCTCCCCCGCGTACGCGTATATTTCCCGGGCAAGCTCGTCGCTTCTCGCATGGAAGCGCAAACTCAGCCTTTGAAGCTCCTCCCGGTCGAGCGCGAAGCCCTCGCGCTCCATGTCGAAGAGCACCTCGACGAGCGGCAGTTCCACATCGTCGTAGAGCTTGGCGAGCCCCTTTTGCTCCATCTCCGCACGCATCGCCGGATACAGGCGCACGAGCGCCGCCGCGCCCGCATCCTCAGTTTTCAGCCGCTCTCCCGAGAGGGTTTTCAGCGAATCCGCGGGGTGGATGGCGTGCAGCAGGTAGTCCGCAAGCATCGCGTCGAAAGCGACGTTGCGGATGGAAACGCCGTTTTTAAGCGCCTGGCGGCGCATGCGCTTGGAGTCGAAGAAGAGCTTGCCCTTCCCCGCATCCTCGAGAAGCGGCCTGAACGCTTTATAGATGCGCCCTTCGTCGAGCCCGCACTCGAGAAGCGTCGCGCCGAGCACGCAGTCGGATTGCTCCTTTCCGTCCGCGCTCACGGAAAAGGCGGAATCGACGTGGACTGCGAACGACGGCGCGGCCTCGAGCGCGCTTACGAGCGCGGCGAGCTTTTTTTCGTCGTCCACGAGCGCGTGCGCGACCTTTCCGGCCGAGGGCGCGGCGGCGGGCGCTGGCGCGCTCCCCGCGCCGATGCGCTCGATGAGGGAGCGA
Organism: Firmicutes bacterium ADurb.Bin248; assembly: GCA_002069725.1. GTDB lineage: Bacteria > Bacillota > Clostridia > Christensenellales > CAG-138 > Phil1. Next base: position 12,913 of record MWBW01000036.1, on the reverse strand, counting down.
AGCTCCAGCTCGCGCATGAAGGGGATGCCCAAAGCGAGGTTGGCCGCGTCGAAGCGGCTGGCGTCGAGATCTTCCGGCACGGGCGCGCGCGTGTCTATGGTGCCCAGCTCATAGCTCATGCGCGCGCTGTCCGCCCCGGCGACAAGCTTTTCGCGAAGCGCGCCCTTTTCCTCGCCCGCGTGGGCGAGGGCGTTTTCCATGGTGCCGTATTTGGCGAGAAGCTTGAGCGCCGTCACCTCGCCGACGCCGGGTATACCGGGGATGTTGTCGGAACCGTCTCCCATAAGCGCCTTGAGATCGCGCATCTGCTCCGGCGCGAGGCCGTATTGCTCCATCAAAACAGCCTCATCGTACTCGATCGTGTCGCTGACGCCTTTTTTGGTCATGAGCACATGCGTCTTTTCGCTCACGAGCTGCAGCGCGTCCCGGTCGCCCGTCACGAGCAGCGCGGGGATGCCCGCTTCGTTGGCGATGCGCGCGTAGGTGCCCAGTATGTCGTCCGCCTCGTAGCGCTCGACCTCGCACACGGTGATCTTCATCTCGCGAAGGAGCTTTTTGATCAGCGGGAACTGCGCGCGAAGATCGTCCGGCGTTTCGCGCCGCCCGGCCTTGTATTCGGGATACTGCTCATGCCGAAACGTCGGAGCGTGCATGTCGAAGGCGACGATCAGGTTCGCCGGCTCCTGCGCCGCGAGGCGGAGCAGCATGCCGAGGAAGCCGTATATCGCGCCCGTGGGCGTGCCGGACTTGGTCATCATCGAGGGCAGCGCCCAGTATGCGCGGTGCATCAGGCTGTTGCCGTCTATGGCGATGAGCTTGTTCATGGAGCCTCCGATCCTATTCTATGACCTCGTAGACCATCGGGATGCGTTCGGGCGGAGCTTTGGAGATGGCCACGGCGCTTCTAAGCTTCGACGCGGCCTCGGCGAGGCGCGCGCTTTCGTTGACGTAGAGCGTCGCGAGAGGTTCGTCCCGCCGGATATAGTCCCCGCGCCGCTTTCGCATCACGAGGCCCACAGCGGGGTCTATGGCGTCCTCCTTCTTCGCGCGGCCCGCGCCCAGAAGCTGCGCCGCCACGCCGATGCTCACGGCGTCCATGTCGGCGACGTAGCCCGAGCCCGCCGGGAACACGTCGAGCTTCCTTTTCACGCGGCAGAGCAGCGAGGGATCTTTGACGCAGGCGGTATCCCCGCCCATGGCCCTGAGCATGGCCTCGAGCTTTTTCAGGCCCGCGCCGGAATCGAGCGCGGCCTTGAGCTTCTCCCGCGCCTCGGCGTCGGACTGGGCGAGGTTCGCGAGCAGCAGCATCTTCGAGGCGAGCAGCATGCAGACCTCGTAGAGCGGGTCGCCCTCGGGCAGCCTGCCGGAAAGCGTTTCTATGGCTTCCTTCATTTCAAGCCCGTTGCCCACGGCCATGCCCAGCGGCTGGTTCATATCCGTGATGACGGCGACGGTCCTGCGGCCCACGTGCGCACCGATGTCCACCATGGTGCGCGCGAGGCGGCGCGCGTCCTCAAGCGTCTGCATGAACGCGCCGGAGCCGACCTTGACGTCGAGCACGATGGCGTCCGCGCCCGAAGCGATCTTTTTGCTCATGATGCTCGAGGCGATCAGCGGCACGCTCTCGACCGTGCCCGTCACGTCGCGAAGCGCGTAGATGAGCTTGTCCGCCGGATCGAGGTTGCCCGTCTGCCCCGTGACGCAAAGGCCGATTTCATCGACGATCTGCTTGAAGCGCGCTTCGCTGAGCGAAACGGAAAGTCCCGGCACGGACTCGAGCTTGTCGAGCGTGCCGCCGGTATGGCCCAGGCCGCGCCCGCTCATTTTGGCGACCGTGCCGCCGCAGGCCGCGACCAGGGGCGCGACCACGAGCGTGGTCGTATCCCCGACGCCGCCGGTCGAGTGCTTGTCGACCTTGACGCCGCGAAGCGAGGAAAGATCGACCACGTCGCCCGAATAGACCATGGTGCGCGTGAGCTCGCCGATCTCGGCGCTCGTCATATCGGTGAAGCACACGGCCATAAGCCAGGCCGCCATCTGATAATCCGGCACCTCGCCTTTTACGAAGCCGTTGACGATGAACTCGATCTCCCGCCGCGACAGCTCCTTGCCCGAGCGGGTTTTGAGGATGAGGTCAACCATTCGCATAAAGGAGTTCCTCCTTTCAAAAAACCGGCCCCGCCGCTTTTTTGAGATCGCACGCCTTGCCTGTCGCTGCGCGACGGCCGTCAAAGCGCGACGGGAACGAAAGCCCGCGGCCTTCATCCGTTTTGACGTACAGATACCCCGGGGCATCTTCTCTTGCCCGTCAAAGCCGGAATGAAAGTCAAGGGGCTGCGGCCCCTTGACAATCCCCGTTACTCGTAGCCAAGCTCCCGGAGCACGCTTTCCTTGTTGCGCCAGTCGTCCTTGACCTTGACCCAGAGCTGGAGGTTGACGCGCACGCCGAGCAGCCACTCGATGTCGTGCCGCGCGAGGCTGCCGATCTTTTTGAGCATCGCGCCCTGTTTTCCGATGATGATGCCCTTGTGTCCCTCACGCTCGCAGTAGATGGTCGCGTACACGTCGGTGAGCCTGCCGCCCTCGCGCGCCCCGATCTTCTCCACGCCCACGCCGATGCCGTGGGGCACCTCCTCGCTCAACAGTTCCAGCGCCTTCTCGCGCACGATCTCCGCGACGAGCACGCGCTCGGGCTGGTCGGTCACCATATCGTCCGGGAAATACTGCGGCCCCTCCTCCATATGGGAGGAGAGCGCGGATACGAGCTCCTCCGCGTTCTCGCCGGTTTTCGCGGAGAGGACGACGATCTGCCCGACGAAGCCCGCCCGCCCGAGCTTCGCGCGCGCGGCCTCGATCTGCTCCGGGGAGGCGGCGTCCGCCTTGTTGACGGCGGCGACGACGGGGGCTTTGGCGCCCCTTAGCTTTTCGAGCAGCGCCTCGTCCCGCGCGCGGATGCCGCTGGTCGCGTCCGCGACGAAGAGTATGCACTCCACCTCGTTGAGCGATTCGTAGGCGACACCGAGCATGTATTCCCCGAGCCGGTTGCGCGCCGCGGCGACGCCGGGCGTGTCGAGGAACACCATCTGGAGCCCCGGCCGCGTGACCACGCCCATGACGCGGTTGCGCGTCGTCTGCGCGCGGGGGGACACGATGGAAACCTTCTGCCCGACCAGGAGATTCATCAAGGTGCTCTTGCCCACGTTGGGCGAGCCGATGATGGCGATGAATCCGGATCTATAGCTCATTTTCTTGAAAGGTCCGCGGGCGTGAAGGCCAGGGGCAGCAGGTCCCCGAGGCCCAGCACCTTGTATTCGCCCTTGCGGTTGGCGCAGATGACGGGCATTTCGGGATCGCAGAACTCCGCGAGCACCTGGCGGCACACGCCGCAGGGCACGGCGACGTTCTCCCCGTCCCAGACGATGGCGATGGCGTCGAACTCGCGCTCGCCCTCGTACACCGCCTTGAACATGGCGTTGCGCTCCGCGCAGACCGTGGGCGAGTACGCGGCGTTCTCGATGTTGCAGCCGAGGTAGTACGCCCCGGTCGAGCCCTTGAGGCATGCGCCGACGCGGAAGCCCGAATACGGGACGTAGGCGCGGTCGCGCGCGTCGTTGGCCATGCGCAGCATGTTTTTGACTTCAAAATCGTGGATGTTTCTCATCTTCCAATTCCCATCTTGTCGAGTATTTTATCCTGCAAAAGGAACATTTGCGCGCGCGCGGGTTCTTCCGTATGGTCGTAGCCCAAAAGGTGCAGCGCGCCGTGCACCGCGAGGAAGCTCAGTTCTCTGAGAAGCGGGTGTCCGTATTCCTCGGCCTGCGCCCGCGCCCGCTCGAGCGAGATCGCGATATCGCCCAAAAAGTCCCCGTCCGCCGGGGCGCTTTCCCCTTCCCGCGCGGGGAAGCTGAGCACGTCGGTCGGCCGGTCGATGCCGCGAAAATCGCGGTTCATGGCGCGGATGCCTTCGTCGTCCGTCACGAGCAGGGCGACGTCGCCCTCTATGCCGAGATATTCGAGCGCCGCGCGCACGGCGGCGTCCAGCGCGGCTTCGATTCCGTCCGCGGGGTCCGCGGCTTCGAACAGGATCTCCGTCATTTTTTAGCCTCGTCCGGATCCGGATATTCTATCCGATCGTGCATGATGCCGGCGAACGTGCGAAGGAAGCTCTTTTCGATTTCCGTCAGCTCCGCGAGCGTAAGGGGCGCGTTCGCGAGCTGATTGTCCTCGGGGTTGAGCTTGCTCCAGATGATGCGGTGCACCATCGCGGCCACGGCTTCGCTGTTCGTTTCGCCCAGCGAGCGCACGGCGGCCTCGCAGCAGTCCGAGAGCATGACCACGGCGCTCTCCTTGCTCGAGGGGCGGCCGCCCGGATAGCGGAAGCCCTTCTGGGGCACGCCCTCGTCGATCTGCCTCGCCTTGTGGTAGAAATAGCTCACGAGCGAGTTGCCGTGGTGCTCCGCGCAGATGCGCACGATCGCCGAGGGCAGTTTATACTTGGTCAGAAGCTGCACGCCGTCCTTCTGGTGGGCGATGATGGCCTGCGCGCTCTCGAGGGGCGCGAGCGTGTCGTGTATGTTCTCGCCCTTCTGGTTTTCCATGAAGTAAAGCGGGCGGCGCAGCTTGCCCACGTCGTGGTAGTAGCAGGCGATGCGCGCGAGCAGGGGGTCCGCGCCCACGCGTTCCGCCGCGGCCTCGGCGAGCGTGCCCGCGAGCACCGAGTGCTGGTAGGTGCCGGGCGCTTCCTTCATAAGCTCGCGCAGCAGGGGCTGGTTGGCGTTGCCCAATTCGCTCAGGCGCGCGGGCGTCGCCACGTCGAATGCGACCTCCCACAGCGAGAGCGAACCCGCGACGAGCAAGGTCGAGATCATCGCCCCGCCGAACGTCCATGCGACGGCGACAAGCAATTCGACAAGCGCGTCCCCCGCGACGAGCCGCACGGCGACGACCGCGAGCGACGCCGCGAAGCCGCCGGCCGCGCCCGCGCCTATGAGCGCGCCGCGGCTCTGCGTTTTCCTGAGCGCGACCACGGAGGCAGTGCCCGCCGCGAGCGTCGAGACGCACATGGAGAACGCTTGCGCGCCGGGCGCGCCGTCCTCCCCCGCGATCATGACGCCGAGCGTCACGGCCATGAGCGGGGTCAGCGCGAGCGCCGCGCGTTCGTCCGCAAGCAGCGCGCAGAGCATGACGGCCACGAGCGCGGGCGAAAGCCGCGCGTCCGCCTTGCCGCTCAGGAACGCGAGCCCCGCGCTCAGCACGACGAGCACGGACAGGATGAGCATTTTATTGAGTTCGCAAACGACCTCCTTGCGATAGAGCAGCAGATACGCGTCGAAGAGCAGGAAGGCGGTCACCAGTAGCAGCAGCGCGCCGGCGGCGGGCGCGGTCCGCGCGACATCGATATTATCCGTGCGCACGAGGCCGTATGCGCGCAGTATTTCGTACTGCGCCTCGGTCACGGGCTCGCCGCGCTCGGCGATGAGCTCGCCCTTCTTGATGGTGACGGGCTCCACGGCGGCGGCAGCGTCGTCCTCGCTGCGCTTGGTCGCCGCCTCGTCGAGCACGAGCGTCGGCTTCATGTATTCGTCGAACGCAAGGGAGGCGACCTGCTTGAGCACGGAGGATACGCCGCTCATGGCGTTGACCTCCCGCGCGCAGGAGGCGCGCACGCTCGCCGCGCTCTCCTGGGAAAGCCCGGCCTCGAGCGCCGTTGAGAGCTTGGATACGACGATATCCCCGAGGAACCGGATCTCCTCCGGCGTGCTCGCGAGCACGCCCGGCAGCGTATTTTCCTCGAGCGCGGGCACGGTCATGGCGCGAAGCTGCGCCGTCTGTGCGGCGGTGAGGCTCGCGCGCCAATCGTCCGCGGAAAGCGTCGCGCCCGTGCCGGCGGGGAGCATCGCGAGGGCCGCGGTGCGCATGGCCAGCAGGGAATCGAAGAAGCCTTGCGCCGCCGCCGTGTAGGAAGAAGCGAGCGCTTCGTCGATGACGTAGACCTTCCTGGCGTTCTCCCGCGCGCGCGCGATGAGCGCGGCCGTCGCCGCCCCGTCCTCGAGGGCGTGCGGCGCGTGTATCGTGTCGGGCGCGGGCTGGCCTATGACTATGTCGTAAACCGTGGGCGAAAGGTTCCAAAGGGCGAAGGCGCAGCACGCAGCCAGGGCGGCCGCCAGCAGAAGCTGCCCGAATATACGCGCTCTCTTTTTGGAAAGCGGCTTGCGCCCTTCCTTCTTGGCCATGAACTTCCTCGCTTAATTCCTCTTTTGCGCCCTGTCGTAGGCTGTGACGATCTTTTGCACCATCTCGTGACGCACCACGTCCTTGTAGGTCAAATAGATCTCGGCGATGCCCTCCACCTCGCGCAGCACGCCCAGCGCGTGCACGAGGCCGCTGCGCTTTTCCGGCGGCAGGTCGATCTGCGTGATATCGCCCGTAACGACCACGCGCGAGCCCTCGCCAAAGCGCGTGAGGAACATCTTCATCTGCTCGATGGTGCAGTTCTGCGCCTCGTCCAGTATGATGTACGCGTCGCTGAGCGTGCGCCCGCGCATGTACGCGAGGGGCGCGACCTCTATGACGCCGCGCTCGGAGAGGTTTTTGAACGTTTCCACGCCGAGGAAATCGTAGAGCGCATCGTAGAGCGGCCGAAGGTACGGATCGACCTTGTTCTGCAGATCGCCCGGCAAAAATCCAAGCTTCTCGCCCGCCTCCACCGCGGGGCGCGTGAGTATGATCTTTTCGACTTCCTTATTTTTATACGCGAGCACCGCCATCGCGACCGCGAGGTAGGTTTTGCCCGTGCCCGCGGGGCCCACGCCGAACACCACTGTGTTTCGCTTCAACGCGTTGACGTATTTCTTCTGCCCGAGCGTTTTGCACTTGATGCGCCTCCCCTTGGCCGTGAAGGCGACGACGTCGCTCTCGAGCTCCGTGATCAGATCCGCGTTGCCCTCGCGCGCGAGGTCCACCGCGTAGCGGATGCGGCCGCGGTCCACGGTTTCGCCGCGCCGGATGTTGACCAGAAGCTTGTCCGTCACCACCGCGGCGAGCTCCGCGCTCCCCTCCTCTCCTTCGATGCGCACGCAGTCGCCCGAGGCCGCCATGCGCGCGCCCGTTTCCGATTCTATCACCTTGAGGTTCTCGTCGAACACCCCGAAGAGCTTGATCAGCTCGTCCATCGACTCCACGGGAACCTCCCGCACAACAAGGGATTCGCTTCCTGTTTTAATTTCCATCAAGACCTCTTAATTCCGCTATATTTTCCTCGGTCACAATCGTGACGGTCACGGTGACCGAGCCGTCGTCGTTCAAAACCGCCTCGCTGCTCTTGGAGAGTATGGCGGCGTCCGTCGGGATCTGCGCCAGCGCCGCGCCCTCGGCAAGGCTGTTCGCGCGCGCCTCGAGCGCCTCGCGCGACGCCTGCGTCGGCTTGAGCACGAGCGCATAGCTGTCGATCGCCTCAAAGGTGAGCGGCAAAAAGCAGTTCGTCAGCCGCCATCTGCCCACGACCGCCTCCTCGCGTCCCGGCTCCGCACCGCCGAGCGCATAGCCGAACAGACTCACGCGCATTTCCCTTTCCGGCCCGCCCGCGCGCGCGGGCAGCCTCAGAAGCGGCCCCGCGCTCGCCGATACGCAGTAGACCACACGCGCGATCACCTTGCCTTTGGCGCGGGTCACGATGTATCCGAGCTCGTCGTTGCGGATGACGCCCGATATGAGCATCTGCCCCGCGAACACCGCGTCCCCCGCGACGACCTTCGCCTTGCCTCCCTCGACGAGTACGCGCGCGATCACGCCGTCCTTCTTTGCGAACAGGCTGCCGGGCTCGTCCCCGGCGTCCTCCGGCGCATATGGAGCGGCTTCGACGATGCTTACACGCAGTATCACGCCCTCGAGCCGCACGCCTGCCCAGGCGATGCGCGAATCGCTCTGCATGATCCTGCCGCCGAGGTCGAACGTCGCCGTGGCGGAGCGCGGGGAGCCCGTCTCTACCCCGAGTTCGGCCAGAGTCTCGATGATCTGCGCCTCGCCGACGACGTCGCACCCTTCCACCGAGATGTACCAGATGAAGCGGGACGCGGCTACGAGCAGCGCCACGACCAGTATCCACCCGAAAAGCAGCGCCTCCCTTCCCCGGAAGCGGGAAAGGGCGATGGGCAGCCCGCGCTTATCGAGTATGCGCGCGCGAAGCCCCGTGCCTCGAAGAAGCGGGCGCATCGCGTAGAACCCTTCGATGTTCGTACGCGCCGTGACCGCGTCCGCGGCCGTCCTTCGGATGCCCCAGAGCGGTACGCCGGATTGCGCCGCGCGGTTGACGAAGCGCTCCAGGCCCCTGCCTTTGAGTTCAATCATAACATATCCGCTCAGATAATTCCATACGCGCCCGGTCATACAACCTCGTCAAAGAGCCGCGTTCCGGCATTATTTACGGTTATTTTTCAAATGAAACGCCAATTATCTCCCCGCGTACCAGCGCGCGCTCGCCCGAGAGCTCCTCGAGCGTCAGCTCGCGCCCCTCGACGCGCAGTATCCCCTCGGCAGTCCTCAGGCGCACGCGCTCCGGCGCGCACTCGAACACGCCCCCGTGATTTTCCGCCACGAGCGTATCCATAGCGTACAGCGTCACCTTCACCCGCCCCGTAAGGATTTCCTCGGGGAGGTCGAGCCATTCCGCCGCGCGTCTGCCGAGCCTGATCCTGCGCTTGCCTTTCCCCATGCTTCACCCCTCCGTTTATGAAATTCTATGCGCATGGAGGGCATATATGCTTGTCTTGACCCTGCCTGCCGGCGCGGAGAATTTGGACTTGCATTGGAGCGCGTTATGTTGTAGAATATTTTTTGCGCCGGGGATGTAGCCCAGCCGGTTAGAGCGCCTCGCTCACATCGAGGAGGTCGGGGGTTCGAGCCCCTCCATCCCCACCAAAGAATCAACATCGGTTGATACAATGAAACCCGTCTCGCGTGGAGACGGGTTTTGTTGTATGGTTCGGAAAGAGGCTGGATATCTGTGGATTCTTAGGGTTTGAGGGATTTAAGGCTTTTGATTTCGGCGCGTTTTGCGAAGGTGGTTTCGGGTCTATAATGGGTGAACAAAGCGCTAATTGGGAATTTGAAACTTTGAGGGGGAATCGTTCACGAGTGTCATACATTGCCCTGCCAAACGCCTCGTCCGTCCCTGCAAACCCCACGCGGCGCTCAGTCATAAAGAAAAAGCGCACCTTTGAGGGTGCGTCTTAGGGATTTTTAATCCCGGAAAAATATCGGCATAGTTTGGTATGTATTTACCGGCTATGCCGATTTTTCTTGCTTTGTGGTGGATGTAGAAACCGGTGGGTCAAATTCGCCAATGCAGTTATAAACGATTTTGATACGCTGTACTCGTCTGCCGTCAATGCGCTCTGCCTTATAAACATAGATTTTTTCAACAAATTCCCGGATAATCTCCGCTGTGAGTTTTTTTATGTCTGTGTACTTTCTTACCAAGGCGAGGAAGTGGTCTACTCCCAGTGCGCTTTCCTTTTCTGATGTCATAGTAGATTTCAGTTCTGCTACTCGGTTTTCAAGGGTATGCTGCTCAGCTTCGTAATTGGCAGTCATCTTGGTAAATCGCTCATCTGAAATCTTACCCTCAATATTGTCCTCATAAAGCCTTTGGATAATTTCATCTAGCTTTTTGATACGAGCCTGTGATTGCTCTAATTCTCGTTTTCCGTCACGCATACTCTTGTCAAGTTCTATCCTTGTTTTCTTCGTGACCATCTCCACAAATTCATCCTCATGGTCTCTGGCAAAAGCGGTTACCCGGCGGATACCGTCAAGGAGCAATTCCTCAACTACAACATTTTTTATTTGGTGAGAACTGCAGCCGCCTTTTATTTTACGGTAGGTAGCACACACAAAATGCTCTTTGTCATGTTCCCAACCTCTGTGGCGTACTTGGTATAGCTTGTTGCCACAATCAGCGCAGAAGAGCATACCGGAGAGGATTGGCATTTCGCCCATCGGCGTAAGCCTGCGTCTGCCATCTCGGATTTTCTGCACTACCTCGAATACAGACTCTTCAATAATCGCTTCGTGGGTATTCTTAAAAATCATCCATTCTGATGGATCATTCTTCATCTGCTTTTTCTGCTTATAAGACTTACGGTAAGTTTTGAAGTTGACCGTATGCCCTAAATACTCCTGCCTTGAAAGCATATGAACGATTGTACTGCCTCGCCAGATATAATCATCCTCATGGCCTCTATTGTCCGGGATATTTACTCCATTTGCCTTAGCATGAGCCGTTGGATTCATTATGCGGCGTTTGCTAAACTCTTTGGCTATCTGTGTAGGACCATAACCTTGCATACACAAGTGAAATGCTTCTTTTACTACCTTGGCAGCTTCTTTATCTACAATCCAATGCATCTTATCTTCCGGGTCTTTGATGTAGCCATAAGGTGGATTGGTGCAGAGCGGCTTGCCAGATTGACCTTTTGACTTAAAGACAGAACGGATTTTCTTGCTCGTATCCTTGGCATACCATTCGTTGATGATATTAAGAAATGGTGTAAAATCGCTATCTTGCTGATTGGCACTGTCCACATTGTTGTTTATGGCTATGAAACGGATATCAGAGCCAGGGAATAGTACCTCGGTATAGTAACCAACTTTAAGATAATCTCTCCCAAGGCGGCTCATGTCCTTTACAATAACGGTGCCGATGTTGCCTTCTTCCACTTGGGATAAAAGACGCTGCCAATCCGGGCGGTCAAAGTTCGTGCCACTGTACCCATCGTCTACAAAGAACTCTGTGTTTGCAAAGCCGTTGTCATCGGCGTACTTCTGTAAAATGGTCTTCTGGTTTTTAATGCTGTTAGAATCACCCTGAGACTCGTCATCTCGTGAGAGACGGCAATACAGAGCGGTTATTTTATCGTTGTTCTTCACAGCAGTATAAGACTGTCTGTTATTCATTTTTACCTCCTTTCCGACAGTCTTCAAGCGGTACTCTATATTCCCGTACTACTGTGAAGAAGTCAAGTTATTTAGGTTAAGAAGCCTTTTTTGTTTCAAGGCTTGCGGTGTCATTAAGTATCATGCGTTTTAGCTTGTCATAAGCGGTTTCTTTGGCAGTGTTACTGACTGCCGATTCTATAATATAGAGCGTATCACCGATTACTTTTTTGGTAACGCTAATGGTCTTTTCATCCATAGAGATTCCTCCTTTCGATATGGCGTAACGGATTGTTACTCCCTTTATATTGTTTACTGACCGGTAGGGGACGGTCTGATCTCTACAGCTTTTTGCTTGGACAACGGGCATGGGGTAACATGCAAAAAAACGCGAATTCAAACGGGGTATTAAAGGCACAATCGCAATAAAACGGTTATAATAAGCTATAATTCAGTGTATATACCGTCTTGAAAATGTACATTTCTCGAGAAAATAGGCACAGCAGAATGTCCAATGTGCCTGCTATCTTTTTATTAACCATTGATTTCTGTTTTTATCTGAATAACCTTTACTGCCTCCGGACGGATGAGTTTTCCGTCAAGGAACTCAAAGGCAAGGTAGCCAATTTGATCATGCAGGGCAAACTTCTCTGAGAGCGTCTTGAAACTGACAGGACTTCTACCAATAACCCAGTAGTAGCTGAAGTCTCCAAAGGCAATAGGCTTGCTGTCTGATTCAGTATTTGGCATATATTCGGAGATGATGACTCTTTTTCCGAGAATGGTATCATCGCTATTGCGCCAGAGGTAATTCCCTGCGCTGTCTTTAAGAGTGCGCAAAGCAAGTGCTGTTTCATCGTTCATCAGCCATACTGCGTTTCTGCGGTATTCCGGCTTTACAGAGAAGTATAATCCTATCACATTATCATAGGTGATTTCAGCAGTGGTAATACCCACATCTGCTCCGTTGATAGCGTTTAGAATCCCTGTGGGCATTTGAATACCGGTGCCGTTTATAAATGCGTTGTCCTCGGCTCTGCCAAAGTTCTTAGCAAAGCGGTTAATAAGGTAGTTTTCAATATCAAAACCAGCATCACGAACGAAAGCCTCGTCCATCTTTACGAAAGCAGCCAGTTTCCAACTGTCCACAGTGCTGATAGTGAAATCATCTATGTTCATCTTCAACGATGCAATCTGACAGGAATAAATCAAATGTGTTCTTTGCATATTCATCAGAGTAGTATGAGTGTTGCGGGTGAAGGAGCGTTCCTTCCTTATTCATTTTTGTAAGTGGATAGTTTGCCATTTTAAATTCCTCCTAAATTATTGTTGTGGGATGTACCAAAAACTTTAGCTCATTTTTGAGCTTAAGAGCCATATCAACTGTCCGGGTAAAGGTTCCTGAGTTCATACTGCTTTGCCAGAAAGATAGGTATATCCAGCATTACGGCAGTATTCAGATAGATCATCGTAACCATTTATGTGGACAGTTGACTGCCCGTCAGTGACGGTATAGCGGATTTCTTTTGTTACTGTCACAGGGTCTCCGGAACGGTTACGAAGATAGAGTTTACCTTTGATACTGTTGTGACTTTTGCCATAAAGCAGGTCAATTAGCTTCATGCTGTTTTCCTCCCTTCATATCTTGATTTTTAGTAGCAGTAGTAGCAGAACTGGTAGCAGAGTTTTTTGGTACTGCTACTGCAGAAAAGTGAGGTATATCAAGGGTTTCCAGCCGGTTGGTAGCAGTAGTAGCAGTACTGGCGAGTTTATACTCACACTCCGCATAATCTTTGAATTCTTTTATTTCTCTGTACCAACTTTTTTGAAATTTTGCTAAGAAGTTATAAGAACTGCTACAACTGCTACCGATTGCTCTCAAAGCCTTGCACTGTGGGCATTTGGTGTGGTAGCAGTTGTGATTTTTACTGCTACCGGCACTGCTACTACTGCTACCATTTTTATAAGAACTCAGTTCCGT
>MWBW01000035.1 GCA_002069725.1 Firmicutes bacterium ADurb.Bin248 | reverse complement strand
CGGCACGTCGAGCGCGCCGCAGATCGCGTTCAGCAGCTCGGAGGAGGCCTCCTTCTGCCCGCGCTCGATCTCGGACAGGTAGCCCAGGCTCACCCGCGCCCTGCCCGAGACCTCGCGCAGGGTGAGGTTCGAGGAGGTGCGCAGCTCACGCAGCGACTCGCCGAGCAGTTCCCGCATCAGCAGCGGGCGCTCGCGCACGTCCTGGATCATGTCTCGACTCTACCTGCCTGTCGTGGGATTGATCGACGGTTTCTATACCATGCTTTTCGGCCTCTTCATTTGAGCGCGGTATGGCGTACGAGGTCCACCTCAAGGAATTCGACGGCCCGCTCGACCTCCTGCTCCACCTCATAGAGGAAGCGAAGGTCGACATCAAGGACATTTTCGTTTCCGAAATCACCAACCAGTACCTCGCCTTCATGGAGGAGGTGGACGCGCTCGACATGGAAACCGCGAGCGAATTCCTCACCATGGCGGCGACGCTTGTGTATATCAAATCCCGCACGCTTTTGCCGCGTCCCCCAAAGATCGACGAGGACGAGGAGGACCCCGAGGCCGTGCTGCTTCGCCAGCTGCGCGACTACAAGCTTTTCAAGCAGGCGGGGGAGGGACTCGTCGCCCTTCGCGAGGGGATGCGCAGCGTCTACGCGAGGCTGCCGGAGGAATTCCTGCTGCCGCCGCAGGAATACAACCTATCCGACGCCACGGCCCAGGAACTGTTCGCGGCGTTCGCGCAGCTGTTAAGGCGCACGGGCGACGCGCGCGAGGACGCTTCCGCGCAATCCGTCGCCGCGGACAGGTATACCGTGCGAAACCAGCTCGCCTTCATCCGCGCGCGGCTTTCCGAAAGGCAAACCCTCACCTTCGAGGAGCTGTTCGAAGGCGCGCGGGAAAAGCTCGAGCTCGTCGTCACGTTCATGGCGCTGCTCGAGATGATCACGCGTCAGGAGATCATACTGCGCCAGAAAACGCCCTACGGGCGGATTACCATCACCGCCTGGGCGCTGCGCGAGGACGACGAGGATTACGAATACATGGACGAGTTGAAATAGGAGGCCCCCTTGCAGTACGACGAGCGCTTCGGCGCGATAGAATGCATCCTGTTCGTTTCGGGCGACCCCGTGCCTGCGGCGCAGCTTCAGCGCGCGCTGAACCTCACGGGAGCCGAGCTCAACTCGATCCTCCGCAACATGGACGAGCTCTACCGCAAGGAGAAGCGCGGCGTGCAGCTTTACCTTACGGACGATGCGGTGCAGCTCGTTTCCAACAGGGAATACGCCGCCATCGTGCAGGAACTCATGCAGCCCGTTCAGGAGAAGAGCTTTTCGCAGGCGATGCTCGAAACGCTTTCCGTCGTCGCCTACCGGCAGCCCGTCACGCGCGCGGACATCGAGAACGTGCGCGGCGTGCGCTGCGAATACGCGGTGAGCCAGCTCCTGAAAATCGGCATGATCCGCGAGCTCGGGCGAAAGAACGTCATAGGCCGGCCGATGCTCTTCGGCACGACGGACGCGTTCCTCCGCCACTTCGGGCTGCATTCCCTCGCGGACCTGCCGCCGCTCGCCCTCGCCGCGGACGAGGCCTTTGCGGACAACCTGCCCGGCGGGCAACCCGCCGCGGGCTGACCGCCGCATATATTTTCCAGTTCAAACGCACATTAGGGCCGTATGGCCTTGTTTTCTATTTTGGCGGCGCTGGCGTTCGCCCTCATACTCCTGCTCACGGGAAAGCGCATCCGGTTCACCGCGCTCGTCGCGCCCTCCGGCGTATCGCTGCGCTTTTCTTTTTTGGGCATCCCGTTCGCGCGGCAGTATTCGTATGAAAGGCTGCTGGGTATGATCGCATTCGGGGAAAAGCGGGAGAAACACAGGAAGGAAAAGCTCGGTTTCTGGGATTTCAGAAAGGCGTTTCGCTTCAACGGCCTCAACGCGCACGGCAAGCTCGGCTTTGCCGGCGACGCGGCGGCGACCGCGGTGTTCTGCGGCGCGCTCGGCTGCGCGCTCGAGGCGGCGTTCGCCGCGCTCACGCAGGACGGGCGCTTTTCCGTGCGCGTCACGCCGGAATTTACGAGAAAGACGTTTTGGCTTTATCTGGAAGGAATGCTAAAAATCTATCCAGGGAAAATTATCATTGCATTCGCGGGAAAGCGGTTGAAGGAGGAATACGAAAAATGGCGCATCCTATCGAGAACATTATGGAAAAGACCATGGCAAAGCTCAGGGAAATGGTCAATGTGAACACGATCGTGGGCGATCCGCTCATACTTACGGGGGAAACGATGGTGCTGCCGGTATCGAAGGTCAGCCTTGGTTTCGTCGCCGGCGGCGGGGAGTACCAATCGGACAAGAAATCGCCCGTGCGCGGCGCGGGGGAGGAGCTGGACGCCGAGTGCGGGAAATACCCCTTCGCGGGCGCGGCGGCGGCGGGAATGACGCTGAACCCGACGGCGTTCCTTTCGGTATCCGGCAGGAAGGTGCGCGTGCTGCCCGCGCAGTACAAGGACGGGTTCGACCGCGCTGTAGAGATGCTGCCGGAGCTCATGGACATGCTCGAGCGGCTCGTTTCGGGCGAGGCAAAAGAGGTGAAGAACCTATGACCGGCTTCGGCGCGGCGCGTACCAGATACAGGGGGATGCTCGGCTTCCTGCTGGCTGTGCTGCTCTTATTTCATATCGCGCCTGCTCATGCCGAGGCGCAGGCGCCTGAAACAGGCGCGGCCGGGGCGGTATTGATGGAGGCGAATTCGGGCATGGTGCTCATGTCGAACGAGGCGCACAAGGTGCTTCCCATGGCGAGCACCACGAAGATCATGACCGCGCTCGTCGCCCTCGAGCGCTGCTCCCTCGACGAGTTGGTCGCGGTGCCGGACGAGGCGTACGGCGCGGAAGGATCGAGCATGTACCTGCAAAAGGGCGAGAAGCTGAGCATGCGCGATCTGCTTTACGGGCTCATGCTCGTTTCGGGCAACGACGCGGCCGTCACCATCGCGGTTTACGTCGGGGGAAGCGTAGAAGGCTTTGCGGAGCTCATGAACCAAAAGGCCAAGGCGCTCGGCGCGCTCAACACGAACTTCGTCACGCCCAACGGCCTTCCGGACGACGAACATTATACGACAGCGTACGATCTGGCCGTTATCACGGCGGCGGCGATGAAGCTCGAGACGTTCCGCGAAATCGTTTCCGCGACGTATCACAGGACCTCGACCGGCGCCGTCGCCCGCACGATGAAGAACAAGAACAAGATCCTCTGGGAATACGAGGGCGGCTGCGGCGTCAAGACCGGCTACACGAAAGCGGCGGGGAAATGCCTCGTGTTCGCGGCCGAGCGCGACGGCATGATGCTCGTGGGCACGGTGCTCGACTGCCCGGACATGTTCAACAGCGCGAAGGCCATGCTCGACTACGGCTTTGACAACTACGAGCTGGCGGCGGTCGTCAAGAAGGGCGACGTCGTCGCGCGCGTCGCCGTGGGCAACGGCATGAAAAACGCCTTGGCACTCGTCGCCAAAGACGATATAATCATACCGATTCAAAAGGGCGCGAACGCGACGTTCGCCACGCGCGTGGAATGCCCCGCGACCATCGCCGCGCCTGTGGAGCAGGACGCCGCGTTCGGCAGGGCGTACGTGCTCAGCGGAACGAAAACGCTCGCCTCCACAGAGCTCGTCGCGTCGGAATCCGTCGACGCGAGAAGCTACTTCGAGTGGCTCAAGAAGCTCGCGAGGAGGTGGAGCGGCTAAAGGGAGGGCTTTGATGCGGCTGCAGAAATATCTTGCGGAATCGGGGATCGCTTCGCGTAGGAAGTGCGAGGAGCTGATCGCCTCGGGACGCGTCGCCGTCAACGGGGAAATCGCGGCGCTCGGACGCACCGTGGATCCGGAGCGCGACGAGATCGCGCTCGACGGGAAGCGCGTGGAACCCGCGGCCGGGCGCGTGGTCTACGCGTTCTACAAGCCGCAGGGCGTCATCTGCTCCGCAAGCGACCCGCAGGGGCGGGAGACCGTGCAGGATTATTTCCGGGGCCTGCCCCACCGGCTTTTCAGCGTGGGCAGGCTCGATTACGATTCGGAAGGCCTGCTTCTGATGACCAACGACGGCGAGCTCGCTCACGCCCTGACCCATCCGAGCCGCGAAATCGAAAAAACCTATTACGCCATCTGCGACGGCAAGCTCTACGACGACCAGAGGCGCGCGCTCGAAGAGGGCGTCGCGCTCGAGGACGGCGTGAGCGCGCCCGCGCGCGTATCCGACGTATACCGGGCCGGGAACGGAAACACCTCGTTTCACATCGCGATACACGAGGGACGGAACCGGCAGATCCGGCGCATGCTCGAAGCCGTCGGGCACAGGACGCTGCTGCTTCGCCGCGTGCGGGAAGGCCCCGTTTCGCTCGGATCGATGAAGCCCGGCGATGTGAGAAAATTGAACGAAAACGAACTGACGGAGCTGAGGAAAGCCTGCGATATCGGAAAATAAATTTCTTTGCAGGAAAAAAGCATTTTATGTAGAATAAAAGAAATTGGCAGGATTTGATGGATGATGGAAAATCAAACCTCTGCTTATAAGAATAATTTAAGAGCACGCTATTATTATAAGCGATGCTTTGAAAGGAGGGCGGGAAATCGATGGAATACGGATGCGCCGTAATGCCGCGGCCAAGCGCAGGCATGATTTTCATCGGATTGCTCATCCTGGCGTTTCTGATAATTATTATTTACCGTCTGCTCAATCGGAACAAAAACAGGAACGAAGGCCCGGCAAACGAACGGTTGGCGGAACCCGCGCGCGAGGGAGAGGGAATGCAGCCCCCGCGCGCCGATCTGCGCGAAAGCGAAACGAGCGCCGGGCCTGTTGCCGCGGCCGCGCGGGACCGCGGGCTTTTCGACGCGATCATAGCCAGCGCGCTGGCGGAATACATGGGTTCGGACATCGCCGGGCTTCGCATCCGCTCGATCCGCAGGCTCGGCGCAAAAGGCGCCGACCGGGGCGCGTTCACGGCCGTACTGTCGGCGGCGATCGCCAGCGCGATGGGCGAGGACGTGCGTGGAATCAGAATTTTAAGCATTCGTAAAATAGAAAAAACCACTCAAACAGGAGGACAATATGCGTAAGTTCATCGTCAACGTCAACGGGACGTCTTATGAAGTCGAGGTCGAGGAGATCGGCGCGCAGGCGTCCGCTCCCGCAGCTAAGCCCGTTCACGCCGCGCCCGCCCCTAAGGCGGAGCCCGCGCCCAAGGTTGAACCCGCCGCCGCGGGCGAGGGGGAAAGCGTCAGCGCGCCCATGCCGGGCAACATACTCGAGGTGAAGGTGAAAAACGGCGACCGGGTCAAGGCCGGAGAAGTGCTGCTGATACTCGAGGCCATGAAGATGGAAAACGAGATCCTCTCGCCCAGGGACGGCGTCGTCGCCTCGGTCAACGTGGCGAAGGGCACCGTCGTCAACTCGGGCGACCTGCTCTGCGTGATCGGCTGAACGCGCGAATCCGCGGCATCCGCGTTTGCGGCGCTTCGCGCCGGGCGGAGCGCGCCGCGCGCAGCCTTAATATAAAATGAAAGGAGAGAACAATGTCGCATAAACTGCTCATAACCGACACCATACTCCGCGACGCGCACCAATCCCAGGCCGCGACGCGCATGCGCACGGAAGACATGCTGCCCGCGTGCGAAGTGCTCGACAGCATCGGCTACTGGTCGCTCGAATGCTGGGGCGGCGCCACGTTCGACTCGTGCCTGCGCTTCCTCAACGAGGACCCCTGGGACAGGCTAAGAAAGCTCCGCGCGGCCATCAGGCACACGAAGCTGCAGATGCTCTTCCGCGGACAGAACATATTGGGCTACAAGCATTATGCCGACGACGTGGTCGAGCAGTTCTGCCGCAAGGCCATCGAGAACGGCATAGACATCGTGCGCATATTCGACGCGCTCAACGACACAAGAAACCTCGAGTCCGCCATCAAGTATACGAAAAAATACGGAGGCATGTGCGAGGCCGCCATCAGCTACACCATAAGCCCCGTCCATAACGAGGATTATTTCGTGAAGATCGCCAAGGAGCTCGTGCAGATGGGCGCCGACACGATCTGCATCAAGGACATGGCGAACCTGCTGCTGCCCTACGACGCGTACTCGCTCGTAAAGCGGCTCAAGGCCGAGATCGACGTGCCCATCCATCTGCACACGCACAACACCACGGGCACGGGCGACATGACCTACCTCATGGGCGTGCAGGCGGGCGTGGACATCGTGGATTGCGCCCTCTCGCCCTTAGGCAACGGCACGGCGCAGCCCACGACGGAAGCGCTGGTCGCGACGCTCAAGGGCACAGAGTATGACACGGGCATGGATCTCGCAAAGCTTTCAGAGGCCGCCGGGCATTTCCGCGGCGTCGCCGACAGGCTGCAAAAGGAAGGCTTCCTCGACCCGAAGGTGCTGCGCGTCGACACGAACACGCTCACTTACCAGGTTCCGGGCGGCATGCTCTCGAACCTGATTTCCCAGCTCAAGCAGGCCAACGCCGAAAATAAATACTACGACGTGCTCGCGGAGATCCCGCGCGTGAGGAAGGACTTCGGCTACCCGCCGCTCGTGACGCCCACAAGCCAGATCGTCGGCACGCAGGCGGTGCTCAACGTCGTTTCCGGCGCGCGCTACAAGATGTTCCCCAAGGAATCGAAGGCGCTGCTGCGCGGCGAGTACGGCGCGCTGCCCGGCGAGGTCAACGAGGAAGTAAGAAAGCTCGCCATAGGCGACGAGGAGGTCATCACCTGCCGCCCCGCCGACCTGCTCAAGCCCGAGCTTGAAAAATACCGCGAGGAGATCAGGGACGTCATGCGCCAGGAGGAGGACGTGCTCAGCTACGCGCTCTTCCCGCAGGTGGCGCTCAAGTTCTTCGATGCGCGCAACAACCCCGCCCCCAAGGCCGAGCCCGCGCCGGCCGAGGCGAAGCCGGTTCCCGCCCCAGCCGCCTCCGCGCCCGTCAAGGCCGTTCCGGCGGCGTCCGACGGCGTGCGCATGCTCTACGTCGAGGATGTGTCGATCTGAATTTGATAAAACCGACCATGGGGCCGCCCCGGCGATCGCCGGGGCGGCCTTTTGCAGGATGAATGGAGCGCGTGCAGTTCTTTCATCGTTTTTCGCTTTCCGGTTGCCAAGGGTTGCCGTTTCTGCTAGTATTGTCAATGAGATGAAATATGGAGCGACGAATTAATGCGTATTCTTTTGACCAACGACGACGGGCTGTACTCGCCGGGCATCCGCGCCGTCGCGGAAGCGCTCGCGGGAGAGCACGAGCTTACCATCAGCGCGCCCGACGCGGAGCGCAGCGGTACGGCGCACTCGTTTACCTTTTTAACGGTGCTGCGCGCGTCCGAAACGCGGCTCAAGGGCCTTGAGAATGTCCCCGCCTTCGCCGTGAGCGGCACGCCGGCGGACTGCGTGAAGCTCGCCATAGGCAACCTCGCGCCCATGCCGGACCTCGTGATCTCGGGCATCAACCTCGGCGCGAACCGCGGCACGGACGTGTTTTACTCGGGTACGGTCGCGGGCGCGATGGAGGCCGCGCTCAACGGCGTGCGGGCGATCGCCGTGTCGAACGTCGCGTTCCCGCCGCATGAGTTCGGCGCGTCCATCGAGGCGCTGCGCTGCGGCATGCGGCTTATGCAAAAGGACGGGAGCCTGACGCTTTTAAACATCAACGCGCCCGACACGGATGAAAAGAACCTCAAGGGCTGCATGATAACGCCGCTGAGCCGCCAGTGCTACAAGCCGCGGTACGACATGCGCACGGACCCGTACGGCAGGCCGTACTACTGGGCTTCGCGCGAGATGATTTCCCGGAGTTCCCCGGAAACGGACGACGACGAACGCTGGACCAAGCAGGGCTACGCGGCCATCACGCCGCTCCTGACCTGCCTGTGCGACCACGGCGCGATCGACAGGCTCAATCAGCTTATGCGGGAGGATGCACGATGAAAAAGACTCTGGAGAGCAGCGAAGACAGCGACCTTCTCGTCCGGCTCAACCACTCCTTCAAGGGCCTGAGCAAGGGGCAAAAACAGATCGCCTCCTTTATCATGGAGAACTACGACAAGGCGGCGTTCATTACGGCCTCGAAGATGGGCAGGATCGTCGGTGTCAGCGAATCCACGGTGGTGCGCTTCGCGTATACGCTCGGCTACGACGGCTATCCGGAACTGCAAAAATCCCTGCAGGATTTGATCCGCAACAAGCTCACAAGCGTCCAGAGAATCAAGCTCACCTCCGACATGAACCAGAGCGACGTGCTCAGGTCCGTGCTCAAGGCGGATATGGCCAACATCCGCGCGACCATCGACTCGACGGACAGCGAGGTATTCAACACGGTGGTGGACGAGCTGTTCGGGGCGGAGAAGATCTACATCATAGGCATTCGAAGCGCGCTGCCTCTCGCGCAGCTGCTCGCGTATTACCTGGGCATGGTGCTCGACAACGTGGTGCTCATGAATTCCACGATCGGCGACGTGTACGAGAGCCTGATCCGCATCACCGGGCGGGACGCCTGCATCGGCATCAGCTTCCCGCGCTACTCCGCGCGCACCATAGACGCGCTCAAGTTCGCCAAAACAAAGGGCGCGCGCATCATCGCCATCACGGACAGCACGTTTTCGCCGATCTCGGAACTCGCGGACCATTCCCTGATCGCCAAATCCGACATGGCCTCGTTCGCAGATTCGCTCGTGGCGCCGCTGAGCCTCATCAACGCGCTCATCGTCGCGTGCAGCCTCAGGCGCAAGGAAGATGTCTACGCGCGCCTGAGCCAGCTCGAGTCGCTCTGGGGCAGCCAGAGGATCTACGCGACGGGGGAGAGCGACAGGCTGTAATGAAGCTGTTTCTGATACGCCACGGCGAAACGGAGTGGAACGCCCTCAGGCGGGTTCAGGGCAGGACGGACATCCCCCTCAACAAACGGGGCGTTCTGCAGGCCGAGGCCGCTGCGGACTATCTTCGGCATGAAGGCATATCGGCCGTATATTCCGCGCCGCTCTCCCGCGCGCGCGACACGGCCGGACGCATCGCCGGCGCTTCGGGCGCCGGGTGCGTGCGCGTGCTCGAAGGGCTGACCGAAATCAACTTCGGCGGCTGGGAGGGCAAGACCGACCGCGAGTTGATGGAGCAGTTCCCCGAGCACTGGGGCGATTGGAATTGGGTGCTCGATCCGCAGCTGTGCCGCGGGATCGGCGCGGAAAGCGCAGAGGAGATCCTCTCCCGCTCGCTCGCGAGCCTCGAGGTCATCCGCCGGGAAAATCCCGAGGGCACGAGCGTCGCCGTCGTCAGCCACACGATGCCCATCAAGCTCGTCGCGGCGCATTTCATAGGCATGCCCGTGAGCCGCATACGCGGCATGCTGCTCTACAACTGCGCGGCGAGCGCGTTGATCTTTTACAGGGACGGCGACGTGTCGCTCGAGCGCTGGAACGACGCTTCGTACCTCCGGGGGCTGTTATGAGCCGCGTGGCCGTGATCGGCGGGGGCCCCGCCGGGATGACGGCGGCGCTCGCGGCCGCCGCGCGGGGCATGGGCGTTACGCTGTTCGAGCGCAACGAAAAGCTCGGCAAGAAGCTCTACATCTCCGGCAAGGGCCGGTGCAACTTCACCAACTCCGCCGAGATCGAGGATTTCTTCCGGAACATCCCGCGCAACCCGCGCTTCCTCTACAGCGCGCTGTACGGCTACACGAACCTGGACGCCATGCGCTTTCTCGAGGACGCGGGCGTGCCCGTGAAGGTCGAGCGCGGGGGGAGGGTGTTCCCCGCTTCGGACAAATCGAGCGACGTGACGCGCGCCTACGAGCGCGCGCTGCTCAAAGCCGGGGTCGTAACGACGCTGTGCGCGCGCGTGGAGAGCATACGGCGCGAAGGAGAGGAGTTCCTCGTGCGCGTCGAGGAGAGGGAATTCCCCTTCGATAAGGTCATACTCGCGACGGGCGGCATGAGCTACCCCGCGACGGGCTCGGCGGGCGACGGATACGCGTTCGCGAAGGCCTTCGGCCATACGGTGACGAAGCTTGCGCCCTCGCTTGTTTCCTTTGAAACCGTCGAGGATTGGCCGCCCCGGCTCATGGGCCTTTCGCTCAGGAACGTGACGCTGTGCGCGTACGACAACCGCGCGAGGAAGCGCTATGAGGAGCTCGGCGAAATGCTCTTCACGCACTACGGCGTATCCGGGCCGCTGGTTTTGAGCGCGAGCGCCGCGCTCGCGGACGAACCGGAAGGCGCGCGGCTCACGGTCGATCTCAAGCCGGGGCTTTCCGAGGAGGAACTCGATAAAAGGCTGCTTCGCGATTTCGGGGCGAACATCAACCGCCATTTCGTCAACGCGCTTGACGCGCTGCTGCCGCAAAAGCTGATCCCCGTCGCCGTCGCGCTATCGGGCATACCGGAGGATCTGCCGGTCAACGGGATCACGAGGGAGATGCGCAAAAGCTTCTGCGCGCTGCTCAAGAACCTCGTTATGACCGTCAAACGCGCGCGGCCCATCGAGGAGGCCATCGTCACGCGCGGCGGCGTCAGCGTAAAGGAGATCGACCCCTCGACGATGGAGTCGAAGCTTGTAAAGGGATTGTTCTTCGCCGGAGAGCTTATGGACGTGGACGGCTACACCGGCGGCTTCAACATACAGATCGCCTGCTCCACCGGGGCGCTGGCGGGAAGGAGCGTATGAGCATGGAACGGCTCAACATCGCAATCGACGGCCCGGCCGGCGCGGGCAAGAGCACCATCTCCAAGGCCGTGGCACAGGAACTGGGCATACTTTATCTCGACACGGGCGCCATGTACCGCGCGCTCGCGCTCAAGGCCATACGCCTCGGGATCGACCCGAACGACGCCTCGCGCGTCGTGCCCATGCTGCCCGGCACGAGCGTGAGCGTGAGGAGCGAAGGCGGCGTGCAGCGCACGCTGCTCGACGGGGAGGATGTTTCCGGCGAGATTCGCACGCAGCAGATCGCAAAGGGCGCCTCCGACATCGGCGTGATCCCCGAGGTGCGCGTCAAGCTTGCCGAATGCCAGAGGGAGATCGCGAAAAACGCGGACGTCGTCATGGAAGGGCGGGAAATAGGCTCCTATGTGATCCCGCAGACGCCGTATAAGTTCTATGTCACGGCCTCGAGCGACGAGCGCGCGGCGCGCCGTTTGCGCGAGCTTCACGCCAAGGGGCTTGAGCTCGACAAGACGCACGGGCAGATGAAGGCGGAGATCGAGGCGCGCGATCATACGGACAGCCACCGCGCCACGGCGCCCCTGATCCGCGTGCCGGACGCCGTGTATGTCGACACGACGGACATGAGCCTCGACGAAGCCGTGAACTTCGTTCTTGCGCGGATCCGGAGGAAAAGCTGATGCTCTACGTGCTGCTCAAATATCTCATAGGCCCCTTCGTCGCGCTGTTCCTCAGGCCCATCGTCTATGGCCAGCAGAACCTGCGCATCAAGGGCAAGGCCATCATCATCTGCAACCACCGCTCGATGATGGACCCCATCATACTCGCGCTCGTCACGCCGCGCATCATCCACTTCATGGCGAAGAAGGAGATATTCAGGACAAAAGTCGGCGCGCTGTTCTTCCGGCTCGTGCACGTATTCCCCGTAAACCGGAAAAACACCGACCTGGTTTCCCTCAAGAGCGCGCTCACGGTGTTGGACAAAGGCAAGGTGTTCGGCATCTTCCCCGAGGGGAAGCGCGAGGTGTCCGACTCGCTCGACGAGTTCGAGCGCGGCACGGCGTTTTTCGCCATCCGTTCCGGCGCGCCCGTGATCCCCGTGTACATCCACCCGGACGCCGCGCGCAGGTTCCGCCCCGTGCTGATCGTGGGCAAGCCCATCGACATCAGCTCCATCGTCGCCAACGCTAACAGGTCCTCGATGATCGACGTCGTGACCGACGAGCTTGCCGATTCCATAGACGCGCTCAGGCTTGAGTTGGAGGAAATCTATTGCGAATAGTCGTCTCGAAGAACATAGGCTTCTGCTTCGGCGTGCGGCGCGCGCTCGACATGGCCGAGCGGCTCGCAGGCGCGCGGGCGCGCGTGTGCACGCTCGGCGCGCTCATCCACAACAGGGAGGTTATCGCGCGGCTCGCGGAAAAGGGCGTGGTGACGATCGAACGCCCCGAGGACGCGCCGGAGGGCGCGTGCGTGCTCATCCGCTCGCACGGCGTGCCGCCGGATGTGGCGGATCGGCTGCGCGCGCGCGGCCTCGAGGTCGTCGACGCGACGTGCCCGTTCGTCTCGCGCATCCACGCCATCGTTCGCGAGCAGCATGAAAACGGGCGCACGATCGCGATCTACGGCGAGCCGGGGCATCCCGAGTGCGCGGGCGTCAACGGCTGCTGCGAATATAAGGCGGTTTTTCTCAGAAACCCCGAGGATGTCCGCGCGCTCGATCCCGGGCTGCCGCTGTGCCTCGTCGCGCAGACGACGGCATCCGCCGCCGGATACGAGGGAATATGCAGCGCCGCCGCATCTTATATGCACGACGCGCTCGTCATGGACACGCTCTGCAGCGCGACGAAGGAGCGCCAGAGCGAGGCGCTGCGCATGAGCGCAAGCTGCACCAAGATGCTCGTCATCGGCGACAAATGCAGCTCGAATACCGCGCAACTTTCACAGGTTTGTAAAAAAGGCTGTGACAATGTATATTCATTAGCAAAAGTGGACGAACTGCCACTTGAAAAAATTCATGCTGATGATATAATAGGTATTGTTTCGGGCGCTTCTGCGCCGGACGCGATCATTAGGGAGGTTATTACAAGGATGAGTGAACTGGATAAGACGATGGCTGAGGGCCCCGTAGAAAACGAAGAGGTTAAAGCGGAAGCGTCAGCAGCTACCGTCGAAGAACTCGTCGTAACGGAGCCCGAGGCGAAACCCGCCGTGGAATCGGAAGCCTGCTGCGCGTGCGCATGCGAGTGCGAGGCCGACGAGCAAGCCCCCGCGGCGGTGGAGCCCGAGGCCGACGCGGCCTCCGAAACCGAAGAAGCGCCCGCCGCCAAGGCGGAAAGCGCGGAAAGCTTTGCCGAAGCGTTTGAAAAAACGATGGTTCGCATCAAGAACGGACAGGTCCTGACCGGTTCCGTTGTGCAGGTGAACGACGGCGAGGTCTGCGTCAACATCGGTTATAAATCGGACGGGTTCATTCCGCGCAACGAATTCTCTTCCGACCCCGACGTGAAGCCCGAGGATATCGTCAAGATCGGCGACAAGATCGACGTCGAGGTGATAAAGGTCAACGACGGCGAAGGCAACGTTCTGCTTTCGCGCAAGAACGTCGAGAGCAAGAAGATCTGGGATTCCCTCATGCAGGACGACCAGATCACGGACAAGGTCTTCGAGGGCATGGGCAAGGAGGTCGTCAAGGGCGGCCTGATCGCCACCATCGACGGCATCCGCGCGTTCGTACCCGCCTCGCAGCTCTCCACGAAATATGTTGAGAACATCGGCGATTTCGTCGGCAAGCCCATCCATCTCAAGGTCATCGAGGTGGACAAGGCGAGGAAGCGCATCGTCGCCTCCCACAAGGCCGTGATGCTCGCCGAGGCTGAGGAAGCCCGCAGGCAGAAGTGGGCTGAGCTCGAGATCGGTTCCAGGGTCACGGGCGTCGTCAGAAGGCTGACCGATTTCGGCGCGTTCGTCGACATCGGCGGCGGGATCGACGGCCTCGTGCATGTGACCGACGTCGCCTGGGGCCGCGTGAAGCATCCCAAGGATGTGCTCAGCGTCAACCAGGAGGTCGAGGTCATCATTCGCGACGTGGACATCGAGAAGCAGCGCGTTTCCCTCGGATACAAGCAGCTCCAGCCCAAGCCCTGGACCATGGCCGACCAGAAATACCCCGTGGGTACCATCGTGGAAGGCAAGGTCGTGCGCATCGTGCCCTTCGGCGCGTTCATCGCGCTCGAGCCGACCATAGACGGCCTGATCCACATTTCGCAGGTGGGCGTGAAGCGCATCGCCAAGGTCGAGGACGAGATCAACGTGGGCGACATCGTGCGCTGCAAGGTGCTCGACGTGAACGTCGAGGCCAAGCGCATCAGCCTGAGCCGCCGCGAGGCGCTGCTGGACGAGCACCCCGAAATCGTCGAAGAGCTTGCCGCCGAGAGGGCGGAGCGCGATCGCGCCAACGCCGAGCGCGCCGAACAGCGCGCGGCCGCCGAGGCTTCGCGCCAGCAGCAGCAACAGGAGCGCCGCACCGCCGAGCGTGCGGATCGCAACGACCGCCCCGAGCGCCGCGAGCGCGGCGACCGTCCGCGCCGCGAGGAGAACGATTACGATCTGCCGCCTGTGCAGTCGGTAAGCACCTCCATGGCGGACATATTCGCCGCGGCGATCGGCTCGAGCGAGGCCACCGGAGATAAGGAAGAGTAAAGTCAAACGAAACGCAGGGCGAGCCGCAAGGTTCGCCCTGTTTTTGTATCGGCGCGCACGGCGAACGGCACGGCCCCGCCGTTCTCAAAACGAATCGAAACCGAAGCTTCGGTTTTGGGATTGCCGCTTTTCCAAAACTACATTATATTGTATAATAGCCTTGCAGAATGCAGAGGTGAACGATGAAGAGATCCGCGAAGCGCAAAAAAAACAAGGCAAACGACCGCACGCCGGAGCAGACCAAGCGCGAGGTGCTGGGCGTGTGCCTGATCGCGCTGGGGCTGTTCGTCGGGGCGAGCCTTTACTCCGACGCGGTCGGCCTCGTCGGCGCGGCGGTAGGCGGCTTCTTTTTGGGGACGATGGGCTTTTTCGGCTACGCGGTGCCGGTCGTACTGCTCGCGTGGGGCGTGCTGGTCATCGTGTTTTCGGAAAAGCCCGTGCGGCCTCTTACGGTGTTCCTTGCGGCGCTGTTTCTCATCGCGCTGCTCAGCACGGTGCACATCGGCGCGCGGACCGCGATCGATTCCGTGAAAGCCTTCGATTATTATAAGGACGCTTATGTGTTCGGCCAGACCTATCATAAAGGCGGCGGCTTCCTCGGCGCGCTGCTCGCGTATCCCGCGCTGCTTTTGATGGGCGAGGTCGGCTCGTATATCGTGTTCGTCGCGACGATGCTCATCGCGTTTTTGCTCACGACAAGGCTCTCCCTCAGGCGCGCGGGCGAAAAGCTCGGCAACGGCATCAAGCTCGGCGTGGACGCCGTGAGCGAGCGCGTGAACGAGAGAAGGCAGTATCTGTATACCGAAGACCTCGCCGAACCGGAGGAGATACGGCCGAAACCCGCCAAACCGAAGGGGAAAAAGGACAAGCCCTTGCCCGCGCCCGCGCGCAAGCCCGATCTCTACCGCATCGAGCCGATCCGCGAGGAATACGTCGTGGGCGGCCCGCGAACCGTGAAAAACGCGCGCGACGAGCTCGAGTTTTTGCCGACCTCCGGCGCGCTCGAGCGAAAGCCCGGCCGGGAAGACCGCTTCGAGCGCGACTTCGGCAAAATGTGCGGCGAACCGGCGCCCGAGGGGGAATACTTCGTTTCCGACGAGGCGGAAGATTTGGCGTCCGGCGCGAGCCGTATCTCGCGCAACGCGCCGGCCGTCCCCAAAGCGGAGACGGCGAAGCCGGCCCCTCCCGCGAGCGCGCCCGCCGCTTGCGAAAAACCTTGCGAACATGTGCCCATCGTCTACCAGCGCCCGCCGTACGATCTGCTCACCCCTGTGGAGGCGGGCTACACCGCTTCCGAATCGCCGTTCGAGAAGGCGAAGCTGCTCGAGGAAACGCTCGCGACCTTCAACATCAGCGCGAAGGTCATCAACTACAGCGTCGGCCCCGTGATCACGCGCTTCGAGCTGCAGCCCGCCAAGGGCGTGCGCGTCAACCGCATCACGGCGCTCTCGCAGGATCTCGCGCTCGCGCTCGCCGCGCAGAGGGTCCGCATCGAAGCGCCCATCCCCGGCAAGCAGGCCATCGGCATAGAGATACCCAACAAAAACACTGCCAAGGTGCTGCTGCGCGAGGTCGTGGAGAGCCGCGAGTTCCAGGCTGAAAGGTCGTCCATCGCCTTCGCTTTGGGCAAGGACATCGCGGGCAAGATCATCACGGCAGACTTGGACAGAATGCCGCACATGCTCATCGCGGGCGCGACCGGCTCGGGCAAGAGCGTATGCATCAACGACATCATCATCAGCATGGCCTATAAGTCCTCGCCCGAGGACCTTCGCATGGTGCTCATCGATCCCAAGGTCGTCGAAATGCGCATGTACGCGCCGCTGCCGCACCTGCTTTTGCCCGTCGTGACCGACGCGAAGAAGGCCGCGGGCGCGCTTCGCTGGACCGTCATGGAGATGGAGCGGCGCTACAAGCTCATCGCCGAGCTCAACGCGCGCGATTTAATGAGATACAACCAGCTCGTTCCGGCCGGAGAGGAGAAGCTACCCAAGCTTGTCGTCGTCATAGACGAGCTCGCCGACCTCATGATGGTTGCTGCCAAAGAGGTGGAGGATTCCATCTGCCGCATCGCCCAGCTCGGGCGCGCGGCGGGCATCCACATGATCGTCGCGACGCAGCGCCCCTCGACGGACGTCATCACGGGCCTCATCAAGGCGAACATCCCCTCGCGCATCGCGTTCGCGGTGTCCTCCGCGGTCGACTCCCGCGTGATACTCGACGAGGGCGGCGCGGAGAAGCTGCTTGGCAAGGGCGACATGCTCTTCCACGCGAACGGCGCGAGTAAGCCTTTGCGCGCGCAGGCCGCGCTCGTGACGGACGAGGAGGTGGAGCGCGTGATGGACTTTTTCACCGAGCACGTCGAAGCCCAGCCCACGCGCGAGGACGATTTCGAGAAGATCGCTTCCGCCGCCTCCGCGGGCGCCGCGCAGGGCAACGGCAAGCAGGAGGACGACCTGCTGCCCGAGGCCGTGAAGATCGTGTTGAACGACGGCCAGGCCTCGATTTCGATGATCCAGCGAAAGCTCCGCGTGGGCTACGCGCGCGCGGCGCGCCTCATAGACATCATGGAGAACATGAAGATCGTCAGCTCCTCCGAGGGCAGCAAGCCGAGGCGCGTGCTCATCGGCCGCGCGGACTACGAGCGCATGTTCGGCGGCGGCGCGAACCAGGGGGAAACGCACTATGAGGACTGAGCGTCTTCGGGCGGGCGTGATCTCGCTCGGCTGCTCGAAAAACCGCGTGGACTCGGAAAAGATACTCGCGTGCCTCAGGGACGCAGGTTTTGAGATCACGAACGACGAAACCCGCGCCGACGCCGTCGTCGTCAACACCTGCGGCTTCATAGAGCCCGCCAAGCAGGAGTCAATCAACGCGATACTCGAGGCCGCCCGGAGCAGGAAGCCGGGCGGCGTGCTCGCCGTCGCGGGCTGCCTTTCGCAGCGCTACCTCAAGGAGCTCTCCGAGGAGCTGCCCGAGGCGGACATCCTGCACGGCGTGGGGGACCACGAGGGCCTCGTCGAAAAGATCCGCCAAAAGCTCGGGCAGACGGGCGCGGTTCGCTATTGCGGCTCGCGTGTGCTTACGACGCCCGCCTACAGCGCGTACCTGCGCATCGCGGACGGATGCGACAACCGCTGCACCTACTGCGCGATTCCGCTGATCCGCGGCGGAAGGCGCAGCGTGCTTGCGGACGAACTCGTCAACGAGGCGCGAAGCCTCGCGCAAAGAGGCGTGAAGGAAATCACGCTCATCGCGCAGGACACCTCGGCGTACGGGCTCGAACTGTACGGCAGGCCGTCGCTCGCGGAATTGCTGGGGAAGATCGCTGCAATCGACGAACTTCATTGGGTCCGCGTGCTCTACGCCTATCCGAACACGGTGGACGAGCGGCTCGTGGACGCGATGCTCGGGAGCGAAAAGATCGTCAAGTACATCGACATGCCCATACAGCACATCGACCCCCAAATTCTCTCGCGCATGAACCGGCACGGTTCGGCGGAGCATATCCGGCGCATCGTCGATTACATCCGGCGCGCGTCGCCGGAATTCATACTGCGCACGACCGTCATGACGGGCTTTCCGGGGGAGACGGAGGAGCAATTCGACCGGTTGGCTGAATTTTTGCGGGAGCATCCGTTCGATCGGCTTGGCGCGTTCGCCTTTTCGCCGGAGGACGGGACCGCGGCGGCGGATTTTCCCGGAAGGATCGACGAAGATACGGCAAAGCGGCGGCTCGACGCGATCATGCGCGCGCAGCGCGAGATCTCGCGCCGACGCAACGAAAGGCGCGTGGGCAGGGAATACGAAGCGCTGATCGAGGATATAACCAACGGTGTGGCGCTCTGCCGAAGCTATGCCGAAGCGCCGGAGGTCGACGGAAAAATCGCGGTTTCGGGCGTACCGGAGGGAACAAGCCCGGGCGATTTCATCCGCACGCGCATCGTTGCAGCCGGAGCCTATGATCTGAAGGGGGTCTATCTGTGAACACGCCAAACAAACTCACGATCCTGCGCATGGTCCTCACGCCGGTGTTTGTCGCCTGCTTCTACATTCCCGTGGATTACAGGCTTTACATCGCCGCCGTCGTTTTCCTGATCGCCTACGCCACGGACATACTCGACGGGCAGATCGCGCGCAAACGCAACCTCGTGACCGATTTCGGCAAGCTCATGGACCCCATCGCGGATAAGATACTCTCGGGCGCGGCCATGATCATGCTCACGGGCGCGGGGATGCTCTCGCCGATCGCGACGCTGATCACGGTCGCGCGCGAGTTCATCATCAGCGGCGTTCGCGCGGTGGTGGCGGGGAAGAACATCGTGATCGCCGCCGGCCCCATAGGCAAGCTCAAGACGACGATGCAGTGCGTCGGCATTGCGCTGATACTCCTCGGGAACCCGGTGTTCCGCATGTGGAACATCCCGTTCGACCAGATCGTGATCTGGATCTCCGTGGCGCTCGCCGTATGGAGCTGCGTGGATTACATCGTTAAAAACAACAGGGCGCTGAAGGAGAATAAATAAGAGAACATGACTTGCGAACTGATCTCGGTCGGAACCGAGCTGTTGCTGGGGAACATACTCAACACCAACGCGCAGTATATCTCGCAGAAGCTCGCCGATCTCGGCGTGAACTGCTATTTGCAGACCACGGTCGGGGACAATCCGGACAGGCTGGAGGAAGCCGTCCGCCGCGCGCTCGCGCGCGCCGACGTCGTGATTTTGACGGGCGGCCTCGGGCCTACCTGCGACGACCTGACCAAGGAGACCGTTTCCGCGGCGTTGGGCAAAAAGCTCGTGCTCGACGAGGACTCCCTCGCGCACATCAGGCGCCGTTTCGCGAAAATGGGCAGGGAAATGACGCCCAACAACGTCAAGCAGGCGGAGTTTCCCGAGGGCTGCGCGATACTGCCTAACCCGCACGGCACCGCGCCCGGCTGCATCATCGAGCACGACGGCAAGGCCGCGATACTGCTGCCCGGGCCGCCCAACGAGATGGAACCGATGTTCGACGCGTCCGTCATGCCGTACCTCGAGAAGCGGAGCGGAACGAAGCTTTACTCGCGCATGGTCCGCATCTTCGGCAAGGGCGAGTCGAGCGTGGAATACGAGTTGCGCGACCTTATGGACGGAACGAACCCCACGGTCGCGCCCTACGCGCTATTGGGCGAAGTGAAGCTTCGCGTGACGGCGCGCTGCAGGAGCGAACGCGAGGGGGAGAAGCTCGTCGCGCCCGTGATCGCGGAAATACGCAGGCGGCTGGGCGCAGTCGTCTATTCCGACGAGGGCAGAGAGCTGCACGAGGTCTGCGCGGAGCTTCTTCTCGGGCACAAAAAAACGCTTGCCGTCGCCGAGAGCTGCACGGGCGGCATGCTCGCCTCAAGGCTCGTGAGCGTGCCGGGCAGCTCGCGCTGGTTCCTCGAAGGGTGCGTAACGTACGCGAACGACGCGAAAGCGAGGCGCCTGGGCGTTTCAACGGATACGCTCGCAAGCTGCGGCGCGGTCAGCGGGCAGACGGCGCTTGAGATGGCGCGCGGCATAAGGCGGACTTCGGGCGCGGACGTCGGCCTCGCGATCACGGGCATCGCGGGCCCGGACGGAGGCACGCCCGAAAAACCCGTGGGGCTCGTCTACATCGCGCTTGCCTCGGGAGAAGTCGAGCAAGTTACGGAACTGCGTTTCACGGGCGGCCGCGAGCGCATCCGGAACAGCGCGTGCCTGAACGCGCTGGACATGCTCAGAAGAAGTTTTTGATGCCAAAAAAGCGAACATATGTTACAATATTGCTCAATGAATGAAGGGATGGGTATCGCGCTATGATGGAGAAGGAAAAGGCGCTCGAGATGGCGCTCAGCCAGATCGAGAAGCAGTTCGGCAAGGGGGCTGTAATGAAGCTCGGCGACGCCGCGGCGAGGATCTCCGTTTCAATCGTGCCTTCCGGCTGCCTGGAGCTTGACATCGCTTTGGGCGTAGGGGGTATGCCGCGCGGCAGGATCGTGGAGATCTACGGGCCCGAAGCGTCGGGCAAGACCACGCTCGCGCTGCACGTCGTCGCGGAGGCGCAAAAGCTCGGCGGGGCCGCGGCGTTCATCGACGCGGAGCACGCGCTCGACCCGACCTACGCGGGCAATCTCGGCGTGGACGTGGAGAACCTCTACGTTTCGCAGCCCGACACCGGCGAGGAAGCGCTGCAGATCTGCGAAGCTCTGGTGAGAAGCAGCGCCATAGACGTGATCGTCATCGACTCGGTCGCGGCGCTCGTGCCCAAGGCCGAAATCGAAGGGGATATGGGCGATTCGCACGTCGGTTTGCAGGCGCGGCTCATGTCGCAGGCGCTTCGCAAGCTCGCCGGCGTCATCTCCAAATCCAACACGATCGTCATTTTCATCAACCAGCTTCGCGAGAAGGTCGGCGTGATGTTCGGCAATCCCGAGATAACGCCGGGCGGCAAGGCGCTCAAGTATTACGCCTCCATCCGCCTGGACGTGCGCCGCATCGACTCCATCAAGAACGGCAACGACATCGTAGGCAACCGCACGCGCATCAAGGTCGTCAAGAACAAGGTCGCCCCGCCCTTCAAGGTGGCCGAGTGCGACATGATCTACGGCGAGGGCATCTCGCGCGAGAGCTCGGTGCTCGACCTCGCGGTGAACAACAAGATCGTACTCAAATCCGGCGCGTGGTATTACTACGGCGACATGCGCATGGCGCAGGGGCGCGACAACGCGCGGCTTTTCCTCAAGGATAACGTCGAACTCTGCGCGGAGATCGAGCGGAAGGTGCGCGAGACGCTCATCAAGGCCCCCAGCGCGGAGGACGGCGCGGGCGGCGCGGAATAAGGCGAAATGAAAAAAGGAGGGGACGCGCAAGCGTCCTTGACTTTTATTTTTCAGCGCGATACAATTATTAAGAGTAAAAATATGCCGGTGTGTATTTTCATGGATTGATATAGATCATTTTATGAAATTGTCCATGCATGCTGAGTACATGTCATACTCGTATACTTCAAGATAAACCTGGAGGTGCTGATTTTTCGTGTGGGATATCATAATCCCAATCATTGTCGGAGTTGTATGCCTCGCAGCGGGCGCGATGGGCGGATATGTTTACAGAAAGAACATCGCGGAAGCCAAGGTCGCCAAGGCGGAGGACGCCGTCAGACACATGATTGACGACGCGCAAAAACGCGCGGAAACCATTAAAAAGGAAACCGTACTGGAAGCAAAAGAGGAAGCGTATCGCATCAAGAGCGAGAACGAGCGCGAAATCAAAGAAAGGCGCAACGAGATACAGCGCTCCGAACGCCGCCTGCTCCAGAAGGAAGAGATGCTCGACAAGAAGGTTGAGGCGGTCGAGCAGCGCGAGGAGAACCTCAACAAGAAGCAGAAGCTCATCGACGACCTCGAGACCGAAGCCAAGGCGCTTCACGACAAGCAGCTCAAGGAGCTGGAAAAGATCTCCGGTTTGTCTATGGACGAGGCGAAGGAGATCCTTTTGGGCAACGTCGAGCGGGACGCGCGGCACGAGGCCGCCGTGATGCTGCGCGAGATCGAGGCTAAAACAAAGGAAGAGGCCGACAAGCGCGCGCGGAACATCGTGGCGCTTGCCATACAGCGCTGCGCGGCGGACCACGTCGCGGAAACCACGGTTTCCGTCGTGCCCCTGCCCAACGACGAGATGAAGGGCCGCATCATCGGCCGCGAGGGACGCAACATCCGCACGCTCGAAACGGCGACGGGCGTCGACCTCATCATCGACGACACGCCCGAGGCGGTCATCCTTTCCGGCTTCGATCCGGTGCGCCGCGAAATCGCGCGCATCGCGCTCGAAAAGCTGATACTCGACGGGCGCATCCATCCCGCGCGCATCGAGGAGATGGTCGAGAAGGCGCGCAAGGAGGTTGACGTTCAGATCCGCGAGGCGGGCGAGCAGGCGATCTTCGAGTGCGGCATACACGGGCTGCACCACGAGCTTGTCAAGCTGCTCGGCCGGCTCAAGTACCGCACGAGCTACGGGCAGAACGTGCTCAAGCATTCCGTCGAGGTGTCGCACCTCGCGGGCATGATGGCCGCGGAGCTGGGCGCGAACGTCGCGCTCGCCAAGCGCGCGGGGCTTTTGCACGACATCGGAAAGGCCATCGACCACGAGGTCGAGGGCCCGCACGTGCAGATCGGCGCGGACGTCGCCAAGAAATACCGCGAGAACAACCTCGTCATCAACGCGATACAGGCGCACCACGGCGACGTGGAGCCCACCAGCATCGAGGCCGTGCTCGTGCAGGCGGCGGACGCCGTTTCCGCAGCGCGCCCCGGCGCGCGCCGCGAGACGCTTGAGAACTACATCAAGCGCCTTGAAAAGCTCGAGGAGATCGCGAACTCCTTCGAAGGCGTGGACAAGTCCTTCGCGATACAGGCCGGGCGCGAGGTGCGCATCATCGTTAAGCCCGAGAGCGTCAGCGACCAGGATACCATCGTCATGGCGCGGAACATCGTCAAGCGCATCGAATCCGAGCTCGAATATCCCGGCCAGATCAAGGTCAACGTCATCCGGGAAACCCGCGCGACCGAGTTCGCGAAATAACGGCATTCACAAGCAGCATGACGTGTGGGCGGATTTCATATCCGCCCGTACGTTTCTTTAGAGGGACTAACTGATGGAAGAAACCTTGCGAAACATCCCCGTCGCGGACGCGCATTGCGATTTTCTCTACTATATGTACCGCCGCGGCCACTCGTTCACGGAGCCGAGGAGAGATCAGGCCGTGAGCCTTCCCGCGATGCGCGCGGGCGGCGCTTCGCTGCAGCTTTTCGCCGCGTGGATCGATCCGGACGACCGGGAGCCTCCCCTCCAGCAATGCCTCTCGCTGATCGACGCGTACAAGCGCATGCTCGCCTGCTGCGACGCGCTCGTGCCTTTCACAAAGGAATTCGATCCCGCATCGGGAAAGATCGCGGCGCTGCTCACCATAGAGGGCGGGGAGGCCGTCATGGGCAAAACCGAAAACGTCCGGTTGTTCCGCGAGCTTGGCGCGCGCGCGATGACGCTGACCTGGAACGCGCAAAACGACCTGGCGAGCCCCGCCATGGCAAGGCGCGACAGAGGGCTGAGCGCGCTCGGCCGCGAGATCGTGCGCGAGATGGGGCGCGCGGGCATGGCGCTCGACGTGGCGCATCTTTCCGACCGCGGCATAGACGACGCGCTCGACAGGACGGACGGGCCCGTGTTCTCCTCTCACACGAACGCGCGCGCCGTGTTCCCGCACAGGCGCTCCATCAGCGACAGGCACATCCGGGAGATCGCCGCGCGCGGGGGCGTCGTGGGCGTCAACTACTATTCCCCGCAGCTCGTGAGCGCGGGACGGGCCTCCATAACCGACGTCGTCGCGCACATATCGCACATCGCAAAAACCGGCGGGCCCGGTTGCGTTGTGCTCGGTTCAGACTTCGACGGCATGGGCGCGCAGTCGTATCCCGTGGGGCTCTCGAGTTGGGCGGACGTGCCCAAACTCCTCGCCGCGCTCGCGCAAGCGGGGTTTTCAAGCGAGGAGGTCTATAATATCGCCTACGGTAATCTCGCGCGGTTTTTGAAGCGGTTCGTGTAATTGCATTTTGTTGCGGCCATGCCGCCTTCCAGAATCAGCTATGCATTTCCCTATATTGAACGAATAATTTTAATATTATATTGACAATAGTGTGCGGCACACACTATAATGCTTCCGAGGTGATGACATGACCGAGGATATGCAAAGCGTCGTCAAGGGCATGCAGCAGGAACTCCGGCGCGGCGCGATCGCGCTGTGCGTAATGAGCCAGCTCGCAAGCCCGAAATACGGCTACGCGCTCGTAGAGCGGCTCGAGCAGAGCGGAATGCCGGTGGAGCCGGGCACGCTTTATCCGCTGCTTCGGCGGCTTGAAAAGCAGGGGCTGCTCGTCAGCGAGTGGGAAACCGCCGGGCCGAAGCCGCGAAAATACTATGCCATGAGCAGGGACGGGCGGCGGGTATTCGACTTGCTGCGTAAAGACTGGGCGGATATGCAGACCACTATCAACGCGATGATTCAGGAGGGCGGATCGAATGGACAATGATGTGAAACAAATAAAGGACCTGATCGACCGGTATGTATATCAGGTGGGAAGGTGGCTTCCGGCAGCGCAGCGCGCCGACATCGAGCGGGAGCTTCGCGGCCTCATCGATGATATGCTCGCAGCGAGAACCGACGAACCGGCCAAAGAGGACGTGAACGCGGTGCTCAGGGAGCTTGGGCATCCGGCGGAGCTCGCGGCGAAATACAGCGGCGCGAAGAGCTTTTTGATCGGGCCGGAATATTTCGGCATATACCTGACGGTATTGAAGATCGTGCTGGCGGCGAGCGGTTTGGGCATGCTGCTCGCGCAGGCGATCGGCTTTGCGGCGACGCCGCCGCAGAACGTCTGGTCGGCCATAGGGCTGTTTTTCGCCTCCATATTCAACGCGCTCGTGCAGGCGTTCGCGTGGGTG
The DNA here is from genome assembly GCA_002069725.1 of Firmicutes bacterium ADurb.Bin248. GTDB lineage: Bacteria > Bacillota > Clostridia > Christensenellales > CAG-138 > Phil1. The sequence goes on along the minus strand of MWBW01000035.1, from coordinate 4,291 downwards.
ACCGCCATATTTGCGATCATCGAGCGCTGCGCAAAGGAAGCGCCTTATAAGGGCAAGGAATGGAACCCGGCGGATCTTCCGCCCGTACCCGAACGCAAGCTCGAGATCAAGCGCAGCGAGCCCATCGTGGGCATCGTGTTCACGGTGCTGTTCCTGGTGGTCGTCAACACCATGCCGCAACTGCTCGGGGTGTATGTATTCTCCGGCGTACACACCGTCGTGCCCGTTCTCAACTTCGACGTGTTCTACCGGCTGCTGCCGCTCATCGACGTGATGATCTGCCTGGGCATCGTCAAGGAGCTGCTGCGCCTCATCGTCGGGCGCTATACCATAGGCCTTTCCCTCTCGCTGGTGGTAATCAACGTGCTTTCGATGGTCCTGTTCATCTGGCTGTTCGGGCCTTCGTCCGAAATCTGGAATCCGGATTTCATGACGCGGCTCGGCGCCGTTTGGAACCTTCCCTCCCAAGCGTCGTACGCGTGGAGCATCTTCCCTAAAATACTCGTTGGGCTTTGTATATTCGGCAACGTGGTGGACAGCATCCAGTTGATCGTGCGGGCGCTGCGGCGTGCGGAACCTGCCGCCGCCTGAGGAAAAAGCAATCCGGCCCGGAAGCCGCCTTCCGGGCCGGATTTTATGTCGGCGATTGTTCATGCCGGGCGTTAAGGTTTTCTGGCGTAAATGCTTGCTGAATATGGGTTCTGATTGTTCAGATCCATCTCGATGAAATCCTCGGCAACGAATCCGACGGACTGTATTTCCTTGAAGTACCCGTCTTTGCTTTTCGGCCTTCCCGGAACGAGGGGTATCCAGAGTTCTATTTCCTGATCGCCGCTTTTGTTGCAGCGCAGGCTCGGCGTTTCATAATCCTCGCCGCAAATCTCTTTCCACTGCTCGTATGTGTCGACTTTCCCGCCATATGCGGTTTCCCGATACGATTCGCGGAAGAACAGCATGGGCGCTCCGCTCTTCAGTGAATCAAACGCGTTTTGAAGGTAGGTTTTGCGTTCGTGATCCGTGACCAGCATATGAAAGCCCATGCAATCGAGCGCCGCGTCGTAAGTTTCGTTGGTTCTTTCCTTCACCATATCCATTATGCCGACGCGGGCGTCGGGAAAACCCCTTAATCTGTTTTGTGCTTTTTCGATTGCCGACGCAGCGATGTCAACGCCGCGATAACGACAACCGGACCGGGATAGGATCACCCCGCAGGCGCCTTCGCCGCAGGCAAACTCGATAATCTTCTTTCCAGCCAGGTTGTTTTCATTTACCCATTTCCCGAGCGTTGAGACGAGCGTTTCGTCGTCCGGCGAGTGCCCCCAGCATTCAACGCCCGCGGCGAAAACCTTTTGATAGCGGGCTTCATAAGCGAGATAATACGGTTTGTTCATCTGCTGTCATTCTCCTGTTCAGGATTATTATCGAACATATCTCCATTCCGACAGAAGCATGATGGATTCCTCCATGTGATCGATATCGCACTCCAAAGCCCACACTGCTTCCGGGGCGTATTCATCCAGGGTCTCCAAGACGTCCCTAAGCGGCATATTTCCATACCTCAGTCCTAAATGCTCGTCACTTATCCCGTTGTTTTGATGGATGTGGGTGTATCGTATCCTGCTGCCAAGCTGTTTTATCCAGTCCGTGACGGGCAGACCGCTGTTGCAATGCGCATGGCCGATATCCAGGTTGACGGACAAGCGGCTGTCCCGGCAGGCGTCAACAATTCCTATGAGTGTTTTTGTGTCCAGCTCGCATTGATTTTCCATATACATCTCGATGCCGCCCGGATGCGCTTTCAAAAAATCATCCCAAAAGACGACGGCCCTTTTTATCCAGTTTTCGGGGTAGGACGTATTGGGAACAAAACCATGATGTACGGTAACGCCCGCGCATCCCAACTCCCGCGCCGTTTCATAGGCATAATCAAAATAATATCTTGTTATTTCGGCAATCTTTTTGTTCGCGCTCCCCAAGCATAAATCCCAAAATGGCGCGTGAAAATACTTGAGAATGTCTAAAGGCAATATGCTTTTATATAATGAGATAAGCTTATCCCTGTTTTCCGTTTCATTCGGGTTATAGAATCCCTGTATCTCGATACCGAGATGATACTTTTTACATAACGGTATAACCTTTTCAGGCTCGGCATTGTCGCATAAAACGAGCGTTTTCATGACACACCTCCAAAAATCGTATGTTTACCATACATTAAAAAAGTAAAAAGCGCAACATCCTTGGTTTATTCCAAAATGCTGCGCTTCTCTGGCAGGGGCAGAAGGATTCGAACCCTCAAGAACGGTTTTGGAGACCGCTATGTTACCATTACATCATGCCCCTAAAGTCAACGTTGCTATTATAGCATTCGACATTTGCGGTGTCAACGGCGATTCGGCATAGGCATATGCTGTGGTTTGCCGTTGCTCTTTCCCCAACGGACGGGTATAATAAGTACGATGCATAAGTTGGAAAACGATCTTGAACTGAAAAAGAATGCCGCCGTGCCCGAGGAAGAACTGCGCGCGGGCAGGGAAGCGGCCTCGCGGCTGCGGGAGCGCCTGTGCGGGCGCGGACTTTCGTATTTCATCGAAACCTACGGCTGCCAGATGAACGAGCACGATTCGGAGAAGCTCGCGGGCATGCTGCAGAGCTGCGGCCTCGCGAAAGCCGAAACGAAGATCGGCGCCGACGTGATCCTATTCAATACCTGCTGCGTGCGTGAGCACGCCGAAAAACGCCTGATGGGCAACGTGGGCGCGCTCAAAAAGCTCAAAGACGAAAAGCCGGGGCTCCTCGTTTGCGTCTGCGGCTGCATGGCGCAGCAGAAGGACGTCGCGGACAAGCTTTACAGGCGTTTTCCGTTCGTCGATCTCATATTCGGCACGCACGAGCTGCACCTGTTCCCGCAGCTTCTCGAACAAGCCATGGAGGGCCGGCGCCTCGCGCGCGTGCGCGAGCTGGACGGCGAAATCGCCGAAGGGCTGCCCGTTTCGCGAAACAACGGCGTGTCGCAGTTCGTCACCATCATGTACGGGTGCGATAACTTCTGCTCCTACTGCATCGTGCCTTACGTGCGCGGGCGGGAGCGCTCGCGCGAGCCGGAGCGCATACTCGCGGAAATCCGCGCGCTCGCAAAGGACGGCGTCAAGGAAATCACGCTGCTCGGGCAAAACGTCAATTCCTATCAGGGAGACGGGGGAGTCGATTTTCCGGAACTGCTGCGCAGAACGGGAAAAATCGAAGGCATCGCGCGCATCCGCTTCATGACCTCGCACCCGAAGGACCTTTCCCCCCGCTTGATCGAGGCGATGGCGTCGCTTCCCAAGGTCTGCCCGCACATCCACCTGCCCGTCCAGTCGGGCAGCGACCGCGTGCTTTGCCTGATGAACCGCCGCTATACGCGCGCGGACTATCTCGCTCTGGCCGCAGCGCTTCGCGCGGCCGTACCCGGCATCGAGATCACGACGGACTTCATCGTGGGCTTCCCGGGAGAGACGGAGGAGGATTTCCTCGATTCGCTGCGCCTCGCGCGGGAGGCGGGCTTTTCCGCAGCCTACACCTTCAAATACTCAAAGCGCAGCGGCACGCGCGCGGCCGGGATGGAGGAACAGATCCCCGAGCAGGTCAAGAAGGACAGGCTCAAGCGCCTCAACGACGCCGTCGCCGAGGGACTTCGCGCGGGCAACGAAAAATACGTCGGCAGGACGGGCGAGGTGCTCGTCGAGGGCTGCGACAGGCGAAACGCCGCAATGGCCTTCGGCAAGCTGCCGAGCTTCAAGATGGTGTACTTCCCGGGGGGCGAAAGCCTGATCGGAAGGACCGTCCGGGTCAACATAACGAAAACATCGGTAAATTCGCTGATCGGCGAACTTGCGGATCAGAAAGGATAATGGGATGATCATCGAAAAAGCCAGGGAACTGGGCATCGCTCTGAGCGAATCCGAAGAATTCACGGCGATGAACGAGGCGAAGCTCGCCATGGAGCGCGACGAGGCGCTCATGGAGAAGCTCGCCGCCTTCAACGAAAAACAAAGCCGCATCATGGAGATGATGAGCGAGGAGGAGGTTTCGCAGGCGGAAATCAGCCGGCTTTCCGCCGAGATGGAGACGCTGCGCACCTCTTTGATCGAAGATGAAACTTTTGTGCGCATGCTCGAAACGCAGGGCGCCTTCCAGGCGTTGATGAAGCGCGTCAATCGCGCGATCGGCGTTTGCATCGGCGCGGATCTCGAGCAAGAGGAAAACGGCGGCTGCGGCGGGGATTGCGCGGGCTGCCGCGGCTGCCACTGAG
>MWBW01000034.1 GCA_002069725.1 Firmicutes bacterium ADurb.Bin248 | reverse complement strand
TCTTTCGCCTTCAGCTTGCTTGTGCTATTCGTTGTCATGTTCTTTCCTCTTTCTTTTTGTGGCCCGTTTGTGCGCCGGGCCGTTGCGCTTTTCTTTTTCAAAATTCACCAACCGTTCCGTACTTCGCGTAATAGTCTGCGGCGGCATTCTCATAGCTTGTATCTATTGGTTCGGTTCGCGTAACTCGCACACCATCCAGCCCATATCCATCGCTTTTCGGTGCCTTTTTGCGAGACTCAAATTGCGCCATATCAGCGACGGGCATTGAATGCTCGCAATCAAAGAACCCTCCTGCCGGATTTGGGTGCTGGTAAAAGACGCGGATCATGTTAAAACATCAGGCTTTCGCGGCGAAGTTCCGACCATTCAAACCCAAGAAGACAAAGAGCGCAGTCGATCACCAAAGGCGGGATGTATGCGAGCGCGCGGCGTGCGTCGATGTCAAAAAGAAGCGCGCGTCCGGATGCGCCGCCTCGACTTGCGCGAACGAATCGTAATACGCGATGTCCAGATACTTCCAGTAATCGAGCCCGGCGCGCTTCAAATGACGGTCGTCCACCGAAAAGCCGAGCGGCCGCACGAGATGGAGCCTCGCGCCCGTCACCGAACAGGTGCGCGCGATGTTGCCGGTGTTTTCGGGGATTTCAGGCTCGACGAGCACGATGTTGAACACGCGGCCCTCCCCGTCAGCCTATGTAGATGAAGAAGCAGTTGTTGCCGTAGGTCGCGTAATATTCGTATTTGGCGCTCCAGTACGTGCCCTTGCTCGCCGCGCGGAAATACATGACGTTCTCGGGAAGGAAGGTATCCTCGTTTACGAATATCCGCATGACGGCCTCCACCGCCTTGCTCGAAGGCTTGACAGCGGCGATCTGCTCCTTGCTTTTTACGACGGTGTATTGGTTCTTTTGATAAATGACGCCCTCGACGGTATCCGGGAACTTAGAGCTCTTGAGGCGGTTGTAGATGGCGTTTGCGACGGCCGCCTGCGCCTCGACCGACGTGCCCTTCGACTCCTCGTGCACGACCTGCGCGATGAGCAGAAGCTCGTCCGCCGTGTAGCCGTTGGCGTCGGTGAAATAATCGTTCGCGCCGCCCGACGGCGTATCCGTCGGCTCCGGCGTGGCCGTGGCGGAAGGCGTCCCGGTTGCGGTCGGCTTGGGCGTGGCGGTCGCGCTCGGCTTGGGCGTGGCGGTCGGCTTCGTCGTAGGCTTCTCGGTGGGCTTCTGCGTGGGCGGGGAGCCGTACTCGACGAATTCCGCGAGCACGAAGCCCTCGTACTCCCCCGCGCTCACGCGCAGCCACTCGCCGGATTCTCCCGTGACGGTCAGCTTCGCGTTTTCGGAAAGCTCGCGCACGACGTCGTACCCGGTGCCGGGGCCTGTCCGGAGATTCGCACTGCCCGCGTTGAGGTACGCCTTCCTGTCGTCGATTTCCTCCACGGTGAACGCGGGCGTCGGCGACGCGGAGGGTTCCAAGGAAGGCGTCGGCGAAGGCGTTGGCGTCGGGGAAGCAGACGGCGAGGGCGACGGGCTCGGGGTCGCCACGAAGGGCGTGGCGGGCTTCGTCGGCAGCGGCGTGATCTCTATGACCACGGGCGCGGAGACGGCCCTTGTGCGCGCGTCGAGCTCGTCCTGCGTATAGAAGTTCATCGTGCGCGCGGAGGCCATGCACCCGGAAAGCGTGCAGAGCAGCATGGCCAATATGAAAAGTTGTGCCGCGCGTCGTACGATCATGTTACAGTATGTACTTTTGCAGGTCTTGTTCGTCGAGCCTGTGGCTCATGTGCTCCTTCACGTAGGCTTCGTCCACCGTCACCTTGACGAGCGGATGGTCGCCGCCGGCGTTGAAGGAGATGTCGTCCAGAAGGTTTTCCACGATCGTGTGCAGCCGCCGCGCGCCGATGTTCTCGGCGCTCTCGTTGGCGCTGTAGGCGTATTTGGCGATGGCCCCGAGCGCGTCGTCGGTAAACTCCAGCAGTATGTTGTCGGTTTCGAGCAGCGCCGCGTACTGCTTGATGATCGCGTGTTCGGGCTGCGAGAGGATGCGCCTGTAATCCTCGACCGAGAGCGCCTTGAGATCGACCCGGATCGGGAAGCGGCCCTGAAGCTCCGGTATGAGGTCGGAAATCTTCGAAACGTGGAACGCGCCCGCCGCGATGAAGAGCATGAAGTCCGTCTTAACCGGGCCGTACTTCGTGTTGACCGTCGAGCCCTCGACGATGGGCAGTATGTCCCTCTGCACGCCCTCGCGCGAAACGTCCGGGCCGTGGGCATGCTCCGCGCCCGCGATCTTGTCGATCTCGTCGATGAAGATGATGCCGTCCTGCTCGGCCTTCTCGACGGCCTCGCGCGTGACCTCGTCCATGTCGATGAGCTTCTCGGCCTCCTCCTGCCGGAGGATCTTCCTGGCCTCGCGCACGTTGACGCGGCGCTTCTTTTTCTTTGCGGGCAGAAGGCCCGCCATCATCTCGTTGAGGTTGATGTCGATGCCCATGGCGAGCATGGCGTCGCTGCCCGGCTGGCTCTGCTCGACCTCGATCTCGACGAGCTCCTCCTCGAGCAGGCCCGCGCGGAGCTTCATCGCGACCTCCTCGCGCCTGGTCAGGTGCCTCTGCTTCTCCTCCTCGGTAAGCTCGACCGGCTCGCTCTGCGTGCCGCCGCCGAGCAGCAATTGCAGCGGGTTTGCGGGGTGCGCGGCCTTCCTGCGCTCGATGGGCACGAGAAGGTCTATGAGCCTCTGTTCGGCCGCGCTCTCGGCTATGAGTTTGACGGCTTCCATCTTTTTGTCCTTGCACAGGCGTATGGAGGCTTCCACAAGGTCGCGCACCATCGAGTCCACGTCGCGCCCGACGTAGCCGACCTCGGTGAACTTGGTCGCCTCGACCTTGACCAGAGGCGCGTCGACAAGCTTGGCGAGCCGCCGCGCGATCTCGGTCTTGCCCACGCCCGTGGGGCCGACCATGATGATGTTCTTGGGTGTGATCTCCTCGCGAAGCGCAGGCTCGAGCCGCGCCCTGCGGTAGCGGTTGCGAAGGGCGATGGCGACGGCGCGCTTGGCGTCGTCCTGCCCGACGATGTATTTATCGAGAGCCTCGACGATTTGTTTCGGCGTGAGCATCATATTTCCTCCACCGAGATGTTCCCGTTCGTGAACACGCAGATGTCGGAGGCGATTTTGAGCGCCTTCCCGGCGATCTCGCGCGCGGAAAGCTCCGTGTTCCCGCAAAGCGCCTTGGCCGCGGCGAGCGCGTACATGCCGCCGGAGCCGATGGCGGCGATGCCGTCGTCCGGATCGATGACCTCGCCCGTGCCGGAAACGACCAGCAGCTCCTCGGCGTCCGCCACGATGAGCATGGCCTGAAGCTGGCGCATGGCCTTGTCGCTGCGCCAGTCCTGCGCGAGCGACACGGCGGCGCGCCGCAGGCTCCCGCTGTACTTTTCGAGCTTCGCCTCGAAGCGCTCGCACAGCGAAAACGCGTCCGCGACTGAGCCCGCGAAGCCCACCACGACCTTGTCGTGGTAGAGCCTGCGCACCTTTTTCGCGGTGTGCTTCATGATCGTGCTCTCGCCCAGCGTGACCTGCCCGTCGCCCGCGACGGCGCATTTGCCGTCGCGCCTTACGGCGATGATCGTCGTTCCCATCAGGGGCATAAAGTATTCCGCCTTTCGTATGGATCGGCTTCATGATAGCATAAACGCATTGCGCTGTAAGCCTTTTTCACAATGCTTAACATTTTATTCGCATTCCCGCGACAATATCGCACGGACCCCGTCTATGGTTTCCAGCGCGCGGGCGGCGATCCTGCCATACCTTTCCTGCTTGCCCCGCACGCGCTGCGCAAGCCCCTCGACGATGCCGTAATTGATGTTCATGGGCTGGAAATCGTGCCCCGCGTACTGCGAAACATAGCGCCCGAGCGCGCCTATGGCGGTACCGCCCGTGAAATCGACGCGCGGCTGCCCCAGAAGCTGCCGCGCGAGGTCGATGCCCGCGAGCGCGCCGCTCGCCGCGCTTTCGACATAGCCCTCGACGCCCGTGAGCTGGCCCGCGAAATACAATCCTTTTCTGGCGACGGACTGGAAGCAGATGTCGAGCTTGCCCGGGGAATTGAGGAAGGTGTTGCGGTGCATGACGCCGTAGCGCGCGAACTCCGCCCGCTCCAGCCCCGGTATCATGCCGAACACGCGCTTTTGCTCGGGGAAGAGCAGGTTCGTCTGGAAGCCGACGATGTTATAGAGCGTGCCCGCGGCGTCGTCCCGCCGGAGCTGAACGACGGCGTAAGGCCGCCTGCCCGTTCGCGGATCGACGAGGCCGACGGGTTTGAGCGGCCCGTAGGCGAGCGTCTGCTCGCCGCGCGCGGCCATGACCTCGACGGGCATGCAGCCTTCGAACACCCTGGGCGTTTCAAACGAGTGAAGCGGCGCCCTTTTCGCCGCGACGAGTTCGCGCACGAAGGCGAAATACTGTGCCTCGTCCATGGGGCAGTTGAGATAATCGCTGCCCCGGCCGTAGCGCGAACCCTCGAAGATCTTTTCCATGTCGAGGGACTCCCGCATGACCACGGGCGCCGCCGCGTCGTAGAAGTGCAGGCTCTCGCCGAAGAAAGCCTCTATGGATTCGAGCAGCTTGCCCTCGGTCAGCGGCCCTGTCGCGACGACGCAGGGCGGCGCGGGAAGCTTTGTCACTTCTTCCTCGACAACCGTGATGTTCGGGTGCTCTCTGACGCGCGCCGTTACGAGCTTGGCGAAGCCTTCGCGGTCCACCGCGAGCGCGCCGCCCGCGGGCAGGCGCGTTTCGTCCGCGCAGGAGACGATCAGCGAGCCGAGCCGCCGCAACTCCTCCTTGAGGAGCCCCGCGCCGTTCTCGAGGCGGTCGCTCCGAAGGCTGTTGGAGCACACGAGTTCGGCGAAATCGTCCGTCTTATGCGCGGGGGAGCGCTTTTTCGGCCGCATCTCGCTCAATAAGACGCTGACGCCGCGTTCAGCAAGCTGATACGCGGCTTCGCATCCCGCAAGACCGGCTCCTATGACGCGCGCCGCGGGGGTTTCACTCCTGCTCTTCATCCCGGTTCGCCTTTTTGCTCTGGCGGATCACATGGGCGCAATCCTTGTTGGTGCACATGGTATACGCGCCGCGCTGTCCCACCTTGTTGACCATCATGCCGCCGCACTTGGGGCATTTTTCTTTAGCGGGCTTATCCCACGACACGAAATCGCACTCGGGATACTTCTCGCAGCCGTAGAAGGGCTTGCCGCGCTTGGATTTCCTTTTGATGAGCGCCGCGCCGCACTTGGGGCAGGCGACGTCGAGCTTCTCGACGATGGGCTTGGTGCTGCGGCACTCGGGGAAGTTGGGGCACGCGAGGAACTTGCCGAAGCGCCCCATCTTGTAGACCATCATGGCCCCGCACTTGTCGCAGGGGATATCGGACACCTCGTCCGGCACCTTGACCTTTTCAATGGTTTCCGACGCCCTGCCCACGCTCTGCTCGAACGGGCCGTAGAAATCCCTGATGACGCCGGACCACTCCTGCTCGCCGTCCTTGATGCGGTCGAGCTTGCTCTCCATGTCCGCCGTGAACTTGATGTCGATGATGTCTGTGAAATTGTCCTTCATGATCTGGTTCACGATAAAGCCCAGATCGGTGGGGACGAGCTGCTTCTTCTCGCGGCGCACATACCCGCGCTCGAGTATGGTCGAAATCGTCGGCGCGTAGGTGCTGGGGCGGCCTATGCCCTTCTCCTCGAGGGTCTTGACGAGCGTCGCCTCGGTGTAGCGCGGCGGCGGCTGCGTGAAGCGCTGCTCCTTTTCGACTTCCTGCCGGCTGAGTTCGTCGGCAACCTTGAGCTCGGGCAGGGCGACGTCCTTCTCCTGCTCCTCGTCGTGGCTCTCGGTGTAGATGGCGGTATAGCCGTCGAAAAGCGTGCGCACGCCGTTGGCGCGGAACGTGCAACCGTTGCAGTCGAAGGCGATGGTGTTGGTTTCAATCAAAGCGTCGGCCATCTGGCTCGCGATGAAGCGGTCGTAGATGAGCTTGTAGAGCTTAAACTGCTGCGGCGAGAGCGAGGCTTTAACCGCCGCTGGGACGAGCGCCGGGTCCGCGGGGCGGACGGCCTCGTGCGCGTCCTGCGCGCCCTTGCGCCCCTTGTAGACGTTGGGTTTATTCGGAACATAGCGCGCGCCGAACTGCGTTTTGATCTGCTCGAGCGCGGCCTGCTGCGCTTCCTCGGAGATGCGCACGGAGTCCGTGCGCATGTAGGTGATGAGGCCCGTTACGCCGCTGCCCTGGAGTTCCACGCCCTCGTAGAGCTGCTGGGCGACGAGCATGGTGAGCTTCGTGTTGAAGCCGAGCTTTCGTGAAGCTTCCTGCTGGAGGCTGCTCGTCGTGAACGGCGCGGGCGCGTGGCGGCTCTTTTCCTGGATTTTTACGTCGGACACCGTGAACGCGCGCCCTTCTATGCGCGCGAGTATCTCGTCCGCCTCGGCCTCGGTATGGATTTCCTTTCGCTTGTCGCCGATGCCGTAAAACTTCGCCTCGATGGGTTTTTTGACGCCCTTGGCGTGGAGCAGCGCCGTGATGAGCCAATATTCCTCGGGCACGAAATCCATGATCTCCTGTTCGCGGTCGCACAGAATGCGCGTCGCCACGCTCTGCACGCGCCCCGCGGAGAGGCCTTTTCGTACCTTCGACCAGAGTATGGGGCTGATCATATAGCCCACGAGCCGGTCGAGCACGCGGCGCGCCTGCTGCGCGTCCACAAGATCCATGTTGATGGAGCGCGCGCCCTTGACGGATTTCTTGACGGTGTTGGCCGTGATCTCGTTGAACACGATGCGGCACTGGGAATTCGGATCGAGCTTCAATATGTTGGCGAGGTGCCAGGAAATGGCCTCGCCCTCCATATCGGGGTCCGTCGCGAGGTAGATTTTGCTCGCGCCCTTGGCTTCCTTGCGTATGCGCTCGAGCACGTCGCCCCGGCCGCGCAGGGTGATGTACTTGGGCTCAAATCCGTGTTCTATATCGACGCCGAGCTGGCTCTTGGGAAGATCCCTCACATGGCCGTTCGAGGCCACCACCTTGTACTTGCTGCCGAGGAATTTGCCGATCGTCTTGGCCTTTGCGGGCGACTCGACGATGACGAGCATATCCGCCATCTGTTTACCTCCAGAAAGACTTACTCAAGAAAACACGCCTTACAGGCTGAACAACCGTCCGGGCGATTGCTTAATTATTCCCGAAAACTCCAGCGATGTCAAGGTTGAATTTAGCAGCGCCGCCGAAAGGCCGCTCAGCTCGCACAGCTCGTCGAAGCTCCTTTCCCCCGGCACGAGCAGCCGGTAGACGAGCTCCTCCTCGAAGCAAAGCGTCCCGGTGTCCACGCCCGGCTTCTCCTCCTTTCGCTTTACGATGCCGTATTCCTCGAGTATGTCCGCCGCGGACTGGACGAGCTTCGCCATGCCGCTTCGGATAAGGGCGTTCGTGCCCGCGCTTTTAAGGTCCGTGAGCCTGCCCGGCACGGCGAAGGCGTCCCTGCCCTGCTCGAGCGCGCAGTCCGCCGTAATCAGCGCGCCGCTCTTCTCCCCCGCCTCGACCACGACCACGCCGCGCGCAAGTCCGCTGATGATGCGGTTTCGCATCGGGAAGTGCATAGCCTTGGGCTCCGTTCCCGGCATATACTCCGAAACGACGGCGCCGCGCGCGACGACCTTCTCGTAAACGTCGCGGTTCGCCTCGGGATAGACGACGTCCGGCCCGCTCCCCAGCACCGCGATGGTCGGATACGCGCTGTCTTTGGCCTCGAGCGCGCCTTCGGCGGCGGCGCGGTCTATGCCGTACGCCAGGCCGCTCACGACGCAGACGCCGCTTTCTGCGAGCGCGCGCGCGAGCTCGACGGCGGCGCGCCTGCCGTATTCGGAAGGCTCGCGCGTGCCCACCATCGCGACGGGCAGCCGCAGTTGCGGATACAGCGTGCCCCGGTAATAGAGCACCACGGGCGGGTCGTAAATCTCCTTCAACAGCTCCGGATACGCGCGCGAGGCGATGGTCGCCGCGGACACATCCAGTTCCTCGAGCCGCTTGAGGCAGCGCTCGATGTAGCGCTCGCTCGCGCGCTTCTTCATAAGCTCCGCCACGTCGCCCTTCATGTGCTCGTGCAGATCCCCGCGCGCCGCCGCCTCGAAAACCGCCTTGGGATCGTCCCCGAAGGCCTCGAGAAGCTTTCTCGAGCGCGCCGCGCCCGGCCCGTTGGCCACGCCGAGCCAGAACAGATACCGTTCCTTCTCGCTGAGTTTCATCTAAGCGTCCCCCAATATTTGCTCTCGAGGCTCCTGTACTGGATCGCCTCCGCGACGTGCGCGGGCAGTATGTTCTCGCTGCCGTCGAGATCGGCGATCGTGCGGGAAACCTTGAGTATGCGCGTATACGCCCGCGCGCTGAGCTTGAGCGTCGAAAACGCCTTCTTCAAAAGCGCCTCGGCCTCGGGTTCGAGCACGCAGTACACGCCCGTCATACGGTTGGTGAGCTGTGCGTTGAAAAGTATCCCTTCCTTTCGATAACGCCTGGCCTGCAGCGCCCGCGCCGCATTGACGCGCGCTCGGACGACCTCCGACTTCTCCCCCGTGCTCCTGCCCGCGATGTCCGCGTAGCCCACCTCGGACATTTCGACGTGGATGTCGATGCGATCGAGCATCGGCCCGCTGATTTTGTTGCGGTAGCGCAGTATCTGCTGCGCGGTGCAGCGGCAGGGCGTGACGCGCGAGCCGAAGAAACCGCAGGGGCAGGGGTTCATCGCGGCGACGAGCATGAAATCCGCGGGATAGGTCGAACGCGCCGCCGCGCGCGCGATGGTCACAAAGCCGTCCTCGAGCGGCTGGCGCAGCGCCTCGAGCACATCCTTTGGGAACTCCGGGAACTCGTCGAGGAACAGCACGCCGTAGTGCGCGAGGCTGATTTCCCCCGGCAGCGCCTTCGGGCCGCCGCCGATGAGCGACACGCCCGAGGCCGAGTGGTGCGGCGCGCGGAACGGCCGCTCGGCAACCATGCCGTCCTTGCCCTTGAGCGCGCCCGTCACGGAATGGATCTTGGTGATCTCGAGCGCCTCGGCGAAGGAAAGTTCCGGCAATATCGAGGGGATGCTGCGCGCGAGCATGGTCTTGCCCGAGCCGGGCGTGCCCACGAGCAGCAGGTTGTGCCCGCCCGCGACCGCGACCTCCGCGGCGCGTTTTGCGCCCTGCTGGCCCTTGATATCCGAAAAATCGGAAGAATAGGCGACGCGGGCGTTATCCCACCCGCGCGGCGGAAAAACTTCGAGCGGCACGCCGCCCTTCAACATGGCTACGAGGGAGCGCAGGTTCGCCGCGGGGACGACCCGCACTCCGTCGATATACGAAGCCTCGGCGGCGTTCTCCGGCGAGAGCGCGACCGAGGCGATGCGTTCGTTATACGCGCCTATGACCATAGGCAGTATGCCCGCCACGGGGCGGACGCCGCCGTCGAGCGCGAGCTCTCCGAGGAACATGAAGCCCTCGGTCAGCTTCTCGTCGAGCTGCCCCGTCGCCGCGAGTATGCCCACGGCGATGGGCAGGTCGTAGACCGAGCCTTCCTTCCTCTGGTCGGCGGGCGCGAGATTGACCGTCACGCGGCCCTGCGGATACGCGAAGCCGGAGTTGCGTATGGCCGAATGCACGCGCTCCTTAGATTCCCGCACGGCGGCGTCCGGCAGGCCGACAAGCTCGAAGGCCGGTATGCCGCCGCCGGAATCGACCTCCACGCGCACGAGAAAGCCCTCGAGCCCCGAGAGGCCGTAGCTGGCGATGCGGGAGAGCATAGGCGATACCTCCGCGTGTTATTCTGGTTTTTCTTCTCCGGCCTCCGCTTCCCCGGCGGCTTCCCCGATCCCCGGTTCCGAGTTCGGCCTGTTGAACACGATCAGCTTGTTGCCCGCGAAGTTCACGAGCGCGGCGCCGCCGGAGGCGAGTATCAGATTGACGAGGTTGACATCGATGCCCAGCGGGCCGCTGCACAGGGCGAACACGCCTTCGTTGACGCCGAGGGAAACGAGGTTGACGAGCAGGAACAGCGCCATTTCGCGCAGCGTGCGCTTCTTTTCCTTGCGGAACGTCCACATCGTGTTCCACACATAGCTGTTGACGATGCCCGCCGTATAGGAAATGATCTTGGCGGCGTGCTCGTTGACGCCGAACAGATCCGTAAGCAGGTAGAACAGGCCGAAATCCACGCCCGTGTTCAATATGCCCACGATGTTGAACTTGACGAATTGCCAGATGGTCGCTTTCAAGCCGTTTTTCATGTGATCCGATTCCCTTTTCCCCAATTTCGCTCAATAGCCCATGAACGTCCAGCTCGGCAGCCACTCGAGCAGCTTGATATACCCGCGGGGGGCGGTCACGCCCGTGATGGCCGGATAGAACAGTATGAACAGCGCGACGGCCGCGCCCATCCAGATCCATTTCGCCTTCGCCCAGGCGGGATCGCTTTGCTCCTTCTTCCGGAGCAGGTTGGCCGTAATGAGTATGATGAAGGGCACGCTCGCAAAGTAATGGTAGATGAACGTGCAGCGCGTGACGAGCACCCACGGCGCAATCTCCGCGAGCAGCGCCACGAACAGCGCGAGCCAGGTCATATCCGGCGCGATTTTGCCGCGGATGAGCTTGATGAGCGCCATCGCGGAGCCGACGCAGCACACCCACCACACGGCGGGATTGCCAAGGGCCGATATGGTGCCGATATAACCCTCGGCCACGTCGTAATTGACATAATACCACATCGGGCGCAGGATCAGCGGCCATTGCCACCACGGGGACTGGTAATCGTGCGTTGCCGTGAGCGTGCTGTGGTAGTTGTACATGAACTTCTGCACGCCCCAGATGCCCTCGAGGTCGTAGTGTGAAACGCTCAATACGTACGGCAGGTACGAGAGCAGGTAGATGGCGACGGGTACGGCGATGTAGAACACGACGCACCAGAGCAGCGTGAGCACGGTGTTTTTCCAAAATGGCGCGACTGCCGCGCGAAGGGCCTCATCCCCGCTGTTTTTGAAGCGGCAGTATTCGGCGTAGCGCCAGAGCAGCGATATGAGCAGCAGCACGGCCATGCCGCCGCCCGCGTAGATGCAGATCCACTTGCTCGCGGCGCCCAGCCCGAAGAACAGCCCGCCCAGCGCGAGGGGCTTGAGCGTCTTTTTGAGGCCGTCGGAGAAGAAGTTCATGCCGAAATACTGATACATATAGTAGAACATCAGTATGATGAAGAACACGCCGTACACGTCTATGGTCGCGATCCGCGTCTGCGTGTAATGCATGAAATCGAACGCGAAAAGCACCGCGACAAGCAGCGCGTACTCGCTGTTTTTAAAGAGACGCTTGCCGAAGGCGTAGAGTATGGGCACCATGCCGACGCCGAAGAGCGCGCCCACGATGCGCCAGCCGAGCGGATTCATGCCAAAGACCGCGATGCCCAGCATGATGAATATCTTGCCGAGCGGCGGATGCGAGTTCTCGTAGGGCTTGAGGCCGTTGAGGTGCTCGTAGGCCGTGCGCGCATGGTACAGTTCGTCGAAATACATGCCGTACATATACGAGCCGCGCGCGGGCACCTGATCCGGTTCGTCGAATAACGCCTCGCCGCCCGCGGACGCCGTCGCGGGGATGTAGTTCCCCTGCTCGTCGAAGAGCGCGAGTTCGTTGAACCACACCTCGCCCACAGTGACCCGGAGCGTGATGGTCTTGGTTGTGATATCCCCGCCGATGCGCGCCCAGCGGAACATATCCCCGTTGTCCTCCACATAGGTGACGAGCGTGCCGTCGTCTCCGGTAAGCTCCACGGTGCCCGTATACAGCCCGCCGTAGGCGCGGATGTCCTTGACGCGGGTTTCGCTCGCGAGCGTGATGGTCACCGTATCGTTGAAGGAGCCTGTCCAGTAGCTTTCGGGCGCGACGGTCGTGCCGAGGTTGACGAGCGCGACCACGCCGTAGACCGCGGTGAGCGCAAGCACATAGATCCTGTCCCGCGCGGTGTAGCGGAGCTTGTTGTCGACCGGTTCGGGCAGGCGCGTGAGCGCTTCCGCCTCGCGTTTTTTCTCGGCGAAGGCCGGGAATTTCACGCGGCGGAACACGATGCCGCAGCACGTCCACGTCAGGTACGCGAACGCGCCCATGCTCATGAGCGAGCCGACTGCGGTGACGATGTCGTAGATGATGCCGCGCGCCTGCTGATGATCGACGATCACGAAGGCCATCATGGCGTTGAAGAGCGCGGAAACCGTCATTAAGAGGAACGCGGTGACGAGCCGCCTGTCGCGGTAATACACGAAGGCGACGAGCAGCAGCAGAAGCGCCGGGAAGAGATACCGCTCGTGCATATACTGCCCGAGCGTGAACAGCGCGGCGATCAGCCATGCCGTACAGAGCGTCAGCGCGTGCTTCTCATGCTTTCTCTCAAAAGCGTAGAGTATGATCGAAAAGGCGACCGAGAGGGCGATGAGTATCGTACCCCACGTTGCGTAAGTAAGCCCGAGCAGAGGCGCGTCTATGCCCTTCCAGTTGCCGCCGAGGAGCGCCATAAGGTTGAACGCCTCTACGCTCGCGTAAGGATAGCTCGTCGCCGTGCCGAGTACCTTGTTCAAAAACCACAGCGGCTCCTGCCCGTTGCGGAACGGCAGCGCGATGAGGAAAATCGCCGCGCACGCGGCCGCGACCGCCGCGAGGGTCCGAAGGAAGCCCTTGACGAAGCCCTGATCCCACACTTTGCAAAAATACGCCGCGGCGAGCAGCGGACCCACCATAAGCGCCTGCGGCTTGGTCACGATGGCGACGCCGTAGACGAGGCCTGTGAGTATGAGCCTGTCCTCGAGGAAAAGCCAGATCACCGCGAGCAGCAGCAGCGTGAGTATCTGGTCGATCTGCCCCCAGCCGCCCGAGATGAACGCCATGAGCGGGTTGAAGGCGACAAAGGCCGCCAGCGCGAGCGGCAGCCTGCCCGCGCGCGGGTCGAGCGAATCCTCGTTTTTGCCCGCGCGCCGCGCGATGCGGTAAACGAGGTAGGCGGCGAGCAGGTCCGCGAGTATCCCCGGCATCTTGACGATCAGCACGTAGCCCGCGCTGCCGTAGTTGAGTATGCTCCCGAGCTTGCCCATGAGAAAGAGCATGTACATGTAACCCGGGGGATAATCCGCGAACATGCCCGAGGTATAAAAGTTCCTTATGCCGCCCGAAGCGAGGTTGTACGCCCAGGCCATGAAGCAGTTGATGTCCGTCGAGTGCCCGTAGAAGATCAGCGAGAACGCGCAGCGCGCCAGGAACGCCGCAAGAAATATGACGGCGAGCCAGAAGCCGTCGCTCATGCCGGAGCGCGCGAGGTCTTTGGAACTGTCCGTTTCGATGTAGCGGCGATAGGCTATGACGGCCACGAGCGCGCTTACGAGCGTCGCGAGCATCATGTAGCCCATGCCTGGGATGTCGGTTTCGTTCGCGGTTTCGCCCTCGGCCTCCCCGACGGAGGCGACGGAGAAGTCCGCCGCGTCCCCGGTATAGCCCGAAAGCTTCTCGACGCGCACGTCGTCGAACCACGCCTCGCCCTCGGAGAGCGCGCCGTAGCCGCCCACGCGCACGCAAACGGAAAGCTCGGTCTGCCCTTTTGCGGTTTTGCCGACGAGCTCGAGTTCGACCCAGCCCCCGCTCGTGCCGAAAACGCCCTCGCTCTTGGCGAGCGAGCCGTTGACTGATATGTTCGCCCCCGCGCCGCCCGCGACGTTCGCGGTTTTGACGCGGCAGGTCAGCTTATAATGGGAGTTCGCCTTGACCTTGACGGTCTGGTAGAGCCGCGCGTCGTTTCCGCCCGCGCCGCAGAAGATGTGGGCGACGTTTTCACCCTCGAGCGTTTCGGCCGACGCGTAGCCGAGCGCCTCCTCCGTATACCATGCCTCGTACTTCCATTCCTCGGGCAATCCGTCCCCGGAAACCTCGTCGAAGCCGCCGTTGTCGATGAGAGTCGATGCCGCGAGCGCCGCGGGTGAAAGGCACAACAGGAAAAGCGCAAGCGCGAGGGAAAACAGTTTTTTCATAAACGCCTCAAAACGCAATAATGGAGCAGGTATATAGGATACCATATTTCTGTCAGTTTCTCACCATATTGCGGTATTTATTAACAATTATGCCGGAAATGCGTTCTCGATATGCGTAACTTTGCCCGAAGGGAGCGCCACCTCGACCACGTCGAAGCGAAGGCTCGCCTCGAGCAGGCCGTGGTCCGCGGCGTAAACCGTGGCCGCTTTGATCAGGTTTTGCTGCTTTTTGCCCGTGACGGCCTCCCGCCCGAGGCCGAAGAGCGTCGAGCTTCGCGCCTTGACCTCCACGAAGACCGTGGTTTCCCCGTGCTGCATGACGAGGTCTATTTCGCAGCGCTGCGCGCGGTAGTTCCGTTCGAGAAGCTCGTAGCCCTTTTTTTGCAGATGGAGCAGCGCGCGCTTTTCGCCCTCGGCGCCGCGCGCGGTTTTCTCGGTCATACGCCCTCCAATATTCCTTTAATGAAGCTTCTCCTGTGCAGCGGGCACGGGCCGAACGCGCGCAGGGCCGCGATGTGCTCCGCCGTGCCGTAGCCCTTGTTGCGCGCGAAGCCGTATTCGGGGTAGACTTCGTCCATCCGCGCCATAAACGCGTCCCGCTCGACCTTGGCGAGTATACTCGCCGCGCCGATGAGGTAGCACAGCGCGTCCCCGTGCACGATGGGATGCTGCGCGGCCGGGATATCCAGCCCCCTCACGGCGTCCACGAGCGCGTCGAAGCAGGGCCGCCCCATGGCGGCGTACGCCTCGCAAAACGCCTTTTTCGTGGCGTTGAGTATGTTGATCTCGTCGATCTCATCCTGGAACACCCAGCCCACGCCGTAAGCGAGCGCTTCCTCGCGGATGAGCGCTGCGAGCTTCTCGCGTTTGACGGCGGATAGCTTCTTCGAGTCGTTGATGAACTCGATCAGCGGCTCCGGCGGCAGCACGACGGCGGCCGCGACCACGGGCCCCGCGAGCGGGCCGCGGCCCACCTCGTCCATGCCCGCGGGGAGCACCCCCCGCGCCCAGAAGGCGCGTTCCGTTTGGGTGAGGGCGTAAAGCCGCTCCTGTTCCTTAGGCCTGATCATCGCCCGTCCTCCGGCAGCTCGAGCGTCACTTTGGCGATTTTCCCCGCGCGGAACTCGTCGAGGGAAACGCGCGCCGCGCGCTCGGTGTCGAGCGCGTTTCCGGAAAGCCGGAAGCCCCGGCTCACGCATACGGCTTCGAGCAGTTCCTGCGGCGCCATGCCCGGGCGTATCGCGCAATAGCGCGCGGCAAGCTCGTTCGGGCAGCGCGCGTTGAGCTCGGCGAGCAGGTCGCCCGCGAGCTGTTCGATGTCCATGATATCGTCGTTGATGGAGCCGATGTATGCCAGATGCTTTGCGAGCTCCGGGTCCTCGAGCTTGGGCCAGAGGAGGCCGGGGGTATCCATCAGCTCGAGGTAGGGGCCGATCTTCACCCACTGCTTGCCCTTGGTGACGCCGGGCCTGTCCCCCACCTTCGCGCGGTTTTCGCCCGCGACGCGGTTGATGAAGGTGGATTTTCCCACGTTCGGGATGCCCACGACCATCGCGCGCACGGTTTTCATGACGCCCTTCGCGCGCATCCTGTCGACCTTTTCTTTCGCGGCCGCTTCTATGGCCGATATCGCCGCCTTGCGCTTGTGCGCGTTCGTCGCGACGAAGTCCATCGCCGCCGCGCCGGAAGCGCGATAGCTTTCGAGCCATGCCTTCGTCCCCGCGGGCGAGGCGAGGTCGCTCTTATTGAGAAGTATGACCCTGTGTTTGGCCGCGAACAGCGCGTCGAAATCGGGGTTGCGCGTGGCCCCGGGCGCGCGCGCGTCGGCAAGCTCCACCACGACGTCGATAAGCGCGAGGTTCTCCTCGAGCATGCGCCGCGCTTTTGCCATATGCCCCGGATACCATTGGATCTGCATGGCGTCCCTCCATTTGAAGCAAAGCCCCCGGAGGCCGTGGCCGCGGGGGCTTCATCATCGCTTTGCTTATTTCTCGTCTATGCGCTCGACGATCTTGGCGGCCTTACCCGAACGCTCGCGCAGATAGAACAGCTTCGCCCTGCGCACGCGCCCGTGGCGCACGACCTCGATGCGGCCGACGCGGGGGCTGTTGTACGGGAAAGTCCTCTCCACGCCCACGCCGTAGGAAACGCGGCGCACGGTGAAGGATTTGCGTATGCCGCCGCCCTGGATCTTGATGACGATGCCCTCGAAGTTCTGCAGCCTCTCGCGGCTGCCCTCGATGACCTTCACGTAGACGCGGACGGTGTCGCCGATCTCGAGCCGCGGAAGATCCGTGCGGATCTGTTCCTTTTCAAGTTCCCTGATGATATCTGCCATTGTGTTCTCCTTCCTCACAGACGTTCTTATGAGCCATCCGCCCACATTGGACCGCCCGCTGTACCGACCGCCATTATACCACGGCGGTTTTTGGAATGCAAGCGCTTATTTCCCTTGATTCGCCTGATTTTTCAGGCTCTCGAGCAGGGCTTTATCCGCCTTGTCGAGCGGTATTTCCTCGATCAGTTCCGGCCTTCGCGCATAGGTCAGCTTCAGGGCTTCGTCCCGCCGGAAGCGCGCGATCAGCGCGTGGTTGCCGTTGAGCAATACCTCCGGCACGTCCATGCCGCGAAAACTCGCCGGGCGCGTATACTGCGGATATTCGAGAAGGCCGTCGGAAAACGACTCGTCCCCGGCCGAATCCTCGCTGCCGAGCACGCCCGGAACGAAGCGCGAAACGCAATCGACGAGCACCATCGCGGGCAGCTCGCCGCCGGTGAGCACATAGTCCCCGATGGAGATCTCCGCGTCCATGGCGTACGACACGCGTTCGTCGATGCCCTCGTAATGCCCGCACAAAAGCAAAAGCCGCGGCATTTCGGAGAGCTCCTTCGCGCGCTTGGGCGTGAGGACCTCGCCGCGCGGGGAAAGCGTGACGCGGTACGCCTCGTGCCCGGGATCGACCACCTCGATGCAGGAGTAGACGGGCTGCGCCATCATGACCATGCCCGCGCCCCCGCCAAAGGGATAATCGTCCGTGTTGCGGTGCTTGTTATCGGAATACGCGCGTATGTCGTGCAGATGGAATTCGAGCAGCCCTTTTTCCGCCGCGCGGCCGAGCATGCTCGACGAGAGCACCCCGCCGAACATACCGGGGAAGATCGAGAGTATGTCAATCCTCAAACAGGCCGACCTCCTCGAGCACGGCTTCATCGAGCACGATGCGCCCGTTTTCCGTGTCCACCAAACGCAGCAGCTTTTTGAGCGCGGGGACCATGAGCTTCCTCTCGCCCTCGATGAGATACACGTCGTTCGCGCCGGTCTCGAGCACCTCGGTGAGTATGCCAAGCGGCTTCCCGCCGGACGTGCTCACTTCGCACCCGATCAAATCGCACACGAAATACGCGCCCTCGGGCAATTTCACCGCGTGCGCGCGGTCCACGCACAGGTAGAGCCCCCGAAGCTTCTCGGCCTCCTCGCGCGAACAAGCGCAGGAAAGCGTCAGCGTGACGCTCCCCTGATTCACCCCCGCGCCGGAAACGGTCACGGGGACGTATTCGCCCTTCGCCTCGAGATACGCCTCGTCGAGCGCGTGGAAGCGGGCGAGATCGTTGGTGAGGGGCGCGAGCTTCACGGCGCCCCGTATGCCGTGCGGCCGGACGATCTGCCCGACGCGCAGGTATTCCGCCCTGCCGTCCATGTTTACACGATCTCGACGATGTACTTCTTGTTTTCCTTGATGGACGCCGCCTTCACCACCGTGCGGATGGCCTTGGCGATGCGCCCCTGCTTGCCGATCACCTTGCCCATATCCTCGGGCGCGACGCTCAGCTCGATGATCGTGGCCTTATCGCCCTCTTTTTCCTCAACCTTGACCAATTCGGGCTTATCCACGAGATTCATCGCGATAAACTTAACCAGCTCTCCCATGGTCTGCCTCGCCGACGGTTCCGTCGTCACTGCAGCGCGCCGCTCTTTTTGAGCAGGCCGCGCACGGTGTCGGTGGGCTGCGCGCCGTTCTTGAGCCAGTACTGCGCCCGCTCGCCGTCCACCTTGACTTCGGCGGGATCGGTGAGGGGATTGTAGTAACCGAGCTCCTCGATGAACGCGCCGTCGCGCGGCGCGCGGGAATCCGCGACGATGATGCGGTAGAACGGAGCCTTCTTGGCGCCCATCCTGCGAAGTCTGATCTTGACCATATTGGTTTTCCTCCTGATGTTGTCTTAGTTTATCCGAAAACGGCGAACCGCTGTCGTATCGTTAAAACTTGAAGGGAAAGCCTCCCCTTCCGCCCTTCTTGAAGCCTTTCTTGCCCGCGCCCGCGAACTGCTTCATCATCTTGCGCCCGGCCTCATACTGGTTCAACAGGCGGTTGACCTCCTGTATGCTCGTACCGCTGCCCTTGGCGATGCGCTTGCGGCGGCCCGCGTTGAGCACGTCCGGCCGCCTGCGCTCCTGCGGGGTCATCGAGCGGATGATGGCCTGCGCGCGCGCGAGCTGCTTTTCGTCGACCTGCATACCGCCCAGCTTCGACGCGTCAACGCCCGGGAGCATGTTGAGTATCTCCTGCATGGAGCCCATGTCCTTCATCTGCTCCATCTGGTCGAGGTAATCCTCGAGTGTGAAGTCGTCGTTTCGAAGCTTCGATTCGAGCTCCACGGCCTTTTTTTCATCGAAGGCGGTCTGCGCCTTCTCGATGAGCGTGAGCACATCCCCCATGCCCAGTATGCGCGAGGCCATGCGGTCGGGATGGAAGGGCTCGATGTCCGTAAGCTTCTCGCCCGTGCCGCTGAACTTGATGGGCTTGCCCGTCACGGCCTTGACCGAGAGCGCCGCGCCGCCGCGCGTGTCGCCGTCGAGCTTGGTGACGATCACGCCCGTGAGGCCGAGCTTTTCGTTGAATATTTTTGCGACGTTGACCGCGTCCTGCCCCGTCATGGCGTCTATGGTGAGCAGGATTTCCGCGGGGTGGACCGCGTCGCGAATGGCCGCGATCTCGTCCATCATGGCCTCGTCTATGTGGAGCCTGCCCGCCGTGTCGAGTATCACAAGGTCGCACAGGTTCCGCCGCGCGTGGTCTATGGCGAGTTTCGCGGTCTCCACCGGGTTCGCCCGGCCGCGCTCGAACACCGGCGCGCCGACGCGCTCGCCCACGATCTTCAACTGGTCTATGGCCGCGGGGCGGTAGATGTCGCACGCGACGAGCAGGGGCGATTTGCCGTATTGCTTTTTGAGGTAGCCCGCGAGCTTGCCGGCCATGGTGGTCTTGCCCGCGCCCTGAAGGCCCGCGAGCAGTATGACCGAGGGCGTCGCCGAGCCGAACTCGAGCTTCGCGTTCGCGCCGCCCATGAGCGCGGTCAGCTCCTCGTTGACGATCTTGACGACCTGCTGCCCGGGCGTGAGGCTCTCGAGCACACCGGAGCCCACCGCGCGCGCGGTGACGCCGTTGATGAAATCCTTGACGACGGAAAAGCTCACGTCCGCCTCGAGCAGCGCGAGCTTGACCTCCCGCATGGCCTCGCGCACGTCCTTTTCGGAAAGCTTGCCCCTGCCGGTCAGCTTCCTGAATACGTTTTGCAGTTTCTGAGAGAGGCTGTCAAACGCCATCGCCCTGTATCCTTTCAAGCAGCCGCGCGAGCTCAGCGCGGGCCGCCGCGTCCGCCGTCTTTTCCATAAGCGCGCGAAGCTCCCGCGCGAGCGCGATATCCCGCTCCATAAAGCCGAGCTTTTGCTCGTATTCCTCGAGCTGAGCCTCGCCGCGAACCAGCGCGTCCCGCACGGCCTGGCGCGAAACGCCCTCGCGCTCGGCGATCTCCGCGAGGGAAAGGTCCTCGTCGAAGCGCAAAAGCATCATCGCGCGCTGCCTTTTGGTGAGCAGCGCGCCGTAGCAGTCGAGCAGAAGCCCGGTTCGGGTACGTTTGTCCATATCGCGCTCCGGTGTAAAGGCATTTTGCTTTACACCTTAGCTATTATAAGCGATACGGCGGTTTTGTCAAGCCAAATCTTGCTGGAATCACTTTCTGTCGTATTCGGACACGCCCTCGCGCAGCGTGACAAGGCCCGCGCCGATCACGTCGATGGCCGCGTTGAGATTGTCCGCCGCGGACTGCGGGTTGCCCGGCACGTTGACGATCATCGTCCTGCCGCGGATGCCTACGACGGCGCGGGAAAGCGCGCCCTGCGCGTTGGTTTTGCACATCGCGGCGCGCATGGCCTCGGGAATGCCCGGCACAAGCCTTTGGCAGACGGCGCGCGTCGCCTCGGGCGTCACGTCGCGCGGCGAGCAGTTGGTGCCGCCGGTCGTGACGACGAGCGCCGCGCCCATCTTATCCGCGGCTTCGATGAGCGTCGCCTGGATGAGCGCGCATTCCTTGGGGGTCGTGAGCATTTCGCCGAGCTCGTAGCCGCGCGCGGCGAGTATGTCCATGATGCGCTTGCCGCTCTCGTCGGAGATCTTGCCGTGATACAGGCTGTCGCTTACGGTGACCACAATGGCTTTGTACATGTGCGTCCTCCTTTAAATTTATACGAGCGCGCCCGCGTAGGCGTCCGCGTCGAAGGGCTGCAGATCCTCTATCCCTTCGCCGACGCCCACGAAGCGCACAGGCAGTCCGAGTTCCCCGCGTATGGCCACGGCCATGCCGCCCTTGGCGGTGCCGTCGAGTTTGGTCAGGATCACGCCCGTGAGCCCCGTCGTCTCCATGAAAGCGCGCGCCTGGGCGATGGCGTTCTGCCCTGTGGAGGCGTCGAGCACCAGCAGCGCCTCTATGGGCGTGCCGGGCAGCTCGCGCTCGATGACGCGGCGGATCTTCGAGAGCTCGTTCATCAGGTTCTTCTTGTTGTGGAGCCTGCCCGCCGTGTCGCACAACAATATGTCGCAGCCGCGCGCCTTGAAGGATGCCGCCGCGTCGAACACCACGGCCGCGGGGTCCGCGCCCTCCTTGTGTTTGACGATGGGCACATTCGCCCGCTCCGCCCAGACCGTGAGCTGCTCCGCCGCCGCCGCGCGGAAGGTATCCGCCGCGGCCACCATGGGCTTTCTTCCGAGCGAAACGTAATGGTGCGCGAGCTTGCCTATGGAGGTCGTCTTTCCCACGCCGTTGACGCCGACGATCAAAAGCGCGGCTCTGCCCTCGTCCGCCGGGAACGCCGTGCCAGGCCTCATGCGCGAGGCCAGCATCTCCACGAGCTCCGCGCGCGCGCCGGAGCGGTCGCGGATGCGCTTTTCATCCACGGCCTCGCGAAGCCCGGCGACGAGCGCGAGCGAAGTATCCACGCCCATGTCGGCGACGATCATCGCCTCCTCCAGTTCGTCGAAGAAGGCCGCGTTGATGCGCTCCTCCCCGCGGAACAGGCCCGCGAGCAATCCGCCGCCGGTATTGCGAAGTGTGCCTTTGAGCTTGTCGAGGAACGATTTCTTTCCTTCCATGCCGCCTCCTTACGCTTCGAATCTTGCGCTGACGATTTTCGATACGCCCTTCTCCTCCATCGCCACGCCGTAGAGCGCGTTGCAGACCTCCATGCTGCCCTTGCGGTGCGTGATGATTATGAACTGCGTATCCTTCGAGTAATGCCGGACGTACTGCGCCACGGTCGAAACGTTGACCTCGTCGAGCGAGGTTTCGATCTCGTCGAGTATGCAGAACGCCGTGGGCTTGAGCTTCAATATCGCGAAGAGCAGCGCGATGGCGGTCAGCGCCCTCTCCCCGCCCGAGAGCAGGGAAAGCAGCTGCAGCTTCTTGCCGGGCGGCTGCGCGATGATGTCGATGTCGCAATTGAGTATGTCGTCCTTGTCGGAAAGCACGAGCTGCGCGCTCCCGCCGCCGAACAGCTCCGCGAAGGTTTCGGAGAAGTTCGCCTGTATGCGCGCGAACTGCCGCCGGAACTCGTTTTCCATGGTCGCGACGAGCTCCTCGATGAGCGTGCGAAGGTCGGCTTCCGCCGCGGTAAGGTCCTCGTACTGCACGCTGAGCGCGTCGAAGCGCTCCTTGACGGTTTTATAATCCTCTATGGAGCCCACGTTCACGTCGCCCAGCGCCTTGATGGCCTTCTTGAGCTCGTCGATGCGCACATGCGAGGCCGTGACGGCGATCTGCCTTCGGTAGGGCTGGGCGTTCTCGTAGGTAAGCTCGTAATCCTCCCAGATCCTGTCCTGCATGGCCTTGAGTTCCATCTCAGCGCGGCTGACGCCAATCTCCGCGCGGTGGCTCGCGTCGCGCGCCTCCTGCAATTCCTGTGCCCCGGCCTCGCGCCGCGCGCGCAATTCGTCAAGCGCCACGAGGTGCCTGGCGCGCTCCTCCTCCATGCCGTGCAGGCGGTCGGCGAGGGCGTCCAGTTCCTTGCGCTCGGCTTCGATCCCGCTCTCGAGCGCGCCCATGTCGCGCGTGTTGGCTTCAAAGAGCGCGTTGCTTGCTTCGAGCGCGCGCTTCTCCTGCTCGATGGCGGCGCGTACCTGCGCGGCCTCGCGCCTGAGGCGTTCGACTTCCGCGCCGAGGGAGGCGAGCTCCCTGCCCGCGGCCGCGGCGGCCACGCGCGCGTCGGACACTCCGGCGGAACGCTTCGCGTACTCCTGGCGAAGCGCCGCCAGCTTTTCCTGCGCGGCGCGGATGTCCTCCCGCGAGGCGGCGCCGCTCTGCTCAAGTTCGCTCGAATCCCGTTCGGCGTCGCGGAACCGGCCGTCTATGCTCTCGATGTCGTCCCGGACGCGGCTCATCTCCGCGTTCGCCTCCAAAAGCTCGTCCCGCGCGGCGGACACGTATTTTTTTATGATGTCGAGCTTCTCGTTATGCGCGGCGATGCCGACGTCCCTTGCGTGCAGCGCCTCCGTGCGCGAGGAAAGCTCCGCCTCGGCGCGCGCGAGCTCCGCCTCGAGCGCTTCGGCTTCCTTTGAGAGCCGTTCCCTCTGGGCGGCGAGCGACACGCTCCTGTTCTTGAGCTCCTCGATCTCCCGCTCGCGCCCGACGAGGCTGAACTCGCGCTTTTGCACGCTGCCGCCCGTCATGGAGCCGCCGGGGTTGATGATGTCGCCCTTGAGCGTGGCGATGCGGAAGGCCGATTTCGCCCTTTTGTTGATTTCGATGCCCGCGGCGAGGTCGTCGACCACGACCGTCCTGCCGAGCAGGTTTTCCATGACGCCGCGGTGCTTTTCCGCGAAGCCGCAAAGCTCGCTCGCGACGCCGATGAAGCCGGGAGCATCGCACATCGCGCGCTCCCGCGCGTCCAACAGACGCGGGCGCATGGCGGAGACGGGCAAAAACGTCGCCCTTCCGTAATCGCGGCTGCGAAGGTATTCTATGGCGGCCTTGGCGTCCTCCTCGGTACTGGTTACGATGTTCTGCAGCGCCGCGCCCAAGGCCATCTCGATCGCGGTTTCATATTTGGAAGGCACGCTCAAAAGCTCCGCCACGACGCCTTCCATGCGCCGTTTGAGCGAAGGGTCGCGCTCCACGTCGCGAAGGAGGTTTCGAACGCTCGTATAATATCCCTCGTGCGCGCGCTTCATTTCCTCGAGCACCTTCAAACGGGCGCGCCCGGCTTCCGCCTGCTGCTCCGCGCCGCGCACGGCCTCGCGCGTTTCGCGAAGCTTCCGGTTCGTTTCGTTGAGGTGCGAGATCGCGCCGTTTTTGGCCTTTTCGAGTTCGCTGCGCTCCGCATCGAGCTTTTCGCCGAAAGCGACCGCCTCCGCGTGCTCCCGGTCGAGCCGCGCGGCCTTCTCGAGTATGGCCTTTTTGCCCTCCTCGACGGCGGCGAGGCGTTCCACGAGGCTGCCGCGCATGGTTTCAAAGCGGGAAATGACGATCTTCGCGTCCGTGAGCCTGTTGAGCGCGGCAATCATCTCGTTCTTGCGCCGCTCGAGCGTTTCGTCGCTGCGCTCGATTTCGGCCGCCATTTCCTCGAGCGCGGCGGCGGCCCCGGCAAGCTTCGCGTCGTCCGCCGCGAAGGCCCCGCGCTTCCCTTCGAGCAGCTTGGATTTTTCCGCGATCTCGCGGCCAAGCCGCTCGAGCGCGGCCGCGTTCCCGGCGATGGCGGCCTCGGCGCGCTCCCGCTCGCGTATGAGCGAGGCGAGCTTCTCGCGGTATACCTTCGATTCGCCCGCGCGCGTCTCAACGCCCGTCGAGAGCGCGAGCAGCTTCGACTGCACCTCGCTGATGGAGACGTTGAGCGCGCGCTCGCGCTCCTCCTCCCCCGCGCAGCCGCGCGCGAGCTCGGAGTCCAGCGCGACGAGCCGCGCGATCTCGCCGGATTGCTGCGAAAGGCTTTCCGAAAGCGTCCGGAGCTTTTCGTTGAGCCTGTCGTATTGATAGAGGAACACGTTGATCTCGATTTCGCGCAGTTCGTCGCGGAATTTCAAATATTCCCGCGCGGCCTCGCTCTGCTCGCGCAGCGGCTCGACCTGGCGGCCCAGCTCCTCCAAAATGTCGTTGAGGCGCTCGAGGTTGCCGCGCGTGTTCGCGAGCTTGCGTTCGGCCTCTTCCTTGCGCACGCGGTACTTCATGACGCCCGCGGCCTCCTCGAAGGCGTTGCGTCTGTCCTCGGATTTGCTGGAGAGGATCTCCTCCACCTTGCCCTGGCCGATGATCGAGTAGCCTTCCTTGCCCACGCCCGTGTCGCGGAACAGTTCGGCGATGTCCTTCCTTCTGCAGGCCCCGCGGTTGATGAAATATTCGCTTTCGCCCGAGCGGTACATGCGCCGCGCGATGCAGACCTCGGCGTAATCGGTCAGAAGCTCGCCGTCCGCGTTGTCGAATGTCAGCGACACCTCGCAAAAGGCCAGCGCCTTTTTGGCCTCGGTGCCGTTGAATATGATGTCCTCCATCTTCGCGCCGCGCAGGGCCTTGGCGCTCTGCTCGCCGAGCACCCAGCGCACGGCGTCCGCAATGTTGCTTTTGCCGCTGCCGTTCGGGCCGATGATGGCCGTGATGCCGTCCTCGAACTGCAGTTCCGTCTTGCGGGCGAAGGATTTGAACCCGTACATTTCAAGCTTAGTGAGTCTCAAGCCAAGCCATACCTTCCCGTTCAGTCTAAGAGGCCGAATGCCCCGAGCGCGGCGCGCGCGGCCCTCTGGCCCGCCTCCTGCTTGGTGTGGCCCTCCCCCGCGCCGGAGGGGACGCCCGCGATGGAAACCTCCATCGTGAACACCTTGCTGTGGTCGGGCCCGGACGCCCCCGCGAGGCGGTAGGCAATTGGCCCCATATGGCGCTGCTGTACATATTCCTGAAGCATGGTCTTATAGTCCTTGAGCGCGCCGCCCGCGAGGGCCGCCTCGACGCTCCCGTCGATGAAGCCCATGATGAACCGCCTCGCGCTCTCCATGCCGCCGTCGATATACAGCGCGCCTATGAGCGCCTCGAGCGCGTCGGAGAGTATGGAGGGCTTATCCCGCCCGCCGGAATGATCCTCCCCGCGCCCGAGGAGCAGCGCCTCCCCGAGTCCGAGCGATTTGGCGACCTCGTAGAGCGCGCCCTCGCAGACCGTCTGCGCGCGGAGCCTCGTCATCCCGCCCTCGTCGAAATCCGCGAAGCGCCTGTAGAGCCGCTCGCTCACGCAAAGCTCGAGCACCGCGTCGCCGAGGAATTCGAGCCGCTCGTTGTGCGCGCGCGCCCGCCCGTCCCCCTTGACGTAGGAGGTGTGGGTCATGGCGGTATCGAGCAGCGAGATGTCGCGAAAGCTGTACCCGAGCTTCTCCTCGAGCGCGGCGAGGCGTTTTCTTCGTTCAAATTCCACGTTGCCTCCCTATGCCAAAAGGAGCCGCCCGAAAACGCTTGAAGCGGAAAAACCGCGGCGGCCCCTACTGATTACGCATAAATGAGTGCGAATGATCAATCCGTAGGGAGCGCGCCGCGCATCCGTGCGTTTTCCGACGGCCCCGCCGGCGTCCGTTTCCCGTCACTTCGAGAGGAAGCTGACGATATCCCCCACCGTGCGGATGCCGGGAAGATCGTCATCCGGTATCTCCACGCCGTATTCCTGCTCGAGATCCATAATCAGCTCGACCACGTCGAGCGAGTCCGCCTTGAGGTCCTCGATGAGTTTGGATTCCAGAGTGATGTTCTCCTCCGGAATATCGAGCTGCTTTGAGATGACAGCCCTGACCTTTTCAAATTCCATTTCAACACCGCCTTTCAGAATACTAACAGTTTAGCCTTTGCCCGGTTCTCTGTCAATCCTCCATCTCGGGGAGGGAGGCGATCGCCTCGGCGAGCGCGACGTTGACGCCGGACTTCGCGAACGAGCGCGCCTGCATGAGCGCCGAGCGGAACGCCCTCGCGTCCGAGCTGCCGTGCGCCTTGACGACGCAGCCGTCTATACCCAGCAGAGGCGCGCCGCCGACCTCCTTATAATCCATCTTCTTTTTCATGCGTCGGAAAGCGGGCCTGGCGAACGCCGCGCCGAGCTTGGAGCGCGCGTCCGCCATAAGCTCGTGTTTGAGCATGGAAAAGATGACGTCGCTCAGCCCTTCCGTAAGCTTGAGCACCACGTTGCCCACGAAACCGTCGCACACGAGCGCGTCGTATTCGCCCGAGAGTATCTCCCGCGCCTCGCAGTTGCCCACGAACTGGATCGGCGCGTCCGCGAGCAGCTTATAGGCGGCCTTTGCGAGCTCGTTGCCCTTGCCCTCCTCCTCGCCGTTGTTGAGAAGCGCGACGCGCGGCTCCTCCACGTTCATCACGCGCTTCATGTACGCGTCCGCCATGACGCCGAACTGCTGCAAATACGAGGGCTTGCAATCGACGTTCGCGCCGCAGTCGATGAGCATGATCCAGCCGCCGGTTTTCGTCGGCAGCAGAGGCGCGAGCGCGGGGCGCTTGACCCCCTTGATCCTCCTTATGACGAGCGTCGCGCCCGTGAGCAGAGCGCCCGTGCTGCCCGCGGATACGACGCAGTCCGCCTCCTTGTCGGCGACGAGCTTCAACGCCCGCACGAGCGAGGAATCCTTCTTGCGCTTGACGGCGACGGTAGGCTGCTCGTGGACGTCGATCACCTCGGGCGCGTGGAGTATCATAAGGCGGCTTTGGTCGTATTCCTTCCCCCCGAGCTCGGCGCGGAGGGCGTCCTCTCTGCCGCAGAGGACGATCGCGATGTCGTCATAATCGCGCAGGGCGTCGAGCGCGCCCTCCACGACCGCACGCGGGGCGTGATCCCCGCCGAAAGCGTCCAGAGCGATGCGTATCATGGCGTATCATTCCTTATCCAATATATTTTATATCGCGATTCAGTTTAGCATAGAAGGGTGCTTTTGGCAAACCGCAAAAGAGCTTCCCGCGGCGCGGGAAGCAGGTCACAGACCAAAAGGCGCGGCGCCCGTTCACGGGCGCCGCGCGCAGTGGGACAACGCCGGATAAAGCCGGGCATCAAAGCCGCTCCGCGATTTCCCGCAGCCTGCCCAGCACCCAGGCGTCGTCGTATCCGATTTCGCCGAGCACGGCCGTATTATGGATTTCCTCCAGGCCGATGCGGAGCATATAGCAGCGCAGCTTCTTTTCATTCGGTTCATCCGACAGGTAACGTTCTTTGAGCGCGCTTACCAGCGGCTGAAGCTTATCCTCGTTCCAGAACAGCACGTTCGCGACTTCATAGAGGGGATCGCCGTATAAAGCCAGGCTCCAATCGATGGCCCCGGAAATCCGCGCGCCCTCGGCCAAGAGATTGTATGAGCCGATATCCCCGTGGATAAGGCAAGGCCGCCCGATATCCAGGCAATCGATGTCGTTTTTCAGCACGGCGATACACTTGCGCACAACGCCGATATCGAATCCCTTCGATTCGAATCCCCGCCAGTCGTAAAGATCGTCGCAATAGACAGACGAAACGAATTCCCGCCAACTGCCAAAGCGCGCGGCGCCCGTTTCGTCGAACCGCCCGCAGCCCGAATCCGCGGGCGCCCGGATCGCGGCGATCCGCTCCAGCAAATCGAGTACGGATGGGACGATGCCGGTCCGCTCCTGTTGGGACAAGTCGAACACTTTACAGCCCTCGATGTAATCCGAAAAGCAATACGCGCTGCCGTCCCCGTTCACATAAACGCCGTTGACGGCGCGCACCGGCAGAATATGCCCGTACATTCGGCCGATATAGCGCTCCTTTTCGTACGCCTCTTTTCTTCCCCCGGCTTGAAAGATGAGCCTGTTCGTTCCCGAACGGAATGAGAACGTCTGGGAAACAAGCCCGCCGCTGAGTATTTGGATTTCACGCGCATCCGGATAATGCCTGCCGATCAGGTTTTCAACTTGAGCGTCGCTGTAATTCGTCTTCATGGTTCGCCCTCCCTTAAAATATGTTTTCCCGAGAAAAACCTCGTCGAAGGAGACATGATAAACGAAGGCAAGGCGCGCGAGCATGTAGATATCCGGCAGGTTGACGCTTCTCTCCCAATTGGAAAGCGTCTGCCGCGTAACGTTCATGGCGTCCGCGACGGCTTCCTGTGTGAGACCGGCTTTTTTTCTCATCGTCCGCAATTGCTCGCCAACATTCATAACATCGCCTCGAAAAAAGTGTAAGGGAAAAGCAAGGGAAAAACCAGCAATGAACTCTTGCGCGATCCGAACGGTCTACCCTCGCAAACGCAAACCGATCCGCCGCGGTTTGCGCGCGGCGCGATCCGGGCCTGAGCAAACCACAAAAGGGCTTCCCATACTTTGGGAAGCCCAGATGCGCATCTTTGCCGCAAGAGGAGGATCAGGCCTTTTTCTTTTCGTCTTCGGTCTTGACGACCTGCTTGCCGTCGTAGTAGCCGCAGCTCTTGCAAACCCTGTGGGCAAGCTTGGGCTCGTGGCACTGGGGGCACTCGACAATGCCCGGCAGAGCGAGCTTCCATACGCTGCTCCTGCGGGAATGCTTCCTCGCCTTGGATGTTCTTTTCTTGGGGACCGCCATGATCACACCTCCTTATCGTCTTCCAGCAGGTTCCTGAGCCGGAGGAAGGGATTGACGGTTTCATCCTCATCCGCCTCCCGCGCGCAGGAGCACTGACCCGTATTCAAATCGCGCCCGCAGACCGGGCACAGGCCGCGGCAATCCTCTTTGCACAGGCTGTAGTTGGGCATGTTCAAAAGGATGGCGTCGCGCACGAGGTCGTTGAGGTCGATTTCATCCCCCGCGAAGGGATAGGCGTCGTCCTCCCCGCCCGCTTCTTTCTCGAAGCGCTCGTCGAACTCCGTTTCAAAGGGCTCTATGAACTCCCTGCCGCAGCGCGCGCAGGCGCTGCGAAACGCGGCGGTCACATTGCCCCCGACGTTGAAGCCGCTGCCGTCGAAGGCGTACTTCACGCGCG
>MWBW01000033.1 GCA_002069725.1 Firmicutes bacterium ADurb.Bin248 | reverse complement strand
CCTGCCACGGGAACGGCAGGCGGACGATATCCGCGCCGCGTTCACATGGCGTAACCCGCCTCGTAAGCGCGGATGTTCAATTCGCGCGCCTTGGCCGGCACGTATGTTTCGACGAGCGCCTTCCAATCAACGGCCTCGAGCCCCATCGCGCGCACGAGCGCGCCCAGGAGCACGATGTTCTGCGCGCGGATGTTGCCGAGCTTCTCCGCGGTTTGAGCCGCGCGCACGACGATGAGTTTTCCGGGCTCGAGCGCTTCCCTGAGCGCGTCGAGCGCGTCGTGCGGATAGCGCGCGCCGCCGGAAAGCACGGTGAGCGGCAGTATCTCGCGCTCGTCCGATATCATGGTGCCGCCCTTTTTGAGGTAGGGCAGCGCGCGCAGCGCCTCGGCCTTCTCGAAGGCGATCACGAGATCCGCCTCGGCGAGGCCGATGTTCGGGGCGTATACGACCTCGCCGTATTTGATTTGCGTGGTGACGCTGCCCCCGCGCTGGCTCATGCCGTGTATTTCGCTCATCTTGACCTGGTAGCCCATCTCGGTCAGGCCCGCCGTGAGTATTTTGGAGATCAATATCGTGCCCTGGCCGCCCACGCCCGCGAGCAGTATGCTCTTTGCCATATCAGCCGCCCACCCTTTCGATCGCGTTGAATTTGCACATGCTCATGCACAATCCGCACCCCGTGCAGGAGGCGGGGTCGGCGATGCGGCTCTTTCCATCGACAAAGGCGATGGCCGGGCAGGCGATCCTCATGCACATTTTACAGCCCGTGCACTTGCCGGGATCGACGCGGCAATGCCTGCCCGCGTTCTTCCGCACGACCTCCTTGATAAGCGCGCAAGGCCGCCTGGTGATGATGACGAACGGCCCCGCGACGGCGAGCCCGGCCTCTATGGCGGCTTGCACGGCGGAAATGTCGAGCGGGTCCACGACGCGCACGCGCTCTGGCGATATGCCCGTGGCAAGCACGAGGCGCTCTATGTCCACGACGGGCGCGCCCTCTCCCATGAGGTTGCGCTCGGTGCCGGGATTGTCCTGGTGGCCGGTCATGGCCGTGATGGAATTGTCGAGTATGCAGGCGATGACGTTCGCCCCCGTGTGCACGACGTCTATGAGCGAGGCAATGCCGCTGTGGAAGAACGTCGAATCGCCCAAACACCCGAGCGCCTTGCGGGAATCCCCCTGCATCTCGAGCGCCCGGGCGAGGCCTATGATCGAGCTGATGCCGCTGCCCATGCAGATGGTCGTGTCGAGCGCGTTGAGCGGCGGGTTGATGCCCAGCGTGTAGCAGCCGATGTCGCCGCAGGGGACGACGCCTTTGGGTTTGCCCGCGTACCGGCTCACCGCGTAGAAGAATCCCCTGTGCGGGCAGCCCGCGCAGAGCACGGGCGGGCGCGGCGGCGCCTGAACCTCCGGCTCGCGGTACCCTTCCGGCGAACTGCCCGGGAAAAACGCCTCGCGGATGACGCGCGCGTCGAGCTCGCCGCAGACGGGCAGTTTCGCCTTGCCCACGCAATCCGTGAAGCCCTCGGCGCGCACGGCGTTTTCGAGATAGGGATCGTTCTCTTCGATGACGTAGACGGTCTTGTGCTTTTGGCAGAACTCCCGCATGAGCCTTCGCGGCAGCGGGTGGGTCAAGCCGAGCTTGAGGTAGTGGACGGCGTCGCCGAACACCTCCCTGGCGTGTTGGTAGCAGATGCCGGAGGTGATGATGCCGATGTCGCTCTCGCCCGCGGCTTCCTCCACGCGGTTGTAGGGGCAGTCGTTTGCGTACTCCTCGAGCTCGAGAAGCAGCGCCTCGCGCTCGACGTGGCGCGGCCGCGCGTGGGCGGGCAGCATGGCGTACTTGCGCGGCTGCCGCTCGTATTTTTTGACCGGGATGTCCGCGCGCCCGCCCAGAGCCACCATGCTCTTGGAGTGGCATACGCGCGTGGTCATGCGAAGCATCATGACGGTGTCGAACCGTTCGGAAAGCTCGAACGCGGCGATGGTGAAATCCCTGCACTCCTGCGAATCCGAGGGCTCGAGCATGCCCAGCTTGGCGTGCGGCGCGTAGAGGCGGTTGTCCTGCTCGTTCTGCGAGCTGTGGCAGCCCGGGTCGTCCGCGCTCACAAGCACCAGCCCGCCGGTCACGCCCATGTACGCCATCGTAAAGATCGGATCGGCCGCGACGTTCATGCCGACGTGCTTCATCGCGGCGAGGGCGCGCGCGCCGCCGATGGAAGCGCCGCAGGCGATCTCCACGGCGGTTTTCTCGTTGGAGGCCCAGGTGCAGTAAATGTCGCGCTTATACTTTTCGCCGATGTTCTCGAGTATCTCGGTGCTCGGCGTGCCCGGATACGCCGCGGCCACGCGGCAGCCCGCCTCGTACGCGCCGCGCGCGACGGCCTCGTTGCCGCTCATGATTTCCCTGTCCATGCGATTTCCTCCAGAGCCGGTCTCCCGGCGGATGTGCCGTTTGGTTGATTTTATCATCCGCGCCCGGCCGATTCAATGGCCGCCGTTTCTTATATATAATATCGTCTGTTTCACGAGCGCCGCGCTGCCGGATGGGAAACGCGGATCCGCACTTATTTTATCGATTCGTGCATATTGTTAAGCAGGCGTAATAAAATTGGAACGGCCTGTAAACAATAGCCTCAACGACAAGCGCGAAAGGCGCTGCCCGCCGGGAAAGAAAAGCGGCGCGCCGAAGCCTTCGCGCAACCGATGAAAGGAGTCAAAAATGAAGAAACTGTTCTCCCTGGTACTGGCGCTGGCTCTCGCGCTCGCCATCGCCGCCCCCGCCCTCGCGAGCGGCTGGGATCAGATCGTGCTGCCGAGCACTCCGGTCTACGACATCACCATCCAGATCACCGCGCTTGAAACCACGCCCAACACTTCCGTGCTGGGCAGCCTCTACGAGCCGCTCAAGGTGATGTATCCCGTCATCAACGGCACGGAGGTACATTTCTACGTCGCCATCACCATCCCCACCAGCCTGAGCGCATCCAACAACGCGCTGCTCGCCTCGAAGAGGCTCGAGTACAGGCTCGACCTCGACGACATCACGCTCGAGAACGGCCAGGCGTATTTGGACGGCGGCAAGGTGGGCGACACGTTCAAGAACCTGAACAGCTTCCCCGGCTACACCTCGGCCTACGCCTTCGACGCTTCGCACAAGGGGCATGTACACGGCTTCGAGTACTGGGGCAAGGCCAACAAGCCCGGCGCCTCCGGCGCGAGCGTCAGCGCGAGCATCGGCTTCTATAACAGCTGGGTCGGCGGCGTTTTCGCGTGGGACAACGACGCGGACGGCGTGGATGAATTCCTCGTCACCCATACGGACGGCGTGTACACGATTTCCGCCGTAGGCACGAGCTACGCCATCTCCTTCCCGGTGGTCGAGGCCACGGGCAAGATCGACGTCACGCGCGAGATCGTGTTCAGCTACAACTCGGCCAACTACGCCATCACGACCGCGGTCAACCAGCCGATCAGCTTCCGCAACCTCGCCACGAACGCGGTCGTCACCTCGAGCGAGCCCACGCTCTACCAGGCGCTGCTCTCCGGCTTCAACGCCTTTTTCAGCGCGCTGGGCTTCGGCTACGCGGACGCCAAGTACATGACCACGGCGCACTTTGATAAGTACTTCGGCCGCATCGCCTCGACCTCAGTGGGCGTGACCTGGCCTTACGGCACCG
The DNA here is from genome assembly GCA_002069725.1 of Firmicutes bacterium ADurb.Bin248. Classification (GTDB taxonomy): domain Bacteria; phylum Bacillota; class Clostridia; order Christensenellales; family CAG-138; genus Phil1. The sequence continues at coordinate 26,138 of MWBW01000033.1, read as the reverse complement.
TGACCACAGTCGTCGTGGCGCCGCCCGCGGTGCAGCCCCCGCAGACCGGTGACGCCACCACCGTGGTCGGCTTCGTGATGATCGCGCTCGCGCTCGTCGCCGCCGCCGCCGTGACCGTCAGGAAGGTTCGCGCGTAAGGCAATTAAACAATCCGTCGGATTCGGACTGGGCTGCCGCATTGAGAAAAATGCGGCAGCCCCTTTGCAATGAGGCAAAACAGGCATGCAACCTCGAGGCAGCAAAAAAGCGGCCCCCCGTCAGCCGTTCCTGAAGCTTTACGAGCTTTGCGTCCGCCCGCGACGCATATTTGCTCGTGGCTTTCGCCCACGCGAAGCCGTACCGGTTCGCGTCCGGCATCAGCACAACATCAGCCGCATGAGCGCATCCGCCAGCGCGTCCATATCGTCCCGGCAGGTTTCCTTAACCAAGGACATATCGCCGGGCCGCGCGAGCGCCGTCAGCACGGCGGTAATCCCCTCGCCATATACTGAGGAAATATCTTGCGCGGCGGACCCGCAAAGCGCGATGCATGGGATATTGCGCTTTTTGCACCTGCGCGCGATACCCACGGGCACTTTTCCGCGCGCGCTCTGCGCGTCGATGCAGCCTTCGCCCGTCCACACAACATCGGTTTCCTCAAGCAAACGATCGAAATCCGCCTCGTCGAGCAACAGGTCTATCCCCGAGGTCAGGCTCCCGCCCAGAAAAGCCGGAACCGCCGCGCCCAGACCCCCCGCCGCTCCTGCGCCCGGCGTTTGAGAGACGCGCTTTTTCAAGTCCCGTTCGATGACGCGGGCCATGTTTTGCATGCCGCGTTCCAATTCGGGAAGCATCCGGGCATCCGCGCCTTTTTGCGGCGCAAACGTATACGTCGCGCCGTTTTCGCCAAGAAGAGGGTTGTCCACATCGCAGGCGGCGCACACCGTTATCGCTTCAAGGGGGTTCCGCACGGGCGGCTCGACGCACGCAACCCGCCGCATATTCGACGGCAGCGCCTCGAGAGGACCGTGATCGGCGTCATAAAACCGGAACCCGAGCGATTCCGCCATACCTATGCCGCAGTCGTTCGTGCAGCTTCCCCCCAAGCCGAGTACGATGCGTTTCGCGCCGCGCGAGGCGGCGTCCAGCAGCATCATCCCAAGGCCGCGCGTCGTCGCGCGCAACGGATTTTTTCGGCCCTCGACCAGGGGCAGGCCGACGCACGCGGCCGCCTCGATTGCGGCGGTATGGTCGGGAAGCATGGCGTAACATGCGCGCACGGGAGTGCCGAACGGGTCCGGCACATCGACGAATTGCGCGGATCCGTTCTTCTGCCGCAGGAAAAAGGCCGTCAATCCCTCTCCGCCGTCCGACATGGGCAGCCGGCGCACCCGGGCGTCCGGCAGGCGCCTTCGAATCGCATTTTCCCAGATATCGCATACCTCCTGCGCCGTCATTGTTCCTTTAAACGAATCCGGCGCCAGCAGAAAGCGTGAAAAAGATCGAGGCATACTGTCCTCCCGTCCACAAAATCCATCATACTTGCGCCGGATCCTGCCCACGAAACAGTTGACAAACCGGAGCGCTGTATGTATTATCAATATATACGAATAGACGTATATACGTCAATATGTTTATGCAGGACAGGAGCGCGCATGAAGAAACAGTACGATGTTGTGGTGGCCGGCGGCGGAACGGCGGGCGTCAGCGCGGCGATCGCCGCCGCGCGCGGCGGCGCGAAAACGCTCGTCGTGGAGCAATACGGTCATTTGGGGGGCACCGCCGTCGGCGGCATACCGTTCCTTGGCGCGTTGGACGGCAAGGGCCGCGTCGTGAACCGGGGGATTTTTCTTGAAATCATCGAACGCCTGAAGAAGGAAAACGCGTGCTTCGGCTACGCGCAGGGCGCGCGCTGGAACACGCAGGAGGAATACCAATTCTCGCTCGTACCCTTCGATCCGGAAATCTATAAGTTCGTCGCGCAGGAGATGGTGCTCGAAGCCGGCGCTGAAATATCGTTCCATTCCTATGTGACCGGCGTCAGCGCCGTGAACGGCAGGATACAGGCCGTCGAGGTCGCGAATAAATCCGGGAAACAGAACATAGAGGCAAAGGTTTTTATCGACTGCACCGGGGATGCCGATCTGGTCGGCATGGCGGGGGGCGGCTTCATCGAAAACGGCGCGCGCCAGAATTGCTCCATTCTGTTCCGCGTGGGCAACGTCGATCTCGATATGCTGGTGGAGGACCTCAAGCAGGGGCGCTCGATCTCGGGCTGGGGAGAATGGCACACGCGCGTGATCGAAACGGAAAAATGCGCGGGCGGGAAACCCGGCCTCGTCCATCTTGCGGGCCATATGGTGTTCGGCCCGGATGAGCCGGAAATCACCTTCACGGCCGTTTCCCTGCGCGAGGGCGAGGTGTTTCTCAACGCGACGCGCGTGCCCGGCCTCTGCGCGTTCGATGCGGATGACGTCACCAAGGCCGAGATTGCGGAGCGCAGGAACGTGATGCGGGTATACGGCATGATGCGCGAACGGATCCCTTCCTTTAAAAACGCGGTGCTCCTGGCAACGTCGCCGATCGGTTTTCGCGAATCGCGCAACATACTCGGGGATTATGTGCTCACAAAGCAAGACGTTCTGGACGGCGCGCGCTTCGAGGACGGCGTCGCGCAGGGCGCGTACCCCATAGACATACACGATCCCAACGGCGGGCGTACCAAATTCATGTTTATCCGCGACGGCGGCTCCTATGAGATCCCCTATCGCTGCATGCTTCCCAAAGGGCTTGAAAACGTGCTGGTCGCGGGCAAAACGATCTCCGCCACGCACGAGGCCAACGGCAGCACGCGCATCATGGCCTGCGTGATCTCGCAGGGCGAAGCGGCGGGGACGGCGGCGGCAATCTGCGCCAAAAGCGGCGCGGATACGCGCGCCGTCGACGCGGCCGCGCTCAAACGGGCGCTGGGCATCCGATAACGCGCGAACAAATTTCCACGGCATAGGCGCTGTGATATAATTAACCAATCAGGAGGAATGACAGAATGAGAAAGATCTCAGTACTGGCGCTCGTGTTGGCACTGGCATTCTGCTTTGGCGCTTGCGTGCCGCAGCAGGCCGATCCCGTGCCCACGCCGGGAACGACAACGACTCAACCCGACGCTCCCGCGCCGACGGGCAGCGAAACCGCCGCACCGGCAGAGCCTTCCCGCGATACGCTCAACCTGTGCGTGCAAAGTGCGCTTCTGACGACGGACGGTCAGGGGACGAACAATCTGCAGACGAAATACGTGCTCACGCAGATGTACGAAGGCCTCTACTATTTCAACGAAGCCAAGGGCCAGCTCGAGCCGCGCGTTGCGGAGAGCTACACCATCAGCGAGGACGGGAAGGTTTACACCTTCAAGCTGCGCGGCGACGTCTTTTTCCACAACGGGGACCCTGTGAAGGCTTCGGACGTGGCCTTCTCCTTCAACCGCGCCCTGACCAAGCCCGACGTTTCCTCCTTCGCGTCCAAGGTCGTTGAGGCGAAGGCGGTCGACGACGCCACCGTCGAGGTGTATCTCGAAACGCCCTACGCGCCCTTCCTCGTCAACCTGTGCAACATCTTCATACTCAGCGAGCGCGAGGTGACCGAGCAGGGCGAAGCCTTCGGCACACAGATTTCCACCGCCGGATGCGGCCCCTATATGATGACCGCGCTCGACAACGACGTGAAGTGGACGCTCGAGGCGTTCCCGCAGTATTACCGCGGCGAAGCGGCGATCAAGTATATCAACTACATTCCCATCGCGGACGCGGCGGCCACGATCATCGCGTTTGAAGCGGGCGAGCTCGACTGGATCATCGGCGACACGACGAGCTTCCAGAGCTTCGCGGCCGATCCGAAATATAAAACCGAGGCCATGCTCGCCAACCACTGCAACTGGCTCGCCGTCAACCCGGACGCGAACGACGCGCTCGCCAACGGCGACGTCCGCAAGGCCATCGCGTACGCGATCGATAAGGAAGCGCTCAACTACGCCGCCTTCGACGGTCTGGCCGGCATTGCCGACTATCTCGAGAATCCCGATTACAACATCGGCGCGCCGCGCAGCAGCGTCAAATACAATTACGACCCGGAAAAGGCCAAGCAGCTTCTCGCGCAGGCGGGTTATGCCGACGGCGTCGACATCGGCACGCTGATGTACGCCTCGAGCGGCTATTGGCCCAAGCTCGCCCAGGTCATCCAGGCGAACCTCGCGGCGGTCGGCATACAGTGCGAGCTGGAAGCCGGCGAGCTCGCCTCGCAGCTCGTGCAGGCGCGCGCGCAGGATTACGACATTTATGTGTGCGGCGCGAGCAGCTACGGCGATTACGACAACGTCCGCAGGCGCTTCTACTCCACGCTCGAGGGCTCCTATTTCGTGAAGTACAAGGGCGACAAGTTCGACTGGCAGCGCATGGATCAGCTCATGGACGAGTCCTGCGCCGCGACGGACCCCGCCGCGCGCCTTGCCCTCACCGAGGAACTCAACGACATGCTCATGGAAACCGCCACCTATATCCCCCTGAACCACAAGGTTCAACCGTACGTCTGGAACGCGGACCTGAACGTGGTCAACCAGCCCAACTACTACTGCGTGTACGATTGGAGCTGGAACTGATCCCGCCCCGGGCGCCAAGCAAACGACTGTGAAAGCGGCGGCCGCCCCGGCGCGGGCGGCCGCCGCCGCATGAGGGAGAAGCAATGTATAAATATGTCCTGAAACGGCTCGCGTGGATGATACCGATCATATTGGGGGTGTCCGTCATTATTTTCTGCATCCTTTCCGTCACGCCCGGCGACCCCGGCACGTTCATCCTCGGCGCGGGCGGCACGCAGGCGGATGTGGATGAGCTCAACCGCAAGCTCGGCTATGACCTGCCCGCGTGGCAGAGGTACTTCAAGTATATGTTCGGCGCACTGCGGCTCGACCTTGGAACATCGTATATGACCAAGCTTTCCGTGCTCGACGAGGTTCTCGCCAAAGCGCCGGTGTCCGTCAGCGTCGCGTTCCTGGGCATACTCACCTCGCTCGTCATCGGCATTCCGCTGGGCGTGCTCTCGGCGGTCAAGCAATATTCCCTTCTGGACGCGATCCCAACGTTTCTGGCCATCTTCCTCGCGGCCGCGCCCTCGTTCTGGGTGGGCTTGATGCTCATGGTGTTCTTTTCCGTCAAGCTCGGCTGGCTGCCCTCACAGGGGATCACCTCCATCAAGGGCTATTTCATGCCCATGCTTTCCCTCGGCCTGATCTACGGGGCGCAGACGCTGCGCTTCACGCGCTCGAGCATGCTCGAGACCATCCGGCAGGACTATGTGCGCACCGCGAAGGCGAAGGGCGCGTCCGAGCGCGCGGTCATCTGGAAGCATGCCATGCAAAACGCGCTGCTGCCCGTCATCACCGTTACGGGCAACAATTTCGGGGCGCTCCTGGGCGGCGCGATCGTGACCGAAACGCTCTTCGGCCTGCCGGGGCTCGGCACTTATATCGTCGCGGGCATCAAGGCAAAGGACATTCCCGTCGTGATGGGCGGCACGATATCCCTGGCGATTCTGTTCTCCATCGTCATGCTGCTTATGGATCTGCTTTACGCGTATGTGGATCCGCGTATCAAGGCCAAATACGCCGGGAACAGAGGTTGACTATGGAAGCGATGAAATCATACGCGTCCGACGGGGCGATCACCATGAAAAAGCCGAGCCAGATCAAGGAAATCTGGCGCAGGTTCAGGAAGAACAAGCTGGCGATGGCGGGCCTGATCGTGCTGTCCGTCATGATTCTCGCGGCGGTTTTCGCCGAGCAGATCGGCACCTATCAAAGCGCCATCGCCATGGATGTGAAAAACAAGCTGCAAAATCCATCCTGGCAGCATATCTTCGGCACGGACGGTTACGGGCGGGATCTGTTCATACGCTGCGTGCACGGCGGGCGCGTGTCGCTGTTCATCGGTTTCGCCGCGTCCATCGCCGGCATGCTGTGCGGCGGCATACTCGGCATGATTTCCGCCTATTACGGCAACAAGTTCGACAACGCAGTCATGCGCACGCTCGACGTGTTTTCAGCGATCCCCACGATCCTGCTCGCGCTTACGCTCGTCGCCGCGCTGGGACAGGGTATCGTGAACATCATCGTGGCGCTCGTTATTTCAAGGATCCCCGCGTTCGCGCGCATCGTGCGCGCGTCCACGCTCGGCGTGGTCGATCAGGATTACATCGAAGCCGCGCGTGCCGGCGGAACCTCGGATTACCACATCATGCTCAAGCACATCATCCCGAACATCGTGGGCCCCCTGATCGTGCAGACGACCATGAACGTGTCGAGCATGATCCTGCAGACCGCGTCGCTGAGCTTCCTCGGCCTTGGCATCAGCGCCCCCCGCCCGGAATGGGGCGCCCTGATCAGCGAGGCGAAGGAATACATACGCATCAAGCCGTTCATGATCCTGTTCCCCGGCCTGTGCATCATACTCGCATCCGCCTCGATCAATCTTCTCGGCGACGGCTTGCGCGACGCGCTCGATCCGCGCCTGAAATCATAAGGAGGCAGATATGGCTGAAACGCTTCTCGAGGTGAAGGACCTCGCCGTCAAATACAAAACGGATCTTGAAACGGTGTTTGCCGTCAACGGAATCAGTTTTTCCTTGAACAAGGGCGAAACGCTCGGCATCGTGGGCGAGACCGGCGCGGGCAAAACCACGACCGCGCTGACGATATTGAGGCTCCTGCCGGAGCGCGTCGGCGTCGTCGGGAAAGGGCAAGTGCTGTTCGAAGGTGAGGATCTGCTGGCCCTTCCCGAGCACGACATGATGAAAAAACGCGGCGATAAGATCTCCATGATCTTCCAGGACCCCATGACCTCGCTCAATCCCGTGCACACCATAGGCGGCCAGATCGCGGAGGCGCTCAGGCTGCACAACGAAAAGAACAGGACAAGGGAGCAGCTCGAAGCGCGCGTAGACGAGGTGCTCGAGATGGTCGGCATACCGCCTTCCAGAAAAGGCGATTATCCGCACCAGTTTTCCGGCGGGATGAAGCAGCGCGTGGTGATCGCCATGGCGCTGGCGTGCGAGCCGGATCTTCTGATTGCGGACGAGCCGACCACCGCGTTGGACGTCACCATACAGGCGCAGGTGCTCCTGCTCATGCGCGAGCTGCGCGACAGGCTGCAGACCGCCATGATCCTGATCACGCACGATCTGGGCGTAGTCGCGCAAATGTGCGACCGGGTCGCCGTCATGTACGCGGGCGAACTGGTGGAAAAGGGCACGCTCGCGGATATCTTCACCGGCGCGCGCCACCACCCGTACACGCAGGGGCTGTTCGGCTCCATACCGAAGCTGGAGGATGAGAGCAAGACGCTCCTGCACCCCATAGACGGGCTCATGCCGGACCCCACGGATCTGCCCGAGGGCTGCAGATTTTTGCCCCGCTGCCCGCACGCGTGCGAAAAATGCAAAGAGAAGCAGGAGGACATAGCCCTGTCCCCCACGCATACGGCGCGCTGCCATATGCTGGAAAGGAAGGTGTGAGCATGGGAGCGTCGCAGCCATTGCTGGAAACGAGAAACCTGAAGAAGTATTTCAACACCGCCGCGGGGAAGCTGCACGCGGTGGACGACATTTCCGTTCGGATCATGCGGCGCGAAACGCTCGGCGTCGTCGGGGAGTCCGGCTGCGGAAAATCCACGCTCGGCCGCACGATATTGAGGCTTATCGAGCCCACGGACGGCGCGATCCTGTTCAAAGGCGAGGATATCACGCGCCTGAAGGCGGCGGGCATGCGGGAAATGCGCATGAGGATGCAGATCATCTTTCAGGACCCTTATTCGAGCATCAACCCGCGCATGAGCGTTTCAGAGATCATCGCGGAATACATGCTGTTCCATAAAATGTATCGCACGAGGGCGGAGGCATGGAACCGCACCGCGCAACTGATGAACACGGTCGGCCTTGCCCGGCGCCTCGCCAACGCGTATCCGCACGAGCTGGACGGCGGCAGAAGGCAACGCATCGGCATCGCGCGCGCCCTGTCGATGAACCCGGAGTTCATCGTGTGCGACGAGCCGGTTTCCGCGCTCGATGTTTCCATTCAGGCGCAGATACTCAACCTGCTGCTCGAGCTGCAAAGGGAATTCGGCCTCACATATCTGTTCATCACGCACGATCTTTCCGTCGTCAAGCACATTTCGGATGAGATCATGGTCATGTATCTCGGGCAGTGCGTGGAGCAGGCGCCCGCGGACGAGCTGTTCGCAAATCCGCGGCACCCGTACACAAAGGCCCTGTTGTCCGCGATCCCCGTGCCGGATATCTCGATGCGGGACAGGGAGATCGTCACCATCCGGGGCGAGGTCAAAAGCCCGATCAACCCGGGGATCGGCTGCCGCTTTGCCGGCAGGTGCGAATACGCGCTCGACCGGTGCCTTCAGGCGGATGTTCCGCTCGTCGGGCTTAGCGAAAAGCATCTGTGCGCCTGCGTGCGCGCGGGGGAGGTGTAAGGCCTGTGTTCGATTTGGAATCGTACCTCGGGGAACTCGAAACCCTGGTCAACATCGACAGCGGGACCTATGCGGTCGGCGGGGTGAACCGGGTCGGCGATTTTTTCGCAGCCCGCTTTGAAAGCCTCGGATGGATCGTCGAGCGCGTGCGGATTTCCGATCAGGTCGGTTATCTGCTGGATATCCGCTCCCGGGAGGCCGAGCGCTACGACGCGCTGCTCATCGGGCATATGGATACCGTTTTTCCGCAGGGAGAGACGAAGCGGCGCCCGTTCGCGATCCGCGGCGGACGCGCCTACGGTCCCGGCGTCGCGGACATGCAGTGCGGCGTGCTGGCGATCTGGCATGCGCTCAGGGAGCTTCCCGAGAGCGCGAAAACGCTTTCGATCCGCGTCGTCATGAACCCCGACGAGGAGATCACCTCCCTGTATTCCACGGATTATATCGCAAAGGCTTCCGCCCGCGCGGAGCATGTGCTCGTGATGGAACCGGCGATGGCGGACGGTTCGTTTTGCATCGAACGCAAGGGCAAGATCAAGTATGAGTTCGAATTTACCGGCATTCCGACCCATGCGGGATATGTTTTCGACCGGCGGAACGCCTCGGCCGTCTATGAAATGGCAAAATGGATCGAGGCGCTCATGGCCCTCGGCGACCGGGATAAAGGCACTTCCGTGAACATCGGCAGGGTCGAGGGCGGCGATGCGGAGAACATCGTCGCAGAGCACGCGCACATGAGCATGGAATTCCGCATGTGGGAAGCCGCCGAGGCCGAACGGATAAAGGCCGCGGTGGATTTTATGCTGCGCCACCCCTTCGTCGAAGGCGCGCGCGTCGAGGCGACGTTCTTTCGCGAGCAGAAGGTCATGTCCCCTTCCGCCCGGACACTGGCCTTTGTTGAAAGGATGAGGAAACTTTACGAAAAGCGCGGCGTTCCGTTCTCCATCAAGCGGTGCGGCGGCATATCGGACGCGAATACGGCCGCGGCGTATGCGCCCGTCGTGGTCGACCGCATCGGCCCGTGGGGGGATCACAACCACAGCGAGCTTGAATACATGCTGCCGGAGTCGGCGCAATACGCCGTGCTGCTCCTTCAGGATATGCTTGCCGATATCGCGCGTGCGCGCGATGCGAGTTGACGGGGCCTTTGGCCGAACGTATAATGTTTACATCCAGTTTCATCCAATCCGACACGAGGTCATTATGATTGATAAATCGAGCGGCATACCCGTATATAAACAGATTGAAATCGCCATCAGGACGGACATCGACCGCGGCGTTTATACGGTAGGCGTCAAGCTGCCCAGCGAGGACGAGCTTGCGGTTCAGCTTGGCGCTTCGCGCGGCACGGTGCGCCAGGCGCTCAGCGAGCTTGCGAGCCAGGGAATCGTCAAGCGCGTTCACGGGAACGGAACCTTCGTATGCGAGCCCGGAAATGAATACAAGATCGAAAACGACCATTTCATTTCGTTTCTGGACGGGCTGGAAAGCTCCGGCGGGCCTGTGGATACCTTTGTGCTGGACCGTCAGGTCGTGCGGGCGAACAGCGTTCTGCACGAAGCGTTTTCCGGCTCGCTGCAGCTTTATGAAATCCGGCGGATCCGCAAAAAGAACGGGAAAACGGTCATGATGTCCTGCGACTATATTCCCATGGACCTCACGCCCGGCATCGAAACGCGGTATCAAAACAATAAATCCGTCTATGATTTTTTGGAAGCGCAATACGCGCTTCGCGTGAGCAAGGTCAAGCGCGTTTTCCACGCGGTCGCCGCCGCGGGGGACATCGCAAAGCTTCTTTGCGTCAAAGCGGGGGAGCCTTTGTTCTACATCGTCCAGCAGGCTTACGACGAATACGGCCGCTGCGTGGATCATGCCAACCTGTATGTCATCAGCGAGGGGATGCACTTTTCGATCATTTCCAGCCGCTAGGACGTACGGCGCTCCCGAACGCAAGGCCGTGATATCATTGTTGCTTGCGTATTCTTAGGCGAACAAATCAGGGCCGCCGGTTGGGATAAAAACCGGATATCGGCCCTTTTTCGCGCTCAAAAACCGGATGCGGCCGTTCGGATTCCGGCTCCCGTTCAACCTCGCTCGCCCGCATGATCCCCATTTCGTTTATAGACAGACATATCGCGTTACTTTATAATGAAACAAACTGAATCATCGCGGTTAGGGGATCACCATGAGCAGACTTCGCACGTACATACGGTCGCTGGAAAAAGAATATTTGAACGAGTTGTTCAAGCTGTTGCGCATGAAAAGCATCAGCCCGCTGCCGGGTTATGGCGAAGAGCTGCGGGCATGCGCAAAAACGGTTTGCGCGTATATGGAGGATGCCGGAATCAAGTCGACGCTCTACGCGACATCCGGGAACCCCATCGTTTATGGCGAGGCGCCGGCGGACGGAAACGCCCCTACCGTGCTGATATACGGTCATTACGACGTTCAGCCCGAAGGGGACCGCGCCGTGTGGCAGAGCGAACCCTTCGAGCCCGTCGTATATAACGGAAAAATTTTCGCGCGCGGCGCGGGCGATAACAAAGGGCAGCTATTCGCCCACATAAAAGGATATGAGGCATACAAAAAGAACTATGGAACGCCGCGCGTCAACATGAAATACCTCTTTGAAGGGGAAGAAGAAACGGGCAGTCCCAGCCTGTTGCCGTTTGCGCGGGAGCATCGCGATCTGCTGCGGGCGGATATTACGATCTGGTCCGATGGCAATATCCATTCGTCCGGCCATCCGGTTCTGATCCTGGGGCTGAAAGGAATTTGCTATATAAAGCTTACGGTAAACGGGCCCTGCCGGGATTTGCATTCGGGATACGCCCCGGTTGTCGGCAGCCCCGTGTGGCGGCTGGTTTGGCTGTTAAGCCTGTTAAAAGACCGAAACGGCGGAATCGCGATACCCGGTTTTTACGACGGGATAGAAGGGCCCTCCGAAGAGGGGCTGAGGGCGATCAGGGGGATTCCCGGCGCGCTTGCGGACTATCAAACGGATTGGAAAACGGATGATCTTTGCGGCGCGGCAGACCTTGAAGCGTTCTATACCAAATACATCTATGAACCCACGCTCAACATCGGCTGTATACAGGCGGGCGATTTGGAGAATTCCAAAAACATCGTGCCGGCCGGCGCGACAGCCTATCTGGATGTGCGCGTGGTTCCCGGACAGAAGCCGGATGAAATCATACGCTCGCTTCGAAGCTGGCTGGATGAAAACGGCTTTGAAGACGTTGCCATGGAGGGCCGCGGGATGGCGGCGTCCTTCACGCCGCTCGATTTGCCGGGCGTCCGCATCATAAAGGACATCGCGCGCGACGTATGGGGGAAGGAGCCGATCCTGTATCCGGGGCTGGGCGGCTCGGGCCCGTTTACGATATTCAACGACGAGCTGGGCGCGCCCTGCGTGATGTTCCCATATGCGCAGGCGGATCAGCACGAGCACGGCCCAAACGAAAATCTTTCCGTAGAAGGGCTGCTCAGGGGCATCGAGGCCAGCGCCGAGATCATCGCGCGCTTTGGAGCGGGGATCGAGGACGAATAACATAACGCCGCGCCGGCCGTTGTTGAAGGAAAGACGCGTCGCTTTATCGCGTTTTCATCATTGAAACGCGGTAGGCGGCGGGCGTCATGCCTTCAAACCGATTGAATACTTTAATAAAATAGCCGCAATCGTTAAAACCCAGTTTGACGGAAATATCGTTTATAGACAGATGCGTCGAAGTCAAAAACTGTTTCGCGCGCTCTATTTTCGTTTTGTTGATATAGTCGGTGTAGCTTCCCAAATTTTCCTTGGCGAACAGCTTGCTGAAATAGCTGGGGCTGACATTGCAAATGGAGGCTACTTTTTTTATCGACAAATCGCCCTCGAGGTTATCCTGTATATAGTCGAAGGCGGGCTTCAACAGGCTGATGTTCTGTTTCTCGGCCGTCAAATCAAAATACTGGCCCGAAAAAATCCTGGCATAAGCTTCGTAGAACTCTTTATCCACATGGACGTATTTTTGGTGTTTTTGCAGAGCGTTTACGGCGATCCTTAATCTTGTTTCGTCGACCATGATCGTAATAATCGACAAGAGCATATCCGCTATCGATTTTATTTTCTCCAAAGACATATGGGATAACGACCTGTACGCGCGCAGCGTGTTCACGTCTTCAAATGAAACGCTGTTCTCAAAGTTATGCAGGATCTGCTCCAGCTTCAGGTTATCCTCCTTGTTTGATAACAGCACCTGTCCGGCCATCACCGCGCCTAAGTAGTTGTTGTTCACGACAATAGGGATCGCGAGATCGACCAAGCCCGCGTGGCAAAGGTAAATGTAATGCGACTGCGTCCGCGCGGCTTCAAGCCCGCCGCGCGAATCGCAGCGTTCGCATAAACCCTTGAATTGTTCGCCCTTTCTCATGATGCTGCAGAATTCGGTTCTCGAGCTGTGCTTCGTAATGGGAATGCCCTTATAATCGACCGTAATAATCGCAAGATTGATCGAGCTGGCCAGCGCGTCTTGAATCTGCTGAAAGCGGTCGTTTTGAAATATGTTTCTGATATCCACCAAATCTTTCATAAATACGCAATTGTTTCCTATAATTACAATTCCTAATATCTTACGGGACGCTCTTTTTATAAAGGGAGAAATTCGATCCGGAGTCATGAAATTACTATATATGACGCAAGATATTATTTCAATCCGACAAAACTATGCTATAATTCCATAATCTTACTATAAACGCAAACGATTATTATCCGATAACGCCGCCCATAATATCGCATTTTTATGCCTGTTTGAGACATATTTTTGATATTCCCGTCCAAAGCCGCATCCGAAGGAGTGGGATGAAAATTCAAAATGCCAGTCGTAATATTACTGTCCGATATTACGATAAGCTTGCTTTATCCTCTGATGGAATCCCTCGTTTCAGGCTATATAATGATGCAAATGGCAGAACGCGACAGATTATTGTCATTTCCGCCCATTTTCCAACACGATTCAAAAGTCTATAAAAGCCTAAGGAGCTCAACAGAACAATGAAAAGAATCATGATCTCACCGCGCAAATACATTCAGGGAGCAGGGGAACTAGCCAACATAGGGACCTATGCATGTGAATTTTCGGATAGGGCTTTGCTTGTGGTTTCGGATGCAGATTTGGGCCGCGTGCAAGCCGAGCTTCGCGAGGCGCAGGCGAACAGGCCGTTCGAGCTTATCCCGGGGCACTTCCGGGAGGAATGCACAAAAAAAGAAATCGACAGGATGAAGGCGTTGCTGGTCGAAAACCGGTGCGGTTTGGTGATCGGGATGGGCGGAGGCAAGGCTTTGGATACCGCGAAAGCCGTAAGCCATTTGACTGGGAAGCCCGTCATCATCGTTCCCACAATCGCCGCGACCGACGCTCCGACCAGCAAGCTGGCAATCATTTATTCCGAGGAAGGAAAGTTCGAGGAGTATTTCCATTTGGATAAAAACCCGGATCTCGTATTGGTGGATTCGGCCGTTATCGCCAAAGCGCCCGTAAGGTTCCTCGTATCCGGCATGGGCGACGCGCTTGCCACATATTTCGAAGCGCGCTCGTGCCTGCGTTCGGGCGCAGCCAATATGCCCGGCGGAAAAAGCACGAAGGCGGCGCTCGCGATCGCGAAGGCCTGTTATGAAACGTTGATGGAGGATTCGATCAAAGCCAAGGCCGCCTGTGAAAACAATGTTGTAACGTCCGCGCTTGAAAACATCATCGAGGCAAACATCCTCATGAGCGGCCTTGGTTTTGAAAGCGGCGGCCTGGCGGCGTGCCATGCGATCCACGACGGCCTTACTGTGCTGGAGGAAGCCCACCATTGCTACCACGGCGAGAAGGTGGCCTTCGGCGTGATCGCGCATCTGGTTCTCGAGAATGCCGATACGCAGGAGATCGACTCCGTCGTCCGGTACTGCAAGTCGGTCGGGCTTCCCACATGCCTGAAGGACCTGGGCGTCCACGATCCGGATGACGAAAAGATCTCGGCTGTCGCCGAAGCCGCTTGCGCCCCGGGTGAAACCATACACAACATGCCTTTCGAGGTTACCCCTTCCATGGTCTTTGCCGCGATAAAGGTCGCCGACCAATTGGGAAGATAGTCTGAGCGAGCGCCGGAGGTTTATTATGAAAAAAATCATCAATCGGTCGGAAGACGTCGTTCTTGAAATGTGCCAGGGGATTCTGGCGGCCGGCAAAGATTCCCTCGCGTTTGACAGGAAAAGCTGTTTCTTTACAAAAAAGGATCTGAACGCGGACAAGGTCTGCCTGATTTGCGGCGGCGGAAGCGGGCACGAACCGGCGCACGCCGGATTCATCGGGCAGGGAATGCTGGACGCGGCGGTTTGCGGCGACGTATTTGCCTCGCCGTCGACCATGCAGATATACAATGCGATCCGCCGGACCCAAACGCCAAAAGGAACGTTGCTGATCGTCAAAAACTACTCCGGCGACGTGATGAACTTTGACGCCGCGGCTGAAATGGCCAGGGACGACGGCATTTTGGTCGAAAGCGTCTATGTGGACGACGACATCGCGGTTGAGGACAGCCTTTATACGGTCGGCCGGCGGGGCGTCGCCGGCACGGTATTCGTGCACAAGATCGCGGGCGCGGCCGCGGAGCTGGGAAAAGACCTGTGCGAGGTAAAAAGGATCGCGGAAAAAACCGTAAGGAACGTGAAAACGATCGGCCTTGCGCTTACCTCCTGCACCGCTCCCGCTATGGGCAAATGCACCTTCGATATTGCGCAGGATGAAATTGAGTTCGGCGTCGGCATACACGGGGAGCCGGGAATAAAGCGGCAAAAGCTGCAGACTGCCGACGAGCTTGCCAAAAAAATGTGCGGGATGCTTGCCGGGGAGCTCGCGTTGGAAAGCCGGTGCGAGTGCGCGGTGATCATCAACGGCTTGGGGGGCACGCCCTTAATGGAGCTGTTCATCCTGAATAACAGCGCAACAAAATACCTGGATTCTCATGGCATAACGATTTACAAAACGCTCGTGGGCAACTATATGACCTCCCTGGATATGGCGGGCGTTTCCATAACGATGCTGAAGCTGGACGAAGAGCTCAAGGCGTTGCTGGGCTGCAAAGCGGATGCCATGTTTTTTAAGAATTGATTTGAGGAGAGCGGAATGAGCGTCACGGTAAGAGAAGTGAAATCGGCCACGAAAAAATTGTGCGACATCGTCATCGAAAACGAAAAATATTTCTGTGAGTTGGATTCGGTAGCCGGGGATGGGGATTTCGGAATGTCCCTATCCAAGGGGTTCCGGGAAATCAAAAACCAAATCGATGCCGTCGAGGATTGCTCGGTAGATAAATTTATTATGAGGTGCTCCCTCATCGTTACGGAATACTGCGGCGGCGCGACGGGGCCTATCTGGGGCGCGGGATTAAGGGCGGCGGCAAAAAATGTGCAGGGAAAGGAATGCCTGCTTCTATCCGATATCGCCGGGATGTTCGGCGCCGCCGTTGAGGGCATCAAAAAGCGCGGAGGCGCGCGGCAGGGGGATAAAACGCTGCTCGACGCGCTGATACCGGCCGCCAACGCATTGAATGAAGCCGGCAAAAAAGGACTGTCTCTCGAGGAGGCGTTTGCCCTGGCCGCGCAAAGCGCGCAGGCGGGCGCAAAAGCGACGGAGCAAATGATCGCCACGAGAGGACGCGCGTCTTATTTGGGCGAGAGGAGCCTTACGCATCCCGACGCGGGGGCGATGGCGATCAGCGTCCTTTTCACCTCGATGGTATAGCGGGGAGAGATAAAATGAAATTCTCATCCGTTGGAAACTACGATGTGATCGTCGTCGGCGGGGGCACCGCGGGGGTCCCGGCCGCAATCGCCGCCGCAAGGGGCGGCGCAAAAACGCTGCTTGTCGAGAGGACATCCAGCCTGGGCGGCCTCATGAATACCGGGATGCCCGCTTTGGGCGTGCTGGACCGGCGGCAAAACAAGGTCGTAGGCGGGATCATCGAGGAAATCGTGAACGACCTGAAAAAGGAAGGGCGCAGCTTCGGGAACTTAAGGTGCCCGCTCCATAATTCCATCACGATCGTGGACCCTTGGTGGTATCGCATAGCAGCTTCCCAAAAATGCCTGGAGGCCGGCGTAAAAGTGCTCTACAGCACCTCCCTGCTCGACGTAGAGGTCGAATGCGCCAGGATCGCCGGCGTTTCGCTCCTTTCGGGAAGCCATGTTTACGGGGCGGATTGCGGGATCCTGATCGACGCCACCGGCGACGCGACCGCCGCTTACCTGGCCGGAGCGAATTATCAGATGGGGCAGCCCGAGAGCCTCGACGGCATTATAGCGGAGCAGGCGAAGAAGGAGAGCCGCTATGACATCGGGCACTCGAAAACCGGAAAGGTGCAGCCGGTCAGCATGACCTTTTGCCTCGGCGGCGTCGATACGCAGAGATTCATGGCCTACATCAAAGAGCATCCCGAGACTTACGAGTCCCCGAAAAGCTACGGCATGCATTATGATGAGGATTATCTGTTCCATTCTCCGGCGATTTATTTTACAGGCTTCGGAGAATTCATCAAGCGGGCGGCGGAAAACGGCGATTTCGACATCCCGCGCGACAGGGTGATACTGGCGACCCAGCCCAACAAAGGCGAATATCTCATCAACTGCTCCCGCGTCGTCGATGTGGACCCCACCGATCCGATCGAGATGAGCCGCGCAACGGATGAGCTTTACCGGCAGGTCGGCATGCTCGCGCGGTTCTTTAAGAAATATTGTCCGGGCTTTGAGGAGTGCTATCTGACGAATATAGGCCCCTACACGGGCGTGCGCGAGAGCCGGCGCGTGACGGGAATCAAAACCGTTACGAAGAACGACGTCGACGCGCTGAACATTCCCGACGACTGCATCGCCCTTGGCGGATATAACTGCGACATCCATCTTTCCGGGGTCGGATTGTACTTCCAACCGGTCGAACACGCGATCGGCATACCGTATGGCGCGATGGTCTCGAACAATATCGACGGGCTTATCGCGACGGGCCGGTGCATTTCCGTCGATTCCTATGCGCTTGCGGTATTGCGCGTCATGGGGGCTTGTCTGGCGTTGGGAGAGGCGGCGGGCACGGCCGCGGCGATCGCGGTAAAAGACGGGATATCGGCCGCGGACGTCGACGTGCGTAAGCTTCAAAGGACGCTTTGCGGGAACGGCGCGGTTGTTTCAATATGACATATGGCTCTGAGCCATGTTAACGATCCGATTGAGCGAGCCTCAATAATATAAACACTTAGGAGGAATTCACATGAAAAGACTGGTTAGCCTGTTGCTGGTGAGCGTCATGTTAATGGGTGCGATCGTCGGCTGCACCGCCAAGACGCCGGCGGACGACACGCAGCAGAGCCCGCCGCCCGCCACCGGCAATGTCCCGGCGGAATCCGCAGGGCCGGCGGAACCCGCAAAAAAGGATACTTTGGTCGTTGGGATATCCGTGGAGCCGCAAACGCTGAATGTGGCGGAAGTCGGCCTTTTGTACACGGATACCGTGAACCGCCTGCTGTACGATACCCTGGTCCGGCTGGATCAGGATATGAATGTCGTGCCGCAGCTGGCCGAGTCCTTTGAACCCCTGTCGGATACCGAATGGAAGTTTGTTCTTCGCGAGGGCGTGAAATTCAGCGACGGTTCCGTCGTAACAAGCGAAGATGCCAAAGCGTCCATCGAACTGGTCGCCGCCTCCGCCGCCATAGGAGCGTATGCGGGATGGCTCAAGGAGATCAAGATCATCGACGAGCGTACCTTCATCGTCGTTACCAAGCAACCCTCCGAGCGGATGCTGGCCGATCTTTGCACGTACAGCTTCATCGTGCCGAAAAAGCTGATCGATTCGGGCTATAATTTCAGCGAAGGCCCCGTGGGCACCGGCCCCTATCGTTTGGTGGAGTGGAAGCGCGGCGACAGGCTGATCTTTGTGGCCAACGACGAGTATTTCCTTGAGGAAGACCGCGCGGCCATCAAGAACCTGATCTGGCGCATTATGCCCGAGGGCATCGCCCGCACGATCGCCCTGGAAAACGGCGAGGTCGACTTCCTGTTCGACGTGCAAGCCTCCGATTTGAAGCAGCTCGAAGCGAACGAAAACATCGAGGTGTATTCCACGCCTTACGCTTCGCCCTTCTATATCGCCTTCAACCTCAACAAGCCCGGCATGGACAACCTGAACGTGCGCAAAGCCATAGCGGCGGCGATCAACAGGGACAACGCGACGCTGCTGGCGACCGACGGCTACTCCCCCACCTTCTACTCCTGCGCGATTCCCGGCATGCTGGGCTCCACGAATGAGAATGCCGAGCCCTACAATGTGGAAAAGGCAAAGGAATACATTGCGGCTTCCGGATTATCAGGCGACCAATTGAAGTTTACGGTCATCTGCAAAGAGGAGCCGTTCAAAATCGCGCTGGAATCCATTCAGGCAGACCTGCTTGAAATCGGCGTCGCCCTCGATGTTCAAATGATGGATACCGCCACATATACGGCGCGGGGCGCGGAAGGCTCGTTCGATATGATCACGGGCAAATACAACGCCTTCGATCTGCTGGCGTATGCCGAGGGCGCGTTCAAGACCGGAGCCGCGTTTAACTTCAACTTCATAAGCGATCCGTATATCGACGGCCTCATTGAAAAAGGCACGGGAACGATCGATAACGAGGCGCGCGGCGCGATCATCGAGGAACTGATCAGCTATTGCAACGGGCTGGCGCTTCGCACGGGCATTTACCAGCTTACGACAATACGCGCGTTCAACAAAGACCTCGGCGGCTTTACGACCAACCTGAATTCCTACGACCGCTTCAATAAGCTCTATTGGAAATAAAGCGGCGGATACGCAACAGAGGAGGCCGGGGCTTCCCGGCTTCCTCTTAATCGAGTTAGGTAAGGTGAATATAGGATGTGGAAATTTGTTTTAAAGCGCTTGCTGGCGCTTATACCGGTTCTTTTCGGCGTTACGCTGCTCGTGTTTTTAATACTCAGCTTCGCGCCGGGCGACCCGGCCAGAACCATACTCGGCGCGGAAGCCACGGAAGAACAGATCAATCATCTGCGGGAAGAAATGGGCCTGAACGATAACGTGTTTGTTCAATACGCAAGGTATATCATAAAGGGCGTAAGCGGCGATCTGGGAACATCCTACAAAACGAGGCTGCCGGTTGTTACCGAAATCGTGTCTCGTTTTCCTTATACTTTGCGGCTTGTCGTGGTCGGCATGATTATAGCGATCATCATCGCATTGCCTTTGGGCGTGATCGCAGGCGTAAAGCAGAACAGTTTATTCGACCGGCTGAGCATGGTGCTTTCCCTGCTGGGCATATCGCTGCCCACGTTTTGGGTGGGGCTGCTGTGTATCCTGTTGTTTTCCGTTACGCTGGGGTGGCTGCCTTCGGGCGGAAACGACAGCTTGAAGGACATGATCCTGCCGACGCTGACGATCTCGCTTTGTTCGCTGGCGGGCATCGCCCGCACGACGCGCTCCTCCATGCTCGAGGTGATCAGGGCGGACTACATCCGCACGGCGCGGGGCAAGGGAATTTCGCAGGCAAAGGTCGTGATACGCCACGCGCTGCAAAACGCCATGATACCCACGCTGACGGTGGCGGGATTGCAGATATGCAACATGATCGCCGGCACGGTATTGGTCGAGAACATTTTTTCATGGCCCGGGATCGGCAGGCTGCTCGTTACTTCCATACAGGAAAGGGACATACCGCTGGTTTTAGGCTGCATTATTGTATTTACGATCTGCTTTACCATCATCAATCTGGTGGTGGATATTTTGTACGGCGTTATCGATCCCAGGATCAAAGCGCAGTATAAAAAATGAGGTACGACATGCAAAACAAAAAACGGTATAGAGGGCAAAGCCAAGTCTATCAAATCTGGTACCGCTTCCGCCACAATAAATCCGCGATGCTCGGGCTGGTCATCATTTCGCTGCTTATCCTGATTGCCGTATTTGCCGACGTATTGTTCAGCTATGACGGCATCGCGATCAAGCAAAACATTATGGAGCGGCTGCAGGCGCCATCCGCTGCGCACCCCATGGGCACCGACGATTATGGCCGCGATATCCTGGCGCGCGTCGTCCACGGTTCGCGCATTTCTCTTGGCATCGGCTTCGGCGGAGTCGCCATCGCATTGTTCGGGGGTACGATCATCGGCGCCATAGCCGGATTTTACGGCGGCAAGGTCGATATGGTCGTGATGCGGGTGACGGATATCTTCATGGCGATCCCCAACATACTCATGGCCATGATCATCGTTGCCGTGGCGGGCACGAGCGCTGTGACCATCGCCATATCGCTGGGCATAGCGGCCATACCAACCTTCACCAGGGTGGCGCGGGGAGCGGTGCTTACCGTGCGTGAAATGGAATACATCGAATCGGCGCGCGCGATCGGGGCGAAAAATTCCACAATCATCAGCAAGCATATCCTGCCCAACTGCTTTGCGCCGCTGCTGGTACAAACGACGCTGAGCATGGCGATCATCATTCTTTCCGTTTCAGGCCTGAGCTACCTTGGCATGGGCATCAAAGCGCCTATCCCGGAATGGGGTTCCATGCTTTCCGCTTCCCGCGCCTATTTGCAGGGGAACAGCTATATGGCCATATTTCCCGGCTTAGCCATCATGCTGACGATATTAGCGCTGAATCTTTTGGGCGACGGCCTGAGAGACGCCTCGGACCCCAAGCTAAAATGATAAAGGAACCCGTTCAAATGAGAGAAAAAGAGATGCTTCAAACGGATAATATACTGGAAATCAGGGATTTGTTCGTGGAATACCGCACGTTCGACGGTACGGTAAAGGCTGTCAACGGACTGGATCTTTCGCTCAAAGCGGGTATGACGCTCGGGCTTGTGGGAGAAACAGGCGCGGGAAAAACGACGGCCGGGCTGGCGGTCATGCAGCTCATACAGCAGCCGCCGGGCATCATACGCGGCGGGAGCATTTACTTCAACGGCGAGAATCTGCTCAAAAAGAGCGACAGGCAGATGAGGGCCGTCCGCGGCAGCCGGATATCCATGATATTCCAGGACCCCATGACTTCGCTCAATCCCGTGCACAGCGTGCAGGATCAGATCGCCGAGGTCATCGGCGAGCACGAGAAGATCAAAAAAAGCGAAGCGGTAATAAAGGCGCAGGAACTGCTGGAAATGGTAGGAATCCCGGCCGCGCGCAGCAAAGAGTATCCGCACCAGTTTTCGGGCGGCATGAAGCAGCGCGTGGTCATCGCCATGGCGCTTGCGGCAAATCCGAATTTACTGATCGCCGACGAACCGACGACCGCCTTGGATGTGACCATACAGGCGCAAGTGCTTGAAATGATCAAGGAACTGCGGCGCAAGTACAGCACTGCCATGCTCATCATAACGCATGATCTGGGCGTCGTCGCCGAAGTCTGCGACGCGGTATCCGTTATATATGCCGGCCATATTGTGGAGCATGGCACGCTGGAGGATGTGTTCGATCACAATTTGCATCCGTATACGCAGGGGCTGTTCGATTCCCTGCCCAATCTCCAGGATCGAAAGGTAAAGCTCAAACCCATCAAGGGCCTGATGCCCGATCCGACCGATTTACCCAAGGGCTGCGTATTCCACCCGCGCTGCAAATACAGCATGCCGATATGCGAAACGGAGAAACCGGCGCGCGCGCACCGGACGGACGGGCATTATGTCGAATGCCATTTATACGACGGCGGCGACGTTAAAAAAAGCAAGGTGAGAACAACATGAGCAATATTCCTATGCTGGAGGTCAAGGGCCTCAAAAAATATTTTAAGACGCCGCACGGGATGCTGCACGCGGTGGACGACGTGTCCTTTTCGATTAAACGGGGCACAACGCTGGGGATCGTAGGCGAATCCGGCTGCGGAAAATCAACGACGGGCCGCGCGATCCTGCGTTTGATAGAGCCAACGGCCGGCGAAGTGCTGTTTGAGGGAACGGATATCAGAAAGCTGTCCACGGCGGAACTGAGGCGCTTGCGCTGCGAGATGCAGATCATCTTTCAGGACCCGTTTTCCTCCATCGATCCGCGGCAAACCATAGCGCAGACCATCGAGGAGCCGATGAAGCTTCAGGGAATCATCCGCGATAAGCGCGAGCGGATGGCGCGGGTGCTCGAGCTGGCGGAAATGGTGGGCATCGCCGAACGCCTCATGAACGCTTATCCGCATGAACTGGACGGCGGCCGCAGGCAGCGCGTAGGCATCGCGCGGGCGCTGGCGCTCAATCCGAGATTTATCGTATGCGACGAACCGGTTTCCGCGTTGGACATCTCCATTCAGGCGCAGATTTTAAACCTGCTGTCCGACTTGCAGGAAAGGCTGGATCTGACATATATCTTCATTACGCACGATCTTTCCGTGGTAAACCATTTTTCAGACGACATTGCGGTGATGTATCTTGGCCGGCTTGTAGAAAAGGCGCCCGCCGAAGAACTTTTCACGAATCCGCTGCATCCGTACACGCGGGCGCTGCTCTCGGCGATCCCCATTCCCAGCCTGCATAACAGGAGGGAACGGATTATACTCAAGGGTGAAATCACCTCGCCCATCGAGCCGGAAAAAGCCTGCCGCTTCGCGGGGCGCTGCTGGTGCGCCGACGATCGATGCCGCACGGAAGAGCCGTCGCTGACGGATTTGGGAAACGGCCATTTTGTTTCCTGTTTTCAGGCAAATTAGCCTGCACCCATGCGGCGGACCGCCCGCGCGCTCTTGAGGCGCGCCGCAAAAAAGCCCTGTTCCAGGGCCTTCGGCCCATCGGCAAACCGTAATTTATACGGTTTGCCGATGGGCTGAAAGCGGCTCACGCCGCTTTTTTTATATAACCAAGCAAAGCTACACAAGCAGGCACGCGGCGACGATCGTCGCGAAAATCCCCGCGCACACGGGCAGCATGTTCTTTCGCACGAGCTCCTCGGGCTTGACGCCGCAGATCGCGGCGACCGGTATGACCGCCCAGGGGATCAGCGTGCCGCCGTCCACCCAGATGGTGATGATCTGTCCGAGGGAAGCCAGCATTTCCCTGTTGACCGGCAGGGCCTGCGAGAACGTGACCGCCGTCGCCCCCACGATGGGAAGGCCGGAGAAGCCGGAGCCGTCGAGCCCCGTCACGAAGCCGGCGAGCGCCTCCGCGAGCACGACCGGCACGCGCGAAATCGGCACGTTCTGCGCGAGATACAGACCGATGTCGTTCATGATGCCCGTCGACTCCCCGCCGAACACGGCCTTGGCGCCGTCCGCGCTGCCCAGGAAGAAGAACCCCGCGATGAACACGACGGGCGCGAAAATCTCTATGCCGAAGCCGAACCCGTCCTTGATGTGGTCGATGACGCTGTCGAGCGCCTTCTTCACGCCGCCGTTGAGACAGGTCGCGGCGCACAGTATGACCAGCGCCGTGCCGCCCACGAGCGCGGTCGCGTCTCCGCCCTGCAGTTTGAAGACGAGCATGAGCGCGACGTCGAGCGCGAAGGCGAGCGGCGTCACGACGGCCATCACGCGCGCGGCGGGCCGGGGTTTCTCAAGGGAGGCCGTGCGCTCCACCTTAACGGGAGGCAGCTTTTTCACATCCCGGCGGAACATGATGAAGGCGACCGTCGCCGTCACGACCGCCATGACCGCCCAGAGCAGTATGCTCTCGTGGATCAGCGCGCCGACGGAAGTGTCCGCGGCCTTGGCGGTGATCGTGGGCGCTCCCTGTATGAAGAAGTCGCCCGAGAGCGCGATGCCGTGGCCGAACAGGTTCATCGCCACGGCGGCCCACACGACGGGGATGCCCGTCTCGAGCACGAGCGGCAGTATGATGGCGCCCACGAGCGCGACGGCGGGCGAGGGCCAG
Organism: Firmicutes bacterium ADurb.Bin248; assembly: GCA_002069725.1. GTDB lineage: Bacteria > Bacillota > Clostridia > Christensenellales > CAG-138 > Phil1. Next base: position 1,758 of record MWBW01000033.1, on the reverse strand, counting down.
ATGCAGATGGATACCGCGAACATGATGAGCCCCAGCAGCAGGAACGTCACGCTCCTGTTCTTCATGTAGCGGCTCACGGGGCGTATGATCAGCACATCCGCGCCGAGCGCGGAAAGCGCCTTGGACATCGCCGTGACCAGCGAGATCACCACGATGATCCCCCAGAATTCGTTGCCGGACCAGATGAGCGCGTTGAACAGGGCCTGCACGCCGCCCACCGCGCTTTTCGTTACCGCCCAGCCCATGACGAGTATGCCGGCGACGCAGGGCAAAACGATGCTTTTTCGAAACGCCATCAGGGCGAGCATGGCAAGTATGAGCGCGACGAACAATATGTGGACGTAGGTCAGCGTGACCAAGGGATCGCCTCCTGTCGCATGAAATGAGTTATGCAACATACTATGTTAAGTATTTTAGGAAAGTGAGGGAGGGCATATATGGTTCAGCGGGACCCGATCCGATTTTTTCTCGCGAGCAAGACCGACAAGGGCTTCGTTTCCTATTTCGATCAGCTGCTCGCCAAAGACCGTCCCGGCGCGGCGCTCATCAAGGGGGGGCCCGGCAGCGGGAAGAGCACGCTCATGAAAAAAGTCGCCTCGGCGCTCGAGGAGGCCGGGCACGAGGCGGAGCTGATCCCCTGCGCGAGCGATCCGGATTCTCTCGACGCGGTAATCGATCGCACCACGGGGCGCGCGGTCATAGACGGCACCGCGCCGCATATGCTCGACCCCGTCTATCCCGGCGCGCGCGACATACTGCTCAACGCGGGCGACGCGTGGGACGAGGGAACGCTGCGCGCGCGGCAGGGCGAGATCATGCGCCTGAGCGACGAGGCCAACGACTGCCACGCGCAGGCTTCGGCCTACATCGCCGCCGCGGGCACGCTGCTTCGCCGCTGCCGCGCCATAGCCGCGCGCTATGTCGACGACGCGGCCGTGCGCGCGCTCGCGCAGAACATCCGCCTTCCCTTGGACGAAGGGGCGCGGCAAATCCCGGAATACCGGCTGCTGAGCGCGGTTTCCGTCGGCCGCGTCGCGTTTTTCAAGGGCACCATAGACGCGCTCTGCCAAAGAAAGCTCGTCGTCACGGACGAGTGGGGCGCGGCGTCCCACCTGCTTCTCGAGCGCGTGAGGATATCCGCGCGGGACGCGAACCGGCGCATGATACTCTGCCCCTGCTCCGTTTGCGCGGATAAGCTCGAGCACATATTGCTGCCCGGCGACGGGCTTTGCGTGAGCTGCGCCAATCCGTTCCACGACGCGTCCGCGGGCGCGGCGGAGATCGTCGAAGCGCCGTACCGCCGCGTCCCCGCGCGCGAGCAGGAAGCCATGCGCGCGCTCGCCTTCCATGCGCGGGAGCTTATCGTTCTCGCGCAGGAGCAGGTGGCGCTCTCCAAGGCCATACACGACGTGCTCGAGCGCGTCTATGTGTCCGCCATGGATTTCTCGATTCTGGAGCCCGTCCGCGCGCGGGCGCTGGAGTTCCTGACGATGTAAACACGGCCTCCCGCCTGGATAAATTCCCCGCCGCGCTTTCCCGCGCCCCGCGAAGCTGATATAATATTCCGAAAAGACCGCGTCGCCGCATGAGCGGCGCGACGCGCAGCGGAGGCCATTATGATCAAATCCTTCGATTTCGGAACGACAAGGGACGGCGCGCGCGTGACGCGCTTTCGCCTCGGGAACGCGCGCGGCGAATATGCGGATGTGCTGGATTTCGGCTGCACGGTGCAGTCCCTCCGGGTGCGGGACGGAAGAA
>MWBW01000032.1 GCA_002069725.1 Firmicutes bacterium ADurb.Bin248 | reverse complement strand
GTGTCATTTCGCTCGACACGGGCAGCGCGCTCCCCGCGTTCATCAAAGCGGAAACGAGCATGCCCGCGCCCAGTATCACCGCGATCGCGGGCAAAACGCCCATGAGCCTGCGCACAAGCCTGTCGGGAACTGCGCGCGCCATACAAATCACCTCATAATGAAGATATTTTGTAAAAGCTGCGCTTATGAATCCAAAACACCCGCTTTTGGGCATTTCCCGCGCTTTTGGACAGACGTTGCCGCGCGCGCTGCAGGAATATTCGTGACCGGCTAAACGGACTTTCCCACGTTTCCCACATGGTTATCCACATTTTCAGGGGCTTGCGCGCAAGGCTTTTCCGGGGCTTGCCCACATTTCCCACCAGGGAGGCCCGCATGCATAACGGCGCACTTCTATGCGCCGTTCGAGCCTCTTTATGCAGTTTTCTTTGGATTATGCAAGCTCGCGCGAAGCATGCGCGTTGAGCCAAAGCGGGTCCGGCGCGCCGCGCATGAGCGCGTAATGGCCCGCGCAGGCGATCATCGCGGCGTTGTCCGCGCAGTAGCGCGGTTCCGGCACGCAGAAGCGGAGCCCTTCGGCCTCGGCCCTTTGGCGCAGCGCCTCGCGCAGAGCCGCGTTGGCGGCCACGCCGCCCGCGAGCGCGAGCGCCGGGACGCCCGCAGCCTTGGCCGCGCGCACGGATTTCACGCACAGCGCGTCCACGACGGCCTTCTGGAAGCTCGCCGCAACGTCCGCGCGCCGGACCTCCCCGCCGCGCTGCTGCGCCGTGTGCAGCAGGTTGACCACGGCGGTCTTTACGCCGGAAAAGCTGAAGTCGAAGGAATCGTCCTGCGCGAACCCCGTGCGGAAGCGGTATGCGAACGGGTCGCCCTCTTTGGCGAGCGCCTCGAGCGCGGGCCCGCCCGGATAGGGAAGCCCGAGCGCGCGCGCGACTTTGTCGAAGGCTTCGCCCGCGGCGTCGTCGCGCGTCCTGCCCAGCAGCGAGAAGCGGCAATAGTCCCCGACGAGCACGATGTGGCTGTGCCCGCCCGATGCGACGAGGCAGACGAAGGGCGGCGCGAGGTCGGGATAAGTCAGATAGTTCGCGGCGATGTGCCCCGCGATGTGGTCGACGCCGACGATTGGCTTTCCCGCGGCGTAGGCGAGACCCTTGGCGTAGCTCAGGCCCACGAGCAGCGCGCCCACGAGGCCGGGGCCGTTGGTCACGGCGATGGCGTCGACGTCCGCAAGCGCGACGCCCGCTCCTTCGAGCGCGTCCGTGACGACGGCGCCGATCTTTTCGACGTGGCTTCGCGAGGCAAGCTCGGGCACTACGCCGCCGTATTTCCTGTGCAGCGGGATCTGCGTGTACACGCTCGACGAGAGCGCCTCGCGCGCGCCCCGAAGCACGGCCGCCGCGGTTTCGTCGCACGAGCTTTCTATGCCGAGCGTGACGGGGTTTTCTTTTTTACGGTATTCCCCGGCGCGCATGCGCGCGAGCTCCTCATAGCGCATCGGGGTTTCCCTCCGGCGCGGGGGCCGCCTTGCGCGGGGTGCGCTTCCCGAAAAAGGACAGCGCGAGCAGCGCCGCGAACGGGATTAAAAAGAGCAGCGCGAAGCGCGCGATGATGCCGCTGAAGAGCTCCGCCGGGCAGATGCGGATCATGCGGTCGGTTTGGTAGGATAAAAGCCACAGGTCGTTGTCGAAAAACACATGGTGGAAGGCGACCCAGAACGCGCCGAAATCCGCGAGCGCAAAGATCGCGAGCGCCGCGAGCAGCGCGCCGAACGCGGCCGAGGCCCACAGGAACGCGCGGGAAACAAGCCGCAGCCGCGCGCCTTTTTCCGTGAGATACAGCGCCGTAAGCAGCAGCACGGCGGCCGCGAGCGCGCCGAAATCACGGACCGTGCGCCACGCCTGGTAGAGCGCGCGCACGTCGAGCATGTGCAGCGTCTCGCGCTCGTTGTACATTTCGACCGCCTCGCCGTCCTCCGTGACAACCAGTTGGATCGACTCGACGCGGCCCTCCATGTAATCGACGAGGCGCATGAGCGCTTCGGTGATGTCCGCAGTGGAGATGCCGATGCGCGCGGAAAGGTTCATTTTCTCATATTGTCTGTAATACCAGCCCTCGTCGTTCATGCAAAGCTGCAGCGAGGTAAAGAGCAGCGCGACGATCACGAGCAGCGAGGCGAGAAAAGCGAGCATAAACGGCAGACGCTTCATGCTATTCCTCCAGCCGTTTGGCGATGGCGCGCGCGGTGGGCGTCGCGGCGACGCCGCCCCTGGCGGTTTCGCGAAGATCCGGGCTCATGAGCCTGCCCACGCTCTTCATCGCGAGCACGACCTCGTCGAACGGGATCAGGCTTTCGATGCCCGCGAGCGCCATGTCCGCGCACAGGAGCGCGTTGGCGGCGCCTATGGCGTTTCGCTTGATGCAGGGGCACTCGACAAGGCCCGCGACCGGGTCGCACACGAGGCCCATGACGTTCTTCAACGCCATCGCGGCGGCGTGCAGGCACTGCGCCGGGGTTCCGCCCGAAAGCTCCGTGAGCGCGGAGGCCGCCATGGCCGCGGCCGCGCCCGTTTCCGCCTGGCAGCCGCCCTCCGCGCCGCTGATGGAGGCGTTTTTCGCGATGACGAGGCCGACCGCGCCCGCGTTGAACAGCGCGAGGAGCAGCGCCTCGTCGCTCCACCCCCTGCGCTTGGCGCAGGCCAGGAGCGTGCCGGGCAGTATCCCGCTCGCGCCCGCGGTGGGCGCGGCGACGATGCGCCCCATGGAGGCGTTGACCTCGACCACGGCCATGGAGGCCGCGACGGCCTCGAGCATCCGCCCGCCCGAGAGGGATTCCCCCGCCCCGGCGTGCGCGCGAAGCCTGGCCGCGTCCCCGCCCGTGAGGCCGGATACGCTCCTGAGCCCGCCCGAAAGCCCCTCCTCGACGGAGGCGCGCATGGTTTCGAGGTTCTTTGCCATTTCCCCGAGGACTTCATCGCGGCTCCGCTCGCTCTCGTCGAGCTCGCGCAGCAGCATGATTTCGCCTATGGGGAGCTTGGCCTGCTCGCACAGCGCGAGCAGTTCGATCCCCTTGCGGAACGTATAATCCTTCATACCGAGAACACCTCCGTGACCGGATCGCACCAGTCTTTGATGAGCTGCCTGACGCGCTCGCCTACGGGCGTGTCGGTCTCGATCACCATGCACGCGCCGCCGCGCTTGCCCTGCCGGAACACGCGCATGAAGGCGACGTTGATCTGCTCCTTGGCGAGTATCAGCGTCACCATGTTGATGACGCCGGGAACGTCCGTGTGGCGCACGATGAGCGTCGGATACTCGCCGGAGAACTTCATTTCGAGCCCGTTGACGTTCGTGACGAGTATGTTGCCCCCGCCCACGGACTGGCCGATCAGCAGCGTCTTTTTGCCGTCCGCGCCCTCGAGCTCGATCCTGGCGGTGTTCGGGTGGTCGACCGGCTCGTCGGAAAGCTCGACCGTCGCGTCCACGTCGGCCTCCCTGGCCAGCAGCATGGAATAGCGAAGGCGCGGGTCGTCCTGCGCGAGGCCGAGTATGCCGGCGACCACGGCCTTGTCCGTGCCGTGGCCGGGGCCGGTCGTGGCGAAGGAGCCATAGAGCGTGATCTTCGCCTTTTTCACATCTTCCCCCGCGATCTTCCTCGCCATAAGCCCGAGCTTGGCCGCGCCCGCCGTGTGCGAGCTCGACGGGCCCACCATGCGCGGGCCTATGATGTCGAATACGCCGTAGTTCTGCATCCGTCAATCCTCAATTGATAGTATGGTTCCGTCGAGCCGCTCGAGGAAGCTCCCGCGCGGAAAATTCAGTTCGAGCCGCACGGCCCGGAGCGCCAGCCCCTTCGCGCCGGCGATCCTGTCGCGATCACGGTCGCCGTAGCGGTCGTCCCCGACGAGCGGGAAGCCCGCGTGCGCGAGGTGCGCGCGTATCTGGTGCGTGCGCCCGGTGACGAGCTCGACCTCGAGCAGAGTCGTTTCCCCTTTGGCTTCCAGCGTGCGGTAGCGCGTGACGATCTCCTTCGCGCCGGGGCGCATGGCGTCGTAAACCTCGACGCGCGCCGCTTCCGCGTGCTTGACGAGGCACGCGCGAAGCTCCGCCCCGTCCGGCTCGGGCCTGCCGTATACCTCGCAATGGTAGTATTTGCGCATCGCCCGCGTTTTGATCGCCTCGTCGAGCGCGTCCTTCGCGCGGGGGTTCCTTGCGAACAGCACGAGGCCGCTCGTTCCCACGTCGAGCCTGTGAACGGGATAGACGTCTCCCCCGAGCGCAATTTTGAGCCGCGCCTCGAGCGAATCCCCGCCGTCCGCCTCGGCGACGCCGAGCCCCGCGTCCTTGTCGACGCAGAGCATGTCCGCGTCGAGATAAACGGGGCGCGCGCCCGTGCGAAGCGCCGCGAGCTCTTCCCGGAACGGCGCCCAGGCGCTCCCTTTTGGCGTTGAGGCGAACTCCATGCGCTCGCGCTTTACGGGATGCTCGATCTCGAGCGCGTACGCCCAGAGCGCGAGCTGCTGTCCGGGCATCGCATGGGGATTATACCTCTGGTCGCCCCAAATGGGGAAGCCCGCGTCCGCGAGCTGGCAGCGGATCTGGTGGTGGCGGCCTGTCAAAAGGGATACGTCGACAAGCGTCAGGCCGCCCCGCGCCGTGCAGCGGCAATACGCGAGCGCCGCCGCCTTCGCGCCGGCCGTACCCGCGGGAACCATGCGCGCGCTGCCCGAAGCCTCGTCGCGGAGTATGTGGCCCGAAAGCCGGCCGCGCGCCCCGGGCTTTCCCTCGACGAGCGCCGCGTACTTCTTGCCGGTCCGGTGCGAGGCGAACTGCGCTGCGAGGCGGGCGGCGGCCTTGGACGTTCTCGCGAACACCATGACGCCGCCGACCGGCCGGTCGAGCCTGTGCACGAGGCCTAGGTAAACCTCGCCGGGCTTTCGGTACTTTTCCTTGACGTACGCCTTGCAGATGGAAAGCAGGTCCGCGTCCCCCGAGGCGTCCGCCTGCGCGGGCAGATTCGCGGGCTTTTCCACCGCTAAAAGGTGGTTGTCCTCGTAGAGGACGTTCAGCACGCCTCGCCCTCGAACGCGAATTCCGCGGGGCCGGTCATATAGACGCTGCCGTCCGCATCCCAGAGTATGTCGAGCGTGCCGAGCATCAGATGCACCGTGACGCTTCGCCCCGTGAAGCCCGCGATGGCGCTGCACACCGCGGCGCTCGAGGAGCCGGTGCCGCAGGCCCAGGTCGCGCCGCAGCCGCGCTCGAATGTGCGCACCTCGATGTTTTCTTTATCGATCACGCGCGTGAAATTGACGTTGGCCCCCTTGGGGAAAATCGGCGCGCGCTCGATCTCGCGGCCGACGCGGCAGAGTTCCTCGTGCGCGGGCAGCTCCTCCACGAACACCACCGCGTGGGGGTTGCCCAGGAGGATCGCCGAGAAGGTCGCGACCTTCCCTCCCGCGTTGAGCTTCTCGAGCACGCACTCGCCTTCTCCGAGCATCGGGATGAGCGGCTTCTTTCGCTCGGGCCTGCCCAGATTGACGCGCGCGGCCAGGGCGCGGCCGTCCTGCGTGCGAAGTTCGATGCGCTGCACGCCCGCGATGGTATCCACAGTGAAGCTCTCCTTTTTCACGATGCCGAGGTCGTAAACGTACTTTGCGAAGCAGCGTATGCCGTTGCCGCACATCGGCGCCGCGCTGCCGTCGCTGTTGAAAAGCTGCATGTACGCGTCGCAATCCCCGCTTTGGCGAACGAACATCAGCCCGTCCGCGCCGACGCCCGTGCGGCGGTGGCAGAGTTTGCGCGCGAGATCAGGCAGATCCTTGGTATATTCATCCTGCCTGTCGTCCACGATGATAAAATCGTTGCCGAGACCGTGAGCTTTGACGAAACGCATAAAAAACCTCCGAAACCAGATTCATACAGCTTATTATACCATGCGTCACAGCTTTTTTACACGCACAACCTGTACAATCAGGGCGATTTGGATTATGATAAACCATGTACAACCAGCTTTACGAATCGGAGAAGCCTGTGGAACGATTCCTTTTCATCGTCAACCCCGTATCCGGCTCCGGGCGTGCCAAAGCGGAATTCGAAGCCGTCAAGCCTCTGCTCGCCGCGCGGGGCGTCCCGTACGACGCGGTCTATACCGAATATCCCGGCCACGCGGCCAAAATCGCGGCGGACGCGGTCGCCTCCGGCTGCCGGCGCGTCGTCGCCGTCGGCGGGGACGGCACCCTCAGCGAGACGGCCTCCGCGCTCGTCTATACCGACGCCGCGCTCGGCGCGCTGCCCCTGGGCACGGGCAACGACCTCACGCGCGTGGCGCGCTTCCCCGCGAAGCCCGCGGATGCCGTGGCCAACCTCGTCGCGGGCAACATCGTCAAAATGGACGCGGCGGAGGCCAACGGGCTGTTCTTCATCAACGTCGCGGGCTTCGGCTTCGACGCGGACGTGCTCGCGAAGACGCTCAAGCACAAGCAAAAGCACCCGCGCGGCATGACGCCGTACCTTTTGGGCATACTCGACGCGCTCAAGCACCTGCGGCCGATCCGTATGGTCATCGAGCACGACGGGGAACGCGTGGAAACGGAAGCCATCATACTCACCGTGGGCAACGGTCAATATTTCGGCGGCGGCATGCGCGCCGTGCCCATGGCGGATCTGTTCGACGGATATCTCGACTGCGTGTACGTTGAAAAAATCGGCGTGCCGCGCTTCCTCATGCTGCTGCCGGGTTTCCTCAAGGGCAGGCACATCAAAAATCCCATCGTGCACCATTTCCGCACGAAGGAGCTGCGCGTCGAAACCGGGGAGGCCTGCGTGCTCGATTACGACGGGGACCTGCGCTCGTCTACGCCCGCGGTGTTCCGCGTGCTGCCGGGCGCGCTCAACGTGCTGCTGCCCGGGGACGCGCGATGAGGCGGCTCTATTTCATCGTCAACCCGATCTCCGGCTCCGGCCGGGGGAGGACGCGCTTCGAGCAGGCGAGGCGCCTGCTTGACGCGCGCGGCGCGGACTACGGCTTCGCGTATACCCAATACGCCGGACATGCGATCCCGCTCGCCAGGGAAGCGCTCGCGGCGGGGGAAACCTGCCTCGTCGCCGCCGGCGGGGACGGCACGCTGCGCGAGGTGGCAAGCGTCCTCGCGGGCGAACCGGGAACGGAGCTTGGCATATTGCCCTTCGGCACGGGCAACGACTTCGCGCGCGGCATGGAGCTGCCTGAGGACATTGACCGGCTCGTCGAGCTGCTGCTCGAGGGGAGGGCGAAGCCCGTGGACGCGGGCGACGCGGACGGGGAATTCTTCATGAACGTCGCGGGCTTCGGCTTCGACGTGGACGTGGTGCGCCACACCGAAACATACAAGAAGCGGCTCAACGGCATGCTGCCCTACCTGCTGGGCATCCTGCGCGCGCTCATGCGCCTCTCGCGCACGCGGGTGCGCGTCGAAACCGACGATGGGGAGAGCTTCGAGCTCGAAGTTACGCTCTTCTCCGCGGCCAACGGCAGCCGCTTCGCGGGCGGCATACGCGTGGCGCCCCTCGCAAACGCGGCGGACGGGCTGCTCGACGTGTGCATCGTCAAAGCGGTTTCGCGGCTCACCCTGCTGCGGCTGCTGCCCCGCTACGTCAGGGGCGGGCACCTGGAGGATAAGAAGCACTTCATCTACTTCAAGGCGAAAAGCGTGCGGGCGCAGTGCGGAACTGCGCCGCTCGAACTCGACGGCGAGCTGATCGGACAGGCCCCGGCGACCTTCTCGGTCCGCCCGGGCGCGATCCGGCTCATCATGGGGGACTGATGGCCAGAAGAAGGTTCCACTCCAAGAACAAGGCGCTGACGCTTCGCCGCGTGGGGCTGCTCGCCCTCGGGGCGCTGCTGCTCGCGGGCGTGGTCTGGGGCATCGCGGCGCTTGTGCGCGAGAAGGATTCCTTCGGCGCGGTGGCGGAGCTGCCCTTCGGGCGCGACGCGGTCTATGCCTTCACGGGGAAGGGCTTCTATTATATTCAGGGCGAAAACCTCGTTTACCACGATCTTGAGGATTCCGATAAGGCAAAGACCATGAAGCTGGGCGCCACGGACGTCGTCATGCGCGCTTCCTCGGCGCAGACGGCGCTTTACTCCGGCAGCAACGTGCAGATACTGGGCGTGAGCGAAACCATAGACGCGGGCGGCGCGGTGCTCGCCATGCGCTGCGGCGCGACGCACACGGCCGTCATGCGGCAGGACGCCTCGGGCGCCGTCGCGGTGCTCGTATACGACGAAGCGGGCGCGTTCATCGACATGATCGACCAGGGCCGGGAGCTCCTTTTGGACTGCGGCCTGCGCGAAACCTCCACGGGCGACGTGCTCTGGACGCTCATGCTCGACTCCTCGGGCAGCGTGCCGGTCAACACCATCACGACCTACACCTACGAGGTGGACGGCGGGGGCACGCCGCGCGCTTCTATGAGCGGGGTCATAACCGTTCAGGGGCAGCTCGTCGAGCGCGTCGTGTTCACGCAAAAGAGCATTTTCATCGCGGGCACGAGCCACCTCATCCGCTGCGACGCGGGCGTGAGCGGCGAGGCGTACCGCCTGCTGACATACGGCTACCGCCTCGCGGATTATTCGACCGCGGGCGCGAACCCGCTGTTCGTTTACGCCGCGCGGGAAGAAGAGGGGACCGCCTCCCGCGTCAAGCTCTACGGCGCGGCCGAGGGAGACATCGCCCTGGCTACGGCGCGCGAAGTTTACCTGCCCGAGGGGACGCTGAGCTTTTTCGCCGCGGGCGGCAAGCTCTACGCCGTTACGCGGGACGCGCTGTACGCCTTCGGCGCCGCGGGCGAAGCGCTCGCGAGTTACCCGCTCGGCTTCGCGTGCACGGGCGCCGAGAAGCTCGACGAGAAGCGCGTGCTCGTCACGACGGAAGGCGCGTCGCGGCTGATTTCGCTCAAATAACGGCATTCTATTCTCAGGAAAGGAGGCGCTTCCATGAACCTGCTGGATCTGGCGATACTCGCGGTGTTCGTTTTCTTCGTGCTCTCGGGGGTTTACCGGGGCTTCCTCCCGACGCTGCTGTCCATCGCGGCGTACATACTCTCGTGGCTGCTCGCGCTCATCTTCCTGCCCGCGGGGGCGAAGGCGATCACGGCGAACCAGAGCCTCTACAACCAGATGCTCTATTACACCGAGGGCAGCGAGTACGTGGGGGACGTGGAGCTCGCGAAAACCGATATTTCAAACATCGGCGCGGCGGAGCTTGCCGAAATACTCGACAGCGCGGACCTGCCCTACCCGATGGCCAAGCAGATCAACCGCAACATGGCCAAGGAAGCTTTCGCCGGCGAGGGCGTGACCACGCTCGGGGATTATTTCAACCAGACCATCGTGCGCGTGTTCATCAGCATCATCTCGTTCCTGTGCTTCTTCGCGCTCTTCCGCGCGCTGATGAGCTTCCTCATCAACGGCGTGGATTACGCGTGGAAATTTCCGCGGCTGCGCGCCGGGGACCAGCTGCTCGCGGGCGGCCTAGGGCTCATCCGCGGCATACTGGCGGTATTCCTGCTGTTCATGCTGCTGCCGCTGGTGCTCATCGTCCTGGCGGGCAAGCTCGCGTTCGTGACAGAGCTCGTGGACGGGTCGCTGTTCTCGAACTTCTTCTACCGCTCGAACTTTTTATTGAGCATGATGCCGGGGGCGTGAACGGGGGGGGGAATTGATAATTGACAATTGACAATCAGGGACGCCGCCGCGCGCAAATTCGTGTAGGGGCGGATATCGCCCGCCCGGCACCGGCCGTGAGAGGAAACGATGTATATTTCGGATAAATGGCAGGATTACGAACTGCTCGACGCGGGCGGCGGCAACAAGCTGGAGCGCTGGGGCGACGTTGTGCTGCTGCGGCCCGACCCGCAGGCCATCTGGCCCATGGGGGAAGGCGCGGCGGAGCGCGCGGACGCCGTCTACATCCGCTCGGCGACGGGCGGCGGCCACTGGGAATTTAAAAAGAAGCTTCCGGAGAGCTGGCGCGTGCGCTACGGCGAACTGAGCTTTATCGTGCGGCCGACCGGCTTCAAGCACACGGGCCTTTTCCCCGAGCAGGCGGTCAACTGGGACTGGATGGGGGAGATTGCGCGCGGCGCGGGAAGGCGGCTCCGCGTGCTCAACCTGTTCGCCTACACGGGCGGCGCGACGGCGGCGCTCGCGGCTTCGGGCGCGGAGGTCGTGCACGTGGACGCGGCCAGGGGGATGGTCGCCTGGGCGAAAGACAACCTCGCGGCCTCGGGCCTTTCCGAAAAGCCGGCGCGCTTCATCGTGGACGACGCCATGAAGTTCGCGCTGCGCGAGGAAAGGCGCGGCAGGACCTACGACGGCATCCTCATGGACCCGCCCAGCTACGGGCGCGGCCCCACGGGCGAGATGTGGAAGATCGAGGACGACCTGTACGCGCTCGTCGCGGCGTGCGCGCGGCTGCTTTGCGGGGACGCGCGCTTCTTCCTCATCAACTCCTACACGACCGGCCTCGCGCCGAGCGTGCTCAGGGATATACTCGAGGTTGCGCTCAAAGGGCGCGGCGGGCGCGCCGAGGCGGACGAGGTGGGGCTTCCCATATCGCGGGATGGGCTCGTGCTGCCCTGCGGCGCTTCCGGGCGCTGGGTCGGCGGGGCGGGCCGGTGCGGCGTATGACGGAGCTTTCCCGCAAGATACTCGCGCACTATCAGATCAGGAAGGGGCTTGGCCGCAAGCGCGCTTTCCTCGAATTCGTATCCTCCGCGCTGGAGGGAGAGGGCTATTGCCCGCGCGTCGAGCTTTCGCGCGTGCTGTTCATGAGCAGGAACCTCGTGCTGGGCGATCCCGAACGCGCGAAGCTCATCTTCACCGCGCACTACGACACCTGCGCCGCCATGCCGCTGCCGAACTTCATCACGCCCAAAAACGTGCCGCTTTTTATGCTCTATCAGTTTTCGCTCGCGGCGCTCATCGTGCTCTCGGCCATAGGCATCGCCTATCTGCCCGTGCTGTTCGGCTGGACGGGCGGGTTCTTCCTGCCGCTGTTCAGCCTGGTGATGATCGCCTTCTCAGGCCTGCTCGTGTTCGGCCCCGCCAACAAACACACCGCCAACGACAACACCTCAGGTGTGATCGGCGTGCTCGAAACCGCGCTCGCGCTGCCGCCCGAGCGGCGCGGAGACGTCGCGTTCGTCCTTTTCGACAACGAGGAGCTCGGCGTGCTCGGCTCGGCGTGCTTCGCATTGAAGCATCCGCGCGCGCGGCGCGAGGCGGTCGTGCTCAATCTCGACTGCGTGTCCGACGGGGATACGATACTGCTCGCGCTGCCCAAGAACTGCCCCGACGGGCTCGAGCGGCGGCTTCGCGCGTGCTTCGCGCCGAGCGCCGGGAAGCGGATCGAAATCGGCTACGCAAAGGAAACCTTCTATCCCTCCGACCAGGTGAACTTTCGAAAAGGCGTGGGCATCGCCGCGCTGCAGCGCACGAAACGGGGCCTGCTCTACCTCGACCGCCTCCACACCGAGCGCGATGTGATCTTCGACGAGAGCAACATCGAATTCATCAAGAACGCGCTGCTGAAAATGGCGGAGGAAACGATATGAGCTTTCCGAAGGGATTCGTTTGGGGCGCGGCGTGCGCGGCTATTTCCACTGGAGCCTCTTGGACAACTTCGAGTGGGGGTCCGGGTACGACGAGCGCTTCGGCCCCGCGTACGTCGACTACGCGAGCTTCGCGCGCACGCCCAAGGATTCGTTCCGCTTCTTCGCGAAGGTGATCGCGGAAAACGGCGCGAATTTGTAGAATCGAAGAAGCGCGCCGCCCCGGCTTCGGTCCGCAAAGGCATAGTAATCCCCCGCGCATGCCAAACTAGGCAAAAACGCGGGAGATTTTAGTTTATGAGGCGCTTCACTCTGCCAAGGGACATCTATTACGGGCGCGGCTCTTTGAAGGCGCTGCGCTCGCTCGAGGGCACGAAGGCCATGCTCGTGACCGGCGGCCGCTCGATGAAGGAGACGGGCTTTCTCGGCATGGCCGAAGGGTACCTCCGCGAGGCGGGCATGCACGTCGTCGTATTCGACGGCGTGGAGCCGGACCCTTCCGTCGAAACCGTGATGCGCGGCGCGGAGGAGATGCGCCGCTTCCGCCCGGACTGGATCGTCGCCATAGGCGGCGGCTCGCCGCTCGACGCGGCAAAGGCCATGTGGACGCTCTACGAGCATCCCGAGGCGACGTTCGAGCAGCTCTGCGTGCCCTTCAATTTCCCGAAGCTTCGCGAGCGCGCGCGCTTCGCGGCCGTCCCCTCGACGAGCGGCTCCGCCTCGGAGGTCACGGCCTTCTCGGTCATCACGGACTATAAGAGCGGCGTCAAATATCCGCTCGCGGATTACGAGATCACGCCGGACGTCGCCATAGTCGATCCCGACATCGCCGTGCGCATGCCGCCGACGCTCGCCGCCCACACGGGCCTGGACGCGCTCACGCACGCCGTCGAAGCCTATGTTTCGCTCCAGGCGGGGCCGTTCACGAACCCGCTCGCGCTCAAGGCGATCTATATGGTCTACGCGTACCTCCCGGATTCCGTCGAAGGCGGCGAGGCCGCGCGCGAGAAGATGCACTACGCTTCGACCATAGCGGGCATGGCGTTCTCGAACGCGCTCCTGGGCATCTGCCACTCCATGGCGCACAAGACCGGCGCGGCGTTTTCAACCGGGCACATACCGCACGGCTGCGCCAACGCGATCTATCTGCCCGTGGTCATACGCTACAACGCGAAGAACCCGCAGGCCAGGCGGCGCTACGCCGAGATTGCGCGCGGCCTGGGCCTTTCGGCCGGGGCCGGGGAGGATGAGGACGAACTCGTGCGCGCGCTGTGCGCGAGCATCGCAAAGCTTCGGGGAAAGCTCGGCGTTCCCGGCAGCCTTCGCGAATTCGGCATCGGGCGGGAGGAGTTCGAGGAAAAGGTCGGCGAGATCGCTGCGCGCGCCGTCGGGGACGCCTGCACCGGCTCCAACCCGCAGCCCGTTACGCCCGAGGGGATGGAAGCGCTTCTGCGGGAGGCGTACGCGGGAACCGAGGGCTGATCAGCCCCGGGAAAACCCAAATCAGAGCCGGGGGATCGCCGCGTTCGCGCGGGGATCCCCCGTTCGCATGATAAAAGCGGCGGGGCGGGGAGGGCCGGGCCGGGGGTACGACCGCGCCGGCGCTCCGGCGTTTTTGCCCCTTCCCGCTGTTAACATATTGTGACCATTCTTTGCCAGAGGGGTTTCAATCTTGCAAAGGTTGTGGAAAGATAGTAAAATAAGCTGATTATGTATCCGCCGTGTTCCGCACGGGCGGACGGGAGGATTTCCGTGGGTTTTGCGCTTGAGGTCAAGAAGTTCATCAATTCCGAAAGCACGGGAGAGTATGCCGAAATATTGCTGCCCGCGCCCGAGCTCGCGCACCGCGCGAAAAAGGCCGCAGCGCCCGCCGCGCGGCAGGCTGCCGTCGCGGCCGAGGCGGCCGCGGACGGGGCGGCCGCCCTCGGGACGCCGGACGAGCCCGCGGCCTTCGTGCAGGCGGAGGGCGAGCGCGAGGCGGTCAAGCTTCATTATCTCGAGGCCGGCGAAGGCGAGCCGCTGATACTCGTGCACACCATAGGGCAATCCCTGTACACCTGGCGCGGCGTGTTCGACCGCCTCGCCAATTATTACCGCGTCATCGCGCTCGACCTGCCGGGCCACGGCTATTCCTCGCGCCCGGACACCTTCGGCTATACCATAGACGAGCACGCCTACGCCATACGCGCCTTCATGGACGCGCTGCATATCGAGAGCGCGCATTTCGTCGCCTTTTCGATGGGCTGCGCCTACGCCATGCGCCTCGCGCACGAATCGCCTTCGCGCGTGGGCAGAATCGTGCTGCTGACCCCCGGCGGCATTACGCCCGAAATGCCGCTGGCTGTGCGCATGATCGACAGCCCCGTGTTCGGCCTGCTCGCGAGCGTATTGTACAACGTGCGCACCGTCGAAAAGCTATTGCACGACGCGGTATTCGATTTGACCAACATCACCCCCGAGGTCGTGACATCTTATTATAAAACCGTCTGCGACGGCGCGGCCAGAAGGGCCGTGCGCATGTCGCTCCAATATTACGACGACGAGCCCGTGCTTTCCTCGCTTCGCGAGATCGCGGCGCCCGTGCTGATCCTCCAGGGCGGGGAGGATCGCTGGCATCCCGCCGAGCACGGGGCCGAAGTTTATCACGCGTCGCTGCGCAACGCGGCTTCCGCGGTCGTGCGCAACGCGGGCCACCTCGTGCACGAGGAGAAGCCCGAGCGCATCGTGGCCGCGCTGCTCGAGTTCATACCGGTGGTGATGGGCGCATGAAACTCAGGGCGCGCGCGCTGCTCGCGCTGTTCACCGCGGCGCTTGCGATCGTCGTCATCGCAATTTACCTCTCAAATCACGCCTCCGAACAGGAGGCTTCGATTTCCGCGCTCGAGATCAGCGAGGTTATGTCCAGCAACAAGGGCTCCGTCGCCGACCCGAACGGGGATTATCCCGACTGGATCGAATTCCGCAACACCGCCAAAGAGGCGCTCGACATCGGCGGCCTCGGCGTGAGCGACGATGTGACCGCGGGCGTTAAGTACGTGTTCCCGGCGGGAACGAGCGTGCCGGCGGGCGGCTACCTCGTGCTCTGGTGCTCGGGCGAGGCGGCGGGGCCGCTGCACGCGCCGTTTCGCATATCGGCCTCCGACAGCGTGGTGCTGTTCGGCGCTTCTGGCAACACGCTCGAAACGCTTGTGCTGAAGGCCGTTGATTCGGGCCTGAGCTACGCCAAGGACGCTTCGGGCTCGTGGGTTTCCATGGAGCCTTCGCCGGGCTTCCCGAACGACGCGGCGGGCATAGAAGCGTACGAAGCCACGCTCATGAGCGAGATCGACGCGGGCGTGTACATCAACGAATTCATGGCCTCGAACTCCACCACGGTCATGGACGCGTACGGCGCGTATTCGGACTGGGTTGAAATTTTCAATTCGACCGACAAGGACTATGACCTTTCGGGCGGCGGGCTTTCGGATACGCTCACGCAGCCCAAGAAATACGTTTTTCCTGAGGGGACCATCGTGCCCGCGGGAGGCTATCTGCTCATCTTCTGCTCCGGCAACGCGGGCTTCTCGGAGAGCGGCGAATTGCATGCGCCGCTGGGCCTCCGCGCCTACGGGGAGGATGTGGTGCTCACCGCGAAAAACGGCGCGATACTCGACAGCGTGAGCTACCCGTCGCAGGAGACGGATTCCTCCTTCGCGCGCGTGCCCGACGGGGCGGGCGAATTCGGCTTCAACACGCACCCGACGCCGGGCTATCCCAACGACGAGGAGGGTTATTCCGCCTTCATGGCGGCCAACGCTTTTCCGCGCGGGACGCTGTCGCTCTCCGAGATCATGGGCGCGAACATCTCGGCGAAGGCGGCCGCGGACGGGAACAGCTACGACCTGATTGAGCTCCACAACGCCGGCGCCGAGCCGGTTTCTCTTTTGGGCTACGCGCTTTCCAACAACCCCAACAACCCGGGCAAGTGGGTTTTTCCGGACGTTTTCATACCCGCGGGCGGCTACCTCGTCGTATATGCCTCGGAGCTTGACAAATACGAGGGCAACGAGCTGCACGCGAACTTCGCGATCAGCCGGGACGGGGATACCGTCTGCCTGTTTTCCCCCGAAGGCATGATGCTCGACAAGCTCCAGTCCGGCGCGTTCCTCAACGACGTGAGCTACGGCAGGGACGGCGCGGGCAAGCTCGCCTATTTCGCCGACTCCACATTCGGCGCGGCCAACGGACAGGGCTACGCGGGCGTCACGGCGGTGCCGTCGTTCTCGAGCGCGCCCGGCGTTTACGACGGGCAGATCGAGATCGCGATCATCGTGCCCGAGGGCGAAACCATACACTATACGCTCGACTGCACGACGCCCACGGCCTCCTCGCCGGTCTATGCGGGGCCGATCACGGCCTCGAAGAACACGGTCGTGCGCGCGGTATCCGTGCGCGACGGGTACATCACCAACCAAACCGCGAGCGGCACGTTCCTTTTTAAGTCCGACGGCGCGGACCACAAGCTTCCCGTGGTGACGCTTGTGACCGATCCGGACAACCTCTGGAGCAGCGAGATAGGCATCTACGCCTACGGCGACAATTACAATCCCGACCTCGAGTTCGGGGATTCGCTCACCACGGCGCAGTTCTACAAGAGCAAGTCCCACCCGGAGCTCTGGGAGCGCCCCGCGGGCTTCGGCGTGTTCGACGAGAGCGGCAAAGAGGTGTTCTCCCAGAACGTGGGCATACGCATCGCGGGCGCCTTCGGGCGCGGGCGCGCGCAGAAGGGCTTCAACGTATTCGCGCGCGACGAATACGGCAGGGACCGCATGGAGTATCCCTTCTTCGAGAATTTGCCCTACACGCAATACAAGGCCGTGGTGCTGCGCGCGGGCGGGCAGGACCAGAGCAACGGTAAAATCCGGGACGAGCTTGCCACGGGGCTTCTCGCGGGCAGCGACGTGAACGTGCTCTATCAGGCGTACAAGCCCTATGTGCTTTATCTCAACGGGGAATACTGGGGCGTCTACTTCATGAAGGAAAAGCGCAACCGCTTCTTCGTCGCCCAGCACGAAAACACGGACAACGTCACGGACATGGACATCATCAAATCGAAGGACACCGCCTTCTACGGCACGACCGGGGAGTGGGCGGACTTGATGAGCTATTTGAACAGCCACGACCTCAACGACGACGCGGCCTACGCCCATGTGGACGCGCAGGTGGACCTCTCGAGCTTCATGGACTACATGATCTGCGAGATCTACGCGGCCAACTCCGACACGTGGAACATCCAGTATTATAAATTGCCCGGGGGCAAGTGGAAGTGGATCTATTACGACTTCTGCTGGAGCTTCGGCGCGAGCGAAAACAAGCAAAACCACAAGACGCTCTCGATCCGGCGGCTGTCCTCGAGGCCGTGCAGCGATTTGTTCAACAAGCTGCTCGCGGTGCCCGAGTGGCGGGACGCGTTCTGCCGCCGCTTCGCGGAGCTGCTCAACACCATCTACGCGCCCGAGCGCGTCAACGCGCTCATCGACGAGCTTTACGGCTATGTGGAGCCGGAAATCGCCCGGGAGCGGGAGAAGTTCAATTCCCCCACGTGGCTCGGGGTGAAGCAGCACAACGAGAACATCGCCTCCTACGAGGGCTTCCTCAGGCAGATCGAGCTCATGCACACGTTCGCCAACGAGCGGCCCGCGGCCATCAAGGGGCAGATACAGGCCGAGTTCGGCCTTTCGGACGCGTACATGCGGGAGGTGTTCGGATGAGCGCAAAAGCACAGAGCGGCTACCGGCACGAGCTGAAATATTATATCAACCAGGGCGATTATACCTTGCTTCGCCGCAAGCTCTCGCTTACAATGGAGCAGGATCGAAACGCGGCGAAAAATGGCGGGGAATACTTCATCCGCAGCCTTTACTTCGACGACGCGGACGACAGCGCGTTTCGCGAGAAGCTCGACGGCGACGACAGCCGGGATAAGTTCCGCATCCGCATCTACAACATGAGGGACGACGCCATCAAGCTCGAGTGCAAGCACAAGGAGTCCACCTACATCCGCAAGCACTCGCTCATGCTCTGCCGCGCGGAATACGAAACCCTGCGCCGCGGGGACTACACCTTCCTGCTGCGCCGCCCGGAGCCGTTCGCGAGGCGCATGTTCGCCGAGTTCTCGCTGCGCCCCCTCCGGCCCGTGGTGCTCGTCGACTACGCGCGCGAGGCCTATGTTTTCCCCGTGGAGGACGTGCGCGTCACCTTCGACAAAAACGTGCGCACGGGGTACCGCTCGACGGCCCTGTTCGACCCCAACGTGCCGACCTTTCCGGTCGTCGACGGGTACGACATGGTGCTCGAGGTCAAGTTCAACCGGTATCTGCCCACATACATCCGCGCGCTGCTGCAAATCGATTCCCACGCGCGCAGCGCCATTAGCAAATACGCCCTGTGCCGCAAGTTCGAGCTGTGAATTAAGGAGGAACCGCGTTTATGGATTTCACGTTCAGCGATATTTTCAGGACCACGCTGAGTCCCCTTCAGGTCGTCGCGACGCTCGTGATCGCGCTGGCCATAGGCCTTTTCCTGTTCTTCATCTACAGGAAGACCTTCGGCGGCGTCATGTACTCGAGGAACTTCAACGTGAGCCTCATCATGCTCACGATGGTGTCGAGCCTGATGCTCATGCTCATCAACAACTCCCTCGCGCTCTCGCTGGGCATGGTGGGCGCGCTCTCGATCATCCGCTTCCGCACGGCGGTCAAGGACCCCATCGACACGGTGTTCATGTTCTGGGCCGTGGGCGAGGGCATCGCCGTGGGCACGAAGTTCTTCGACATCGCGGTGATCGCGGCCGTGGTCATAGGCGTGGTGATGCTGCTGCTCTCGGCGCTTCGCGGCAAGGGCTCGCAGCCGTATCTTTTGATCATCCACTACGACGAGGCGGCCTCGGGCCAGATCAAGCAGCTCGTCAAGCAGCTTCCCGGCGGCAGGCTCAAGAGCAAGACCGTGCAGCGCGACGGCATAGAGCTCACGATGGAGGTGCGCCTGCGCGAGAACGAGACCGCCTTCGTCGAGAAGTTCCTGCGCGTGGAGGGCGTGTTCGACGCGGCGCTCATATCCCATCAGGGCGACATCGTTTCATAAGGGGGATTGACCCTTTTAGAATCGGCAATCCGCGGGGCGGATGTGGAAGTTTACGGGCGGATATAGAATCCGCCCCTACGAATGCGCCGCGGCGCGCGGACGACGGATGAGGGGAACATGCATCTATTCAGGAAATTCATCTCTTACTACAAACCGCACCGGAAGCTTTTCTTCACCGACATGGCCTGCTCCTTCCTCGTGGCGGTATGCGATCTGTTCTATCCGATGATCGCCAAGAACATCATCAACACCTACGTCCCCAACAGGGAGCTTCGCATGATGCTCGTGTGGGCGGCGGTGCTGCTGTGCATCTACCTGTTCAAGGCCGGGCTCAACTACGTCATCCAGTATTGGGGGCACATCGTGGGCGTGCGCATGCAGGGGGATATGCGCCACGACATGTTCATGCACCTGCAAAGGCTCCCTTTCTCCTTCTTCGATGAAAACAAGACCGGCTCCATCATGAGCCGCATCATCAGCGACCTGCAGGATGTCAGCGAGCTCGCGCACCACGGGCCGGAGGATCTGTTCATCTCGGGCATCATGCTCGTGGGCGCGTTCGTCATGCTCTCGGGCATCAACCTGTATCTCTCGCTGATCGTGTTCGCGATACTGCCCTTCATGGTGCTTTTCGCCTGGAGGATGCGCAGCGAGATGAACACGGCCTTCCGCAAGACCCGCGAGGAGGTCGCCGAGGTCAACGCCAACGTGGAGACCGCCATCGCGGGCATCCGCGTCTCGCGCTCCTACACGGCCGCGCCGCACGAGAACAGCAAGTTCGACCGCGCCAACGAGCGCTTCAAGCTCGCCCGCGGCCGGGCGTACCGCGCGATGGGCATGTTCAGC
Organism: Firmicutes bacterium ADurb.Bin248; assembly: GCA_002069725.1. GTDB lineage: Bacteria > Bacillota > Clostridia > Christensenellales > CAG-138 > Phil1. The sequence continues at coordinate 11,899 of MWBW01000032.1, read as the reverse complement.
TCGGGCATGGCGCTGTTCAACGATTTCCTCTACCTTTCGGTGCTCGTGGCCGGCGGGCTGTTCTTCTACAACGGCAAAATCGACACGGGCGAGTTCGCGGCGTTCCTGCTCTACATCACGCTCTTCCTCAAGCCCGTCAACCGGCTCGTGTCGCTCTTCGAGCAGCTTCAGGAGGGCATGACGGGCTTCCGCCGGTTCCATGAGATCATGGAGGTGCACGACGAGGAGGATACGGGCACGGTCGAGGCCGAGTCGCTCAACGGCACGATCGACTTTGAGGACGTGAGCTTCCGCTACCTCAACTCCGACGCGGCGGACCAGGACGCCAAGGTCATCTCCCACCTGACCATGCACATCGAGCGCGGGCACACCGTGGCGCTCGTGGGCCCCTCGGGCGGGGGCAAGACCACGCTGTGCAACCTGATCCCGCGCTTCTACGAAATAGACAGCGGCCGCATCACCATAGACGGCACGGACATACGCGAGCTCACGCGCTACGCGCTTCGCAAGAACATCGGCATCGTGCAGCAGGACGTGTTCCTCTTCAACGGCACCATACGCGAGAACATCGCCTACGGCAACCTCGAGGCGAGCGAGCAGGAAATCATCGACGCCGCGAAGAAGGCCAACATACACGACTACGTCATGACCCTCGACGAGGGCTACGACACCAACGTGGGCGAGCGTGGCATCAAGCTCTCCGGCGGGCAGAAGCAGAGGATCTCCATTGCGCGCGTGTTCCTCAAAAACCCCTCGATCCTCATACTCGACGAGGCGACGAGCGCGCTGGATAACGCCACGGAGATGCTCATACAGCAGTCTCTCGCGGAGCTCTCGCGCGGGCGCACCTGCCTCGTGGTCGCGCACAGGCTCTCGACCATCAAGAACGCGGACGAGATCATCGTGCTGACCAAGGACGGCATCGCCGAGCGCGGCACGCACGACGAACTTATGGCAAATCACGCCATCTACGCGGGGCTCTATCAGTATCAGTTCCGCGAGTGAAGGAATACTATGGAGGACGGCATAGTCCGGCCCCGACCGGCAAACGCCTGGAAGGAGCCGGATCATGCGGGACAAATACATGCTTGAAAGACTCGTCATACGCGAAGAGACCCCGGCGGATCATTACGCCGCCGAGCTCGCGGCCAAGCGCGCCTTCTGGAACCTGCACCGTCCGGGCTGCGACGAGCACTATCTCATCCACCTTCTCAGGGACGACCCGGCCTACATCCCCGCGCTCTCGCGCGTGGCCGAGCTCGACGGGAGCATCGTGGGCGGCATCTGGTACTCCGAGGCGCGCGTGGAGGGCGAGGATCAAATAACGCCCGTGCTGACCTTCGGCCCGCTGTGCGTCGACCCTTCGGTTCAGAAAAAAGGCGCGGGATCGGCGCTGCTCGCGCACACGATGTCGCTCGCGCGCCAGGCGGGGCACAAGGCCATCATCATCTACGGCGAGCCGGATTATTACCCGCGCTTCGGCTTCCGCCCGTGCGAGGTCTACGGCATCACGACGCCGCAGGGCAGGAATTTCCCCGCGTTCATGGGCGCGGAGCTGCGCCCCGGCGCTCTCGCGGGCGTGCGCGGCAAGTTCTATGAAACGGAAACCTTCGAAAAGCTGCCGCCGGAGGCGGTGGACGAATACGACAGGCGCTTCCCGCAGATGCCCAAGCTCAGGCTGCCGGGGCAGTGGAACACATGACGGCGGATCGTCGGATGTTCCGGCCGACAGGCAATGGTTAATGGTGAACAACCGTCATTTTTACAGGCTTCCCTTATAGATGGAAAGCCTGTTTTATGATTGATTCAGCCGTTAAAAGCCTTTTCTTAAAGCGAAATTCCGTTTCGAATCGGAAGGTCGTTCGCCGTTCACCATCCGCCGTTCGCTAAAAACTCCCGCGGTATCATGGCGCGCACGGTGACGAGCGGATCGACGATCTGGCAGACGGCGACGTCGCACTTGAGCGAGAGCAGAAGCCCCGCCTCGACGCGGTCCGCGCCGCGCGAGAGCAAAAGTTCGTAGAGCGCCTGCACGGCGAGATCCGTGGCCTCGTCGAGCGTTTCGGCGGAGGCGACGGCCATGGCGCGCCCGCCTTCAAGGAGGAGGGGCTGCGCGAGCGTCATTTTGGGGACGGCGCTCACGCGCACCGTCACCTCGCCCGAAACCTCGAGCCCGTAGCCGAACACTTCGCCGTCGCCCATGAGCGCGTGCAGATCGCCCATGGCGAGCAGCGCGCCCTCGCAGGCCACGGGAAAGTATATGCTCGAGCCCGCGACGATGCGCGAGCAGTCCATGTTACCGCCGTGCGGGCCGGGCGTGACCGTCGGCACGGCCTCGCCCATGGGCGCGACGCCGATGACGCCGATCATGGGCTCGAGCCTGAGCCTGTGTCCCGCGACCGTCACGAAGTCCCCGTCGAACTCAAGCGCGCGCATCTCGTAGTTTCCCTCGTATTTGCGGAACGCGCCCTTGCCGAAGTATGTGCCCATCGCGCCCCATGGGCGGGTTTTGATCGAAAGGATCTCGACCTTGAGCGCGCCGCCGGGCATCGCCCCCTCGACGAAGAGCGGCCCCGTGGCCGGGTTCTCCATGCGCGCGTCACAGCTTCTCTCCCCACGCCGGGAAACCGCGCCGTCGTAGCAGTCCTCGGTCGCGAATGTGACCGTGTCCCCGCTTTTGCAGCGCGCGGCGGGCGCGTTTTCCCGCGAAAGACGGTCCACCTTGCACGTCGATTCAATCCGCAGCATGTCCGGATGCCTCCTTATGCTTGATTCCCGCGGCGAAATCCGAGCGGATCGCGCCGTGGGGACAGATATGCTTGCACTCCTGACAGCGGATGCACTCCGGCCCGTCGAGGTCGTGCGGCACGTCGATGTCCATGGGGCAGACGCGCGAGCACGCGCCGCAGCGGGTGCACCTGCCCTCGTCGAGCTTCATGCGGTAGAAGCTCGACCGGTTGAAGAAGGAATAGATCGCGCCCAGCGGGCAGAGATATTTGCAAAACGCGCGCGAGAGGAATACGCACAGCGTGAGTATGGCGAGCATCAGCGTGATTTTCCACGCGTAGAGAAGTCCCACGGACGCGCGCAGGTCCGGGTTGCCCAGCACCAGCGGCACGCCGCCCTCGAGCGTGCCCGCGGGGCAGATGAGCTTGCAGAACCACGGCGTGCTCACGCCGTATTCGCTGACAAGGAAGATGGGCAGTATGATGACGAACACCGCGAGTACGGCGTATTTTATATAGCGGAGCCGCGTGTCGAGCTTGTTTGGGACGCGCAGCTTCTTTTTGGTTTTGATGCGGTACAGAAGGTCCTGTATGAAGCCGAACGGGCACAAAAAGCCGCAGATCAATCTTCCGAACAGCGCGCCGAAGAGGATCAGCAATCCCGCCGTATAGAACGCGAAGCCGCGCTTCCATCCGCCGAGCTGGGCTTGCAGCGCGCCTATGGGGCACGCGCCCGTCGCCCCGGGGCAGGAGTAGCAGTTGAGCCCCGGCACGCACACCGCCTTCAGGTCGCCCGTGTAGATGGCTCCGTTGAAGAAATTGCCCAGGCGCGAGTTCGTGAAAAGCGCCCAGAAACCCTGTATGACCGGCCGTTTTGTCAGAAAGCTCCAGATCTTCTTCATGCCCTCACCCTATGCCGATGCACTCGAGGCAGATCATGACCGCCTTCCTGAGCACGGCGAGATATTCCTGCCGAAGTATCCCCACGGCGAGGAACGCCGCGGCCAGCAGCAAAAGCGCGTATTTGAGATAAGGGCGCAGCTTGTTCATATTCGAATTATAGCATCCCACGCCGGTGCAATCCAATACGTATTTTGGTCATTTGGCTTGCGCAGCGGCTCTCGCGGCCTTTTTCCGCGCGTATTCGATGGCGGCGGTCAGCAGGACGAACATCGCGGCAAGGTACAGCGGCCAAGCGTGAAGACCTATAAGGGGCGTCAGCCAGCCGAAAAGCGGGCAGAGCAGCGTGCCGCCCGCATAAGCGAAGGCGAGTTGCAATCCCATGACGCCCTGCGAGTTTTTCGCGCCGAAAAGCTTGGGCGTTTCGTCGACCAGCGAAGGAAAGACCGGCGCGCAGCCGAGGCCGATCAGCAGGAGCGCGCCGGCCTGCAAAGCGCCCGGGAAAGGCAGCGGCAGCGCCGCGACGCCCGCGAGTATCAGCGCGAGGCCGATGCGCACGAGGGTTTTATCCGATAATCTGAGCGCGGCGAATCCCGAGAGGAGCCTGCCCGCCATGATGCCGAAATAGTACATGGACGCCCAGCCCGCCGCCGTGTCGGGCGCGACGCCCCGGACCTCGACGAAGTAGCTGCTCGCCCACAGGCCCGCGGCAAACTCGCCGCCGCAGTAGAAGAAAAAGGCAAAACACGCCGCGAACACGCCCGGGGTCCGGAGCAGAACCGACTTTGGGATGGGCTTGGCGCCCCTGCCGTGCGCGAAGACGGAGGGGAATCGCTTCCAGAGCGGGAAGGACGCCGTTACGAGCGCGGCGATGCAAAGAAGCGTCAGCGACACCGCGCGGTACGCGCCGTGCCAGTTGTTCCTCGCGAGATACAGCGCCATGACCATGGGGCCGGCCGTCGCGCCGACGCCCCAGAAGCAGTGCAGCCAGTTCATGTGGTTGGCCTTGTAGTTGAGCGCCACGAAGTTGTTGAGCGCGGAATCCACCGTGCCCCCGCCGAAGCCGAGCGGAATGGCCAGCAGCAGCATGACCGGGAAGCGCCGCACGAAGCCCATGCCCATGAGCGCGATCGATGTCGTGAATATGCTCGCGGCCGTGACCGTTGCCGTGCCGAAACGGCGGATGAGCCGCTCGGAGAGAAGGCTCGAGCCGACCGTGCCCGCGGCGGCCACGATGTTGACCAGGCCCGCTGCGGAGACGGCGACGCCAAGGTCCGCGTGCGCGACGGGCCACGCCGCGCCCAGCAGCGAATCCGGAAGGCCGAGACCGACGAAGGCGGCGTAGATGACGACCAGCAGCAGCGCCGTCATATCATCCGCCCTCCCCGTCGAGCAGCGGGATCGCCTCAAAAAGAGAAGGGACGAGCGCAAACAGCCCCGCGCGGTCCCGCGCGTCGGGCGCGCGCAGGTCGGGCACCATGACGGTTTTCATGCCCGCGCGCTTGGCGGCCTCGACCCCGCTCGGGGAATCCTCGAGCGCCATGCAATATTCCGGCGCGACGCCCAGCGCCCGCGCCGCGGCGAGGAAAATATCCGGCTCGGGCTTGCCGCGCGAAACGTCGTCGCCGCTCACGACGGCGTCGAAGCGCCCCGCGAGGTCCGCCGACGCAATGTTGCGGAGTATGCGCCGCATCGGGCTCGAGGAGGCGATCGCGCGGGGCAAACGGCGCGCGTCGAGCGCGTCGAGAAGCGCGATGAGACCGGGCTTCACCGGCGTGCCGCGCGCGGTAGTATACGTTTCGAGATACGCGTCCATATCGAAGAGCGCGCGCTCCGGGTCGAGGCGGCCGCCGTAATGCGCGCCGAGTATGCGAAGCGTATCCCCGGTGTTGACGCCCAGCAGCTTCTCAAGCAGCCGCTCATCGGCCTCGAAGCCCTGCGCGCGCAGCGCCTCGAGCATGCCTTCGGCCGCCACGCGCTCGGTATCGAACATCAGTCCGTCCATATCGAAAACAACAGCTTTGATACCCATGTGGAAAATTATATAATAAAGAACCATTCAGGGCAATGAACAGTCTGTCAATTGTCACGGATGGCCGACGGCCGGGAGTGCCGCAGCGGCGGGGTTTCATCGCCGGAAAAACAACGGGGACGGTCGGCGCGAAACAATCTTATTTCTCTCCTTTGAGTCGTTGGGGACGGTTCAAAAGGAAAAAGACTCTCCCTCTCGAGCGGCGTTCTTGATTGTTAAATCTCAATTGTCAATTACCCCGCTCAAATACGCCGCGATCTCTTCCTCCGTCATATCGAACGCCGCGGCCGCGTCCGCGGCGAGAAACCCCGCCCGGCCGGATGCGCTCCCGCGCCCGTCGCGCGCGAAATCGCGCAGGCGCTCCACGTTTTCGCGCCAGCTCTCCATGCTCCTTCGCCAGCGCCTGCACTCGTAAGGCATATCGGCCTCGAGCGCACGCTCCAGCCCGTCGATGCGCGCGAGCACGTTTTCGGTTGAGAATGTCGTCGCAAGCTCGTGCCCGACGCGCGCCAGAAAGCGCGCGCGGAAGGAAGCGTTTGTCAAAAGCGCGCGCATCATGACGTTGTTGTGCCCGCGAAGGTTTTTTCTCGCGCCGAGCAGCACGTGGAACGGGCCGTCCCCGGAGGACCCGGTAAACGCCCAGTCGAGATCGAAGAACACGACGCGCCATTTGCCGTCCCCCTCGGAGGAGCGGATGTGGCGGATGTTGGCGAAATCCTGATCCCCGCCGTAAGCGCGCGCGATATAATAATCCATCAGGCTCGTTTCCTCGATGCGATCGAGCACGAAGGCGCACTTCGCGTCGTCCGAAAGGTCGCCGTTTTCGCGGCAGTAGTCGAGCGCCTCCAGGTAACTTTCGGCGGAGCCGCGTATGGCGCTCTCCCATCCCTCGACGATCGATACGGACGCTTCGCTCACGTTCAGATGCGCGGCAACGTAGTCCTCGCGCACCCATTCGCGCACGAAGTAGATGCCGAAATATTCCTCGTTGATATAGAGGTTGACGGCGCGATACGCCTGCACGTGGAGCGTATCCATGTCGGAGAAGCCCACGAGCGAGGTCATCAGTTCGTCCCGAAAGAGCGCGCGGCTCTGGTCCTCGCTGCCCGAGCGCAGCACCAGCGCGTCGAAAGCGCCTATGCCCAGCCCCTCGAACATGTTGTAGGCGAGCTTTCCGTCGCCGTAGATTTTCCGGAAGCGCAGCTTGAAGGATTTCTTGGGCAGCTCCCTGCTGCCCGCGCCGAACATGGAGACGCCGCAGTCGAGCGAAAATTCCTGTTCGCCCCCGATGAAAAAGGCGAGGTTGGCTTTCACCTCGCGGCTGCCCATGTAATTTTCGTAGATGCTGCCGCCGCCCGTGACCGCGCCGTAGGGCGCGGTGAGCTTCAAAACGGGCAGCGCGTAGTCCGGCTCGCCGATGAAGTAGCAGTACGCCGCCGCGGGGGACGCGGCGTCGCCCGAATAGGCGCGCGCGCGAAGCGACGCCGTCGCCGCGATTTCGACGGGCGTCCCGTCGTAGAGCCTGCCGCGCGTTTTCGTCGGCTCCGCGCCGTTGAGCGTGTAGTAGATCTCCCCTTCGCCCGCGAGCGCCACCGTCACGGGGGAAGCGTACATGCCCGGCGCGAGGGAGGCCGCCGGCGCTTCGAGCGGGGTTTGCGTGCCCTGCGCGTTCTCGAAGCCGAGCGTGGGCGGCTGGAACAGCGCGTACGCATCCCCCGCCCTGCCGTAGCCGACGTTCGCCGCGAGCGCGGGTACAAGCAGCGCGTCCGCGACGGAGCCGTCGGCTTTGGTGAGATAGAGCGCCTCGCCGTCCGAGCCGATCCTGAACGGCGCGCCGGTCAGCGCGTCGCCCGTGGCGGGGAAAACGATGAGCTCGCCGGGCGCGAGCGTCATGGAGGGCAGCCGCCACAAAAGAAGATCGTCCGCGTCGTCCGAAAGGAAGTAGTCCGAAAGCTCGACCGGCGCGTCCGAGAGGTTTTTGAGCTCGACCGCGTCGGGATATTCCCCGTTCACGGCGTACGCGCCCGCGTTCTTCGAAAGCGCCTCGTTGATGACGAGTCCGGGCGGCAGCCCGGCGCGGTAGGCCGAATAACCCTCCTGCGTGTTGGCGAAACCCGGCGTCGCGCGCGCGCATATTTCCCCGGAAGCGTACGATTCGTCCTCGCCGAGCGCGGGGTACTCGATAACGTCCGCGGTGCTGCCGCCCGCGAGGGTCAAAACGAGCGTCCCGCCTTCCTTCGCGAGGCCGAATGGGAGCTCCCTTGCGCAGACGAGCACGGCAAAGCCGCCAGGCTCGAGCGCGGCGGCGGGCAGCCGGTACGCGTACGGGTGGAATTCATCCTCGGAAATATAATAATCGGAGAGATCGACCGCGGCGTCGCCCGGGTTGAACAGTTCGATCCAGTCCGCGAAGCCCTGGAGGAAATACGTCGCGTTGTCCGCCATAACCTCGCTGATCATCAGGCTCGGTTCGGCTTCTGCCGCGGGGGAGGCGGCTTCTTCCGTCCGCGGCGATGGCGGGGGCGGCGACACGGGGGTTTTGGGATGCAAAGCGAGCGCGGCGCAGCCCGCGAGCGCGGGGCAGAGCGCTGCCGCAACGAGGCAGGCCGCGGCGCGCCTCAGCGCGCGCCGGAGGAGATGAAGGGACATACTCTCTCCCGTATCGTAAATATACAATATCATACCACAAGCGCGAAAAGCCATCAAACCCTCCCTGCCTTGACAAATGCTCCGCACAAAAGGATAATATACTCAAATTGGAAAATCATCCGACCCATCAAATAGAAGGAGGCACACTATGGGCATCATCAAGGCGGTAATCGGCGCGATCGGCGGCGGGCTCGCGGACTCCTGGCTCGAGGTCGTCGAGTGCGGCGATATGGGGGACAATACCGTTTTCGCTTCGGGCGTGAAGGTGCGCCAGGGGGACAGGCGCAACCAGAACGTCAAGGGCACTGCGGACACGGTTTCCAACGGCTCGATCATACACGTATACGACAACCAGTTCATGATGCTCGTAGACGGCGGCAAGGTCGTGGATTACACGGCGGAGCCGGGCTACTTCAAGGTGGAGCATTCCTCCATGCCCTCGCTCTTCGGCGGGCAGTTCGGGGATTCGCTCAAGGAGACGTTCCAGAGGATCAAGTACGGCGGCACGCCCTCCTCGGCGCAGAAGGTGTTCTTCATCAACCTGCAGGAGATCAAGGGCATCAAATTCGGCACGCGCAACCCCATCAACTATTTCGACAGCTTCTATAACAGCGAGCTGTTCCTGCGCGCGCACGGCACGTATTCCATCAAGGTCACCGACCCGCTCAAGTTCTACATGGAAGCGATCCCGCGCAACGCCCAGAACGTGGACATCAACGACATCAACGAGCAGTACCTCAACGAGTTCCTCGAGGCGCTGCAGAGCGCCATCAACCAGATGAGCGCGGACGGCACGCGCATCAGCTTCGTGACGAGCAAGACGCGCGAGTTGAGCAAATACATGGCCGAGACGCTCGACGCCGACTGGAACCAGATGCGCGGCATGCAGGTGCAGAGCGTGGGCATAGGTTCCCTCTCCTACGACGAGGAGAGCCAGAAGCTCATCAACATGCGCAACGCCGGCGCCATGCTCTCAGACCCGAGCGTGCGCGAGGGTTACGTGCAGGGCGCCATGGCGCGCGGCGTCGAGGCCGCGGGCAGCAACGAAGCGGGCGCGGGCGCGGCCTTCGTGGGCGTGGGCCTCGGCATGAACGCCGCGGGCAGCATGGCGGGCGCGTTCTCCTCCTCCAACCAGCAGCAGATGCAGCAGCAGCAATCCCAGCAGGCGCAGCAGGCCGCGGGCGGCTGGAAGTGCGCCTGCGGCGCGGACAACGCTTCGGGCATGGCCTTCTGCCCGAGCTGCGGCTCGAAGAAGCCCGAGCGGCAGGCTTCCGCCTTCTGCCCGAACTGCGGCGCGAAGGCGCAGCCGGGCGCGAAATTCTGCGCGGGATGCGGGAACAAGCTTGGATAATGGGTAATTGACAATCGGGTGTAAACCAAACGGTCTTCGCTTTAACAGGCGAAGGCCGTTTTCATCTGTCATAGGGGGCGGATTCCGACGGCTGCAGCCTAGTGTCCGAGGGCGCCTCCCGCCCGAGGGCCGACGGCCGCAGCCTAGTGTCCGAGGGCGTCTCTTGCCCGAGGGCCGACGGCCGCAGCCTGGTGCCCGAGGGCGTCTTCCGCCCGAGGGCAATATCCGCCCCTGCGACGGGAAAATCAAGATCGGGGCCTCCGCTTCAAGCGAAGGCCGCCCCGATTCAAACAGTTATTCACTATTACCTATTAGTTATTAGCTGGAATGATCGCTTTCGCAATCATTCCACCGTCACCACCCCGTCCTCGCCGACGCTGACGGTCATGCCGGTTTTGACGAACGCGAGGAACTCGTCGCCGAGGTTGTCGACCGTGGGCATGGGCGAATCGCTCCAGACGTAGGCGAGTATCGCGCCCGCGGCGGCGAGCGAGTCGATGGGTTTGCTAAAGAGCAGGCACGCGGGCTGCTGGCCGAGCATGGCCGAGGTGCAAAGCACCATGCCGCCCGTCGTGGAGCCTATGGTCTGCGGCAGGCAGAGCGCCTTGTTGTGCATGGGCCTGCCGTAGAGGTCGGGGTTGTTCTGGTCGGAGCACTTGGCGTCCTTATCCTTGAACATCAGCGCCTTTTGAAAGCTCGCGAGCGTGTTGAACCCGCCGCGCGAAACGAGCGCTTCGGCGCGGATGGTGCCGGGCACCACGCAGCGTCCCCTGAACTGTTTCATTGGAGCACCCCCTTCGTGACGCATGCGAGTATTTCCGCGTCGGTATGGTAACGCGCGCTCGTGTAGGTCCGAAGCTTGTTCGAGCTTGTGATGACGGGCATCTTGCCGCAGAGCGGGTTGTTCATGTACATCAGCGGGCAGATGGAGGAGACCGCCACGCCCATCGACGCGAGCTTTTCGCCCTCCGCGGTTTTCTCGAACGCCTTTTTGACCGCGGGCGCCGTCGTGAACACGGTCGGGACGGCGACCTTCGCGCGCCCGGCCTGTTTGAGGCCGGCTTCGATGTCGTGCGTCCATTGCCTGAGCTGGCCTATGGAGAGGTGCGGGCAGCCCACGAAGCAGAGCCTGGGCTTTGCGTTCGGGTCCTTCCAGACGACGGGGTAGGAATCCCTGACGCGCATGAGCTCCGCGTCGTCTACGACGTAGGTTTTCGCGTTTTGCGCGACGAGGGCTTCGCCCTGCGCCCTGGCCTCGGGCGTGAGGCCCGCGATGTGGTAGAGCCCCACCGCGCCGTTGGAGGCCGTCGCCGCGCCGAAGTCCTTGAGATAGGCTTTGGCTTCGTCGTTGAGTTCGCTGCCGAGGAACTTGTCGAGCCCGCGCACGTAGGGCACGTCCTCCATGACCTTCATGCCTATGGCCGAGCCGAGTATCTGCGCCTCGGGCTTTTGCGCGGTTTTTACGTCCACGATCCACGCCGCCTTGCGGCCTTCGTCGGTGAGCAGGCCGAAATACGGCACGCAGCCCGCGATGCTGCCGAACAGCTCTATGATGCCGCTGTTCCGGTTGCAGCGCGCGCCCAGCACGCTGTTGGCGTAGACCACGGCGCTGCTCTCGGCCCAACTGAGGACATCTCCCTCTTTGGGCGTGTTGCCGACCTCGTCCATATAGCAGGTGCAGGTGAAGGCGTCCTCGTCGAGTATGCCGAGCTGTGCGAGCTGCTTTTCATAATCCTCCTGCTTGCCGTACATGAACTTAAAGACGAGGTTCTGGAGGGCGTTCGCCGGCACGTTTTTGTCGAGCGGGCGCGGGTCCGCGCTGAACTTCTGCCCCGCGAGCGCGCCGCCCGCGATCAATTCATCCATCAGTTTGTACACGGGCTTCATGACCGAAAGGCCGAAGCTCGTCACGATGTGGCCGAATTCGCCCGTTACGGGCACCATTTTGGTCGCGCCGAACGTTTCGCCGTACATGACGAGGGTTTTCATGACCTTCGCCCTGGTTTCGCCCAGAGCGCCGTCGAGTATCGAGCGCTGCTCTGGGGTAAGCGTCATCGCCATGGTTTCGCCTCCTTTATTCCGGGCCGATATGGAATCGTCCCCTGCATTTCGGGTTGATATGGTCCTCGGGCGGGAGACGCCCTCGGACACTAGGCTGCGGCCGTCGGTCCTCGGGCGGGAGACGCCCTCGGACACTAGGCTGCGGCCGTCGGTCCTCGGGCGGGAGACGCCCTCGGACAC
>MWBW01000031.1 GCA_002069725.1 Firmicutes bacterium ADurb.Bin248 | reverse complement strand
GCTTCCCGCCGCGTCGAGCGCGAACGCGCGCGCGCCCGAGGTGACCGAGGCCTGCTTCCTTCGCCGTTCGGCCTCCATGCCGGTCGTGGCCGCGAACAGCACAGCGGCGCCGCAGCCCGAAAGGTGCCGTGCAAGGCTCGCGCTTTTTACCCGCAGCACGCCGAGGTCGACCTCATCCCCGCTGATCGCCACGGGCACCGCGAGGGAGCACGCCGCGTAGCGCGCGGTTTTTTGGGTCAGCGCGATGGCTTCGCGCGCGAGGGCCGCGACCTCCGCGCCCGGCTCCGCCCCGCCAAACCCCATATAGCGCAGCGCGTCGGGAAGGGAGATCTCCACCTCCGAGGCCGGCAGCAAGACGGTTTTGATCGGAGGATAGCCGCTCATTTAAGTATCTCGGACAGGTTTTCCTTGATCTTCCTCGCGACGAAGGCGTTGTTCATCGAGTAAACATGCACGGCCTGCACGCCGTTGGCGAACAGATCCACGATCTGCTCCGTGGCGTAGGCGATGCCCGCCTGGCGCATGGTGGCGGGGTTCGCGCCGAAGCGGTCGAGTATGTAGCGGAAGCGCTGGGGCAGCGCCGTGCCCGAAAGCGCGACGATGCGCCTGATCTGCGAAGCGTTCGTGACCGGCATGACGCCCGCGACGATGGGCACGCGTATGCCCGCGTCCCGCGCCTTAAAAAGAAAGTTGTAGTAGACGTTGTTTTCGAAGAACATCTGCGTGGTCAAAAACGCGCAGCCCGCGTCCACCTTCTCTTTTAAGTGGAGTATGTCCTCCTTCTGCGAGGGGGATTCCGTATGCCCTTCGGGATAGCATGCGCCGCCGACGCAGAAGCCGCCGTATTCGCGGATTTCCGCGACGAGCTCGCTCGCGTAGCGGTAATCCCAATTTTCCTGCGGCGCGCTTCCCGGCGGCATGTCTCCGCGAAGCGCGAGCACGTTGGCGATGCCCCTGCGGCGCATGGCGTCGAGCTGGGCGCGCACGCCCGCGCGCGTGGCGTTGACGCAGCTCAAATGGGCAAGCACGGGCAGGCGGAACCGGTCCTGCACGTCGGCCGCGAGCGAGACGGTATAATCGCTCGTGCCGCCGCCCGCGCCGTAGGTCACGCTGATGAAGCTTGGCGAAAGCGAGGCGACTTCTTCGACGGCCGCGCGTATGCTCTCGTAATTGGCGCTGTTCTTTGGCGGAAACACCTCGAAGGAAAGCGAGGGCGCGGTACCGCCTATGAGATTGGTGAGCTCCATGACGTTCTCCTTGCCGCATCCCGCGCAGGAGTCCGCGCGCGGGATTGATGATGCATAAGTATAGCATAAATTCCGCTTCGCGTGGAACTTTTTTCGCGGCGGGGCTTCGGCGCAAACGCGCAAGGATGCCGCGCGCGGCATAGCAAGGCCCGCGGGAGCATACGTTCCCGCGGGCTTTGAACGGGGATGCCGGGTTTTGTCCGGCGCGCTTACAGGTCGAAGTATTTCTGGAACTCCGCAGGGTGCGGCACGCGCGAGATGTCCACGGCCTCGGCGCGCTTTCGGGCGATCCAGAGGCGGATAAGCCGCTCCGGGAACACGCCGCCCTCGGTCAAAAAGGCGTGGTCCTGCTCGAGCGCGTCCAGCGCCGCGTCGAGGGTGGCGGGCAAAGCGTCTATTTTCGCCTTCTCCTGCTCGGGAAGGTCGTACAGATTGAAGTCGAACGGGCCCCAGCCCATGGCGTGCGGGTCGATGCGCTTTTTGACGCCGTCCAGCCCCGCCATGAGTATGGCCGCGTACGCGTAATACGGGTTGCAGGTCGCGTCGGGGTTGCGCAGCTCGAAGCGCTTGTGCCGCCTGGATTTCGCGTAAGCGGGGATGCGGATGACCGCGCTGCGGTTGGCGAGCGCGTAGCCTATGGTGACGGGCGCCTCGTATCCCGGCACGAGACGGCGAAAGGAGTTGGTCGACGGGTTCGTAACGGCGCACAGCGCCTTGGCGTGGCTCAGAAGCCCGCCGATGAACCACAGCGCCGTTTCGGAGAGCTGGGCGTAGCCCGCCTCGTCGTAAAACACGGGCTCCCCGTCCTTGAAGAGCAGCATGTGCACGTGCATGCCGTTGCCCGCCTCGCCCCGCACGGGCTTGGGCATGAAGGTCGCGGTCTTGCCCGCCCGGGCGGCGGCGTTCTTGATGATGTATTTGACGATCATCGTGGCGTCGGCCATTTTGACCATCTCGCCGAGCTCCACCTCGATTTCGAGCTGGCCGCAGCCGCCCACCTCGTGGTGGTGGTACTTGACGCTCACGCCCATGTCCTCCATCAGCAGGCACATTTGCGAGCGAAGGTCGCTGGTGACATCCTGCGGCTTGTCGATGTGGTAGCCGCCCTTGTGCGGCGTCTGGTAGCCGAGGTTGCCGCGTTCGTTCGCGCTGTTCCACTCCGCCTCCCTGGTATCCACGCTGTACCCGACCCGGTGGGGCAGGTTCTCGTAGCGCACCTCGTCGAACACGTGGAACTCGAACTCGGGCCCTATGACCATCTCGTCCGCGACGCCGGTCGATCGCATGTATTCCACGGCGCGGCGCGCGACGTTCCTCGGATACTGATCGAAGGGGTGATTGTCCGGCCGTGCGATGACCATGACGTTGCCCGTCATCGCGAGCGTCGGCGCCTCGGCGAAGGGGTCGAGCGCCGCGGTGGAAAGATCCGGTATGAACACCATGTCGCTGTTTTCAACGGGCGCGTAGCCGTAATTGCTGCCGTCGAAGCCGATGCCGCAGGTCAGCGTGTCCTCGGTGAGGCGCTGCTCGGGGATCAGTATGTGCCGCCAGCGCCCGTCGATGTCCGTCACCTTGAAGTCCACCATGCGGACCCCGTTCTCCCTGTTGAACTGCTTTACTTGTTCGAATGAAGCAAGCATTCCGTTTTCATCCTTCCGTTATTTCTTTTTGCCCAGGTACGCTTCCTCGATGGCGGGGTCCGCAAGCAGCTTCCGCGCCCGGCCGGAAGCCGTGATGCGGCCCTGCTCGAGCACGTACGCCGTGTCCGCCACGGAAAGCGCCTTGAAGGCGTTCTGCTCCACGAGCAATATGGTTTTGCCCATGCGCTTGATCTCTTTTATTATGTCAAAGATCGTGTTGACCAATAACGGCGCCAGTCCCAAAGAAGGTTCATCCAGCATGATCAGGTCGGAAGCGGACATGATGCCGCGGCCCATGGCCAACATCTGCTGTTCGCCTCCGGAGAGCGTGCCGGCGATCTGATTCCTGCGCTCCTCCAGACGGGGGAAGAGTTCGTACACGCGCTTGAGATTGCGGGCGATGCCCTCCTTGTCGCCGCAAAGATAGGCGCCCATGCGAAGGTTCTCCAGCGTGGTAAGGTTGGCGAAGATCAGGCGCCCTTCGGGCACCTGGCAGATACCCGCCTTTACGATCTTGTTGGCCTGGGCGGGCAGCTTCTGCCCCTTGTAGAGTATTTCTCCGGACTTGTACTTCACCAGGCCGGAGATGGCGTTCATCAGCGAGGACTTCCCTGCGCCGTTGGAGCCGATGATAGAGACGATCTGCCCCTCGTCCACCTCCAGCGAGACGCCCTGGAGAGCGTAAATACCGCCGTAGAATAAGTTCAGGTCATGGACTTCAAGCATGGCCATCGGCATTCTCCTCCTTCCCCAGGTACGCCTCGACGACCTCGGCGTTGTTCTGGACCTCGGCGGGGGTTCCTTCCGCCAGAGCCTTGCCGAAGTTCAGAACGAAGATGCGGTCGGAACCGCTCATGATCAGGTCCATGTGGTGCTCGATGATGAGAACCGTCAGATCGAAGCGGTCGCGAACCTCTTTGATGAGCTCCATCAGTGCCATTGTCTCCTCCGGGTTCATGCCGGCCGCCGGCTCGTCCAGCAGCAGCAGCACAGGAGCCTGAGCCAAGGCGCGGGCGATCTCCAGCTTGCGCTGCTGGCCGTAGGGCAGGTTGGCGGCGATCATATCCCTGTATTTCCAGATGCCCATGATCTTGAGCAGTTCCTCGGTCTTTGCCCTGAGCTTCGCTTCCTGAGTACGGTATTTGGTAAGCCACTTCGGGCCCGCTTTCCAGCGCCACAGGCTCTGGAAGACGTTGTAGTCCGCATCCGCATGGCAGGCGGTGAGAACATTGTTGAATACGGTCTCGCTCTTGAACAGGCGTATATTTTGGAAAGTGCGGGCCATGCCCTTGGACATGATGTCGTAAGGCTTGAGCTGCAGCGCCTTCCCGTGCGGAATCTGCGCGCCGTCGGCGTCATAGGTGACCCCGCCGCGCGCGATGACGCACTTGTCCAGGAACCTGATTTCGCCCTCCGTCAGGGCATAGACGCCGGTGATGAGGTTGAATATGGTGGTCTTGCCCGCGCCGTTGGGGCCGATGAGCGCGAATATCTCGCCCTTGCGGACCTTGAAAGAGACGTCACCCACAGCGGTCAGGCCGCCGAAGCGCTTGGTGACGTGGCTGAGCTCCAGCACGATTTCATCACGGATGCGTTCGTTCATTGCGCTTCCTCCTCTTCGTCACCGCCGGGGAGCGGGTCGGATTTCTTCAAGAGCTTCCTGGTCAGGCGGTTGACGTAGTAGCCGATGCGCAGCTCCTTGCCGCCCATGAGGCCCATGGGCCTCACGATCATGATGACGATGACGGCCAGGCCGTAGAACACCAGGCGCCAGTCGCCCACGGCGCGCAGCAGCTCGGGCAGCGCGCACAGCAATACCGTGCCGACCACGGAGCCCGTAATGGACCCCATGCCGCCGAAAATAACCATGATGGTATACTCGGTGGACTTGGTCATCATAAACATCTTGGGCTGCAAATAACCGAAGTAGTGGGCCAGCATCCCTCCGGCAATGCCTGCGTAAAGCGCGGACATGCACATGGCAAGCATCTTGTAGCTGAAGGTGTTGATGCCGCTCATCTGCGCCGCCAGTTCGTTCTCGCGTATGGCCAGCATACAGCGGCCGTGCTTGGAGTTCACGAGGAAAGAAGTGGCGATGACAAATATGACCACGATCACAAGGGATATGCCGAACGTCGTCTTGAGCGGCACGCTGGCGATGCCCTTGGCCCCGTCGAGCATGAAGTTCTTGCCGTTTATGCTCCAGTTGAGCTGCAGGTTGTTAAAAATCAGCCGTATGGCCTCCCCCACCCCGAGCGTGGCAATGCAGAAGTAGTCCCCCTTGAGCCTGAGGGTGATACGGCCCAATCCCGCGCCCAGTATCATGGACACCAGCCCGCCCGCCAGCAGCCCGACCGCATACGGGAGGTCGAAGGCCATGGTGCAGATTACGGAGACATACCCTCCGATGCACACAAAGCCCGCGTGGCCGAAGGAGAACATGCCCGTGTAGCCTGTCAGTATGGAGAGCCCCAGCACGATGAGCAGCGTGTAGCAGGATTGGATGAGTATGCCTTCGATATAATACCAACTCATTATCTGCCTCCCCCCTTATGCCTTGTCTTCGGTGACCTTGCCCATCAGGCCGGACGGCTTGACGACCAAAACCAGGATCAGCAGGGCGTACACAAACAGATCGCGCAAAGTGGAGTTCCAGGAGGCCACGAAGATCTCCATGATGCCCAGCAGCAACGAGCCGAGAATGGCGCCGGGCAAAGAGCCCAGGCCGCCGAACACCGCCGCCACGAAGGACTTATTGGTGACCTGGCCTATGGTGGGCTTGACGATGAAGCGCATGCCGTAGAGTATTCCGGCGAAGCCCGCCAGGATGCCGCCCATCAGAAAGACGGTGAATATGACCAGGTCGCCGTTGACGCCCATGAGGGTGGAAGCCCTTTCATTGTAGGAGCAGGCGCGGATGGCCAGTCCGATCTTCGTCTTTTGTATGATAAACATCAGTATCAGCAGGGCGGCCGCCGACACGATAATCATCAGCAGGCTGTCAATGCCCAGGGAGAGGCCGCCGATACTGATGCTGTTGGCAAAAACAGCGGGATAATTCCGGGGGGTGCCGTCGATGGAGGCGATGACGAAGTTTTCCAGGAAGATCGACGCGCCCATGGCGGAGATGATGAAGTAGAGCGAGGGGGCGTGGCGCTTGCGCAGGGGATTGTAGACCAGCCGCTCGATGACGATGGCGAGCAGGCCGCTGCCCACGCCGCAGAGCAGGAACGCTATGAGGAACGGGCAGCCCAGAGCCGTCAGCGCATAGTAGCCGACATAAGCGCCGACCATGATAACGCCGCCGTGGGCAAAGTTCGAAAAATTCATGATGCTGTAGACCAGCGAGTAGCCCACGGACATCAGGGCGTACATGCCGCCCAGGCAGATGCCGTTCACCAGCTGTTGGAGATAGTATCCGATACCCATTACGGCCTCCTTTCGTACTGTTCACTCAGACGCCTCTTGCGAGGCGTCTGAGTGCCTGAAGGGACGATGTTTATTCGGTGGGGATCTTGGTCTCGAAGATGTAGGTTTTGTTGACGCCGTCGATACGCTCGACGCAGCCGCTCTTGCCTACGGGATTGTGATTCTCCGGGGAGATCTTAATCTTGCCGGTCATGCCCTCCACCTCAACCTCGGTGTAAGCCTTGGCAATGGCTTCGGCGTCATCCGAGCCCGCATGCTCGACGGCGGCGCACCAGATCAGGAAAGCGTCGTACGCCATGTAGCCGTTGAGCTCCATCTTGGCGCCGTTATACTTGCCGGCATACTTGGCGCGGAAATCCTCGCCCGCAGGGTCGGTCAGGGAGACATGGTTGATGACGTAGCTGCCGTCGACAGCGTCGGCGGCGTCGAAGAGAACCTCGGAAGCGCAGCCGTCGCCGCCCAGCATGGGAACTTCGATGCCCAGCGTGCGGGCCTGCTTGTGGATGTTGATGAAATCCTGATAGAAGATCGGGGTGAAGATGATCTCAGGGTTGGCTTCCTTAATTTTGGTCAGCTGCGAGGTGAAGTCGGTATCGCCGCCATTGTAGCCCTCTTCGGCCACGATGGTGCCGCCCTTTGCCTCAAAGACCTTGATGAAGTTGTCCTTGAGACCCTGGCCGTAATCGTCGTTCACATCGTAAAGTATGGCTGCCTTGGTGTACTTCAGGTAGTCGTAGACGAAGGACCCGGCAATGCGCCCCTGCTCGGGATCGAGGAAGCAGACGCGGAAGTTGTATTCCTTGAGCACGCCGTCCTGCACCGTGACCTTCTCGTTGGTAGCCACGGTGGACATATCCGAGATGTGGTATTCATCCAGAACGGACTGTATGGCGATGCACTGGCCGGAAGCGTTCGGGCCGATGATGGCGCAGACCTTGTCCTGAGCGCACAGGCGCTTGGCGACGTTGATGGCTTCCTGGGCATCGCCCTTGGTGTCGTAGCAAATAAGCTGTATCTGCTTGCCGAGGATGCCTCCGGCGGCGTTCTTCTCATCGACCAGAAGCTTCAAAGTCTGGCTCTCGCAGGTGCCGTAAGCAGCCTGGTCTCCGGTGAGAGAGCCCATCCAGCCGAGCTTGATCACATCCTCCGCCTTGCCGCAGCCGCCTGCCGCTGCGAGCGAGAAGAGCATCAGGGCAACACAGGCCAGGGAAACGAGTTTCTTCATTTCGAATAACCTCCTGTTTTTTTAGGCTGACGCCATCCCGCTAGATTGAGCGGCACGGCACAGTCAATCGGAAAGCGATCTAACAGATTAAATGGAAGCGCATTCGCACATGCGCTTTTCCAGGGCAGGAGTTCGAAATTTTATGATTGCGGATTTGGTGTGCGCTTCGCGCCGCGCAAGCGAGCCTGCATGACAGGGAGATGGATTGCTGTCATATTTTGTATAATTTTAACATTCCACCGTGCGGAAGTCAATCGATCGCTCGGGCTTCGATTGTGTATATTATCTCGATTATACGCCCCGCGCGCGTCCCGCCGCGCATGCAAGTCCGCCTCCGGCACATAGTTATGCCGCAAAAGGGGCCCGTATGCGTCCGGCGGAGCGGGTTAATCTTTTTTCGGCTCGCGGCTGCCGGGCTTCTCGAGCTTGAGCTTTCCCCCGGCGCAGATGGGGCATGCTTCGGGCGCGTAGGTTTTGATGTCGAGCCTGAGCGCCGCATAGACGGGCAGGCGGAACTCGCAGTCCGCCGCGCGCCTGTCCGCCACGCAGGCGGCGCCTATGACCTCGGCTCCCTGCTCCTCGAGCGCGCGCACGGTTTCCATGGTGGACTTGCCGGTCGTGACGACGTCCTCCGCGATGAGCACGCGATCCCCCGGGCCGACGGAAAAACCACGCCTGAGGCGCATTTCGCCGTTCTCGCGCTCTGTAAAGATGCTTTCGACCCCAAGCTGGCGCGCGAGCTCGTAGGATACGACCACGCCGCCCATCGCGGGCCCGCAGACCTTGGTGAGGTTCAGCTCCCGCACCCGGTCGGCCACGGTTTTGAGCACCTTGGCGGCGAGATCGGGAAAACGCAGCAGCTTCGCGCACTGGCAGTAGCCGCCGCTGTGCAGCCCGGAGGAGAGCAGAAAGTGGCCTTCGAGGAACGCCCCGCACTGTTTCATGATCGAAAGGTTGTCTTGCATATAGCGCCTCCTATACGATGCCGCGGATCTCGCGGATGTTCTCGAGATGGTTTTCTTCGCAGTATCGCGCGAGCCCGTCGATGATATCGAGCATGGCGCGCGGGTTCGCGAAGTTCATGGAGCCGACCTGCACGGCGCGCGCGCCCGCCATGAGGAAGCAGAGCGCGTCCCGCGCGCACGAGATGCCGCCCATGCCCACGACGGGGATTTTGACCCGCTTCGCCGCCTGGTGCACGATGCGAAGCGCGAGCGGCATGACGGCGGGGCCGGAGAGGCCCGCGTAGACGTTGTCGAACACGGGGCGTTTTTTATCCACGTCTATGGCCATGCCGAGGAACGTGTTCACAAGGCTCAGTGCGTCCGCCCCTGCCTGTTCGCAGGCGAGCGCGACCTCGACCGGGTCGGGCGCGTTGGGCGTGAGCTTGACCATGAGCGGGTGCCGCGCGACTTCCTTCACGCGGCGCGTGACGTCCGCCGCGCTCCCGGGCGAAAGGCCGAAGGCCATGCTGCCCGCCCTGACGTTGGGGCAGGAGATGTTGAGCTCGAGGATGTCGATGTCGGCATCGTTCAACAGCCGTGCGCCCTCGATATAGTCGCTGACGCTGTGCCCGCCGAGGTTGGCGATGACGGCGCAGCCGAGGCTTCGCATGAACGGCGCTTCCTCGGCGACGAAGCGCGCGACGCCGGGGTTCTCGAGGCCGATGCTGTTGAGCATGCCCGCCGGGGTTTCCGTCACGCGAACGCCGCGGTTCCCCGCGCTGCCGTCAAGGGTCAACCCTTTGCCGCAGATGCCGCCGAGGCGGGAAACGTCGAACAGTTCCGCATACTCGCGCCCGAAGCCGAACGTGCCGCTCGCGGCGATCACGGGGTTTTTGAGCGTTACGCCAAGAAGCTCTGTTTCAAGAGGCTTATCGTTCATCCGCCACCTCCCGAAAATCGAACACGGGGCCGTCCCTGCAGACGCGCTTTCGCCCGTTTGCCGTTTGGCAGGTGCAGCCCAGGCACGCGCCGACGCCGCAGGCCATGTGTTTCTCGAGCGAAACGTAGAGCCGCGCGCCCGTCTCCCCCGCCGCCTTTGCCGCCGCGCGAAGCATGGGCGACGGCCCGCAGGCGTAATAGGCCGCCGTTTGGGCGAAGTCCACGCCGTCCGTCACGACGCCGCCGATGTCGACGCGCACGCTGTCCGCGTATGCGCGGAATGCCTCGATGGCGTACGCCTCGCCGCGAAAGCCGAGGTGGACCTCGACGCGCCTGTTCGGTTCCGCCGCGCGGAGCTGCTTTACGAGCAGGTGCAGCGGCGCGGCGCCGATGCCGCCGCCTATGACCACGGCGTCGCCCGGGACGAGCGGGAAGCCGTTGCCGTAAGGCCCCTGAACCTCCGCCGGAGCGCCGGCGGGCAAACCGGCGAAGGCGGCGGTGCCGCGCCCTTTCACCTGATACAGCAGCGTCAACTCATCGCCCGCGCTGTCGAACAGGCTGATCGGCCGCCCGAGGAAGGGATCGAGCGCGCCCGGGATGCGGAGCATGATGAACTGCCCGGCGTTCCCCTGCGGCGCGTGCGCGAGCCACATGCGGTATATGCCCCCGGCGATCTCTGTGTTTTGGACGATCACAGCCATGAGAGTATGTCCTTTCGCATGGCGATCACGGCTTCGCGCACGCAGGCTTCGAAGCCCTCCTCCTCGCACCTGCCCTTGTGGGCGCCGATGAGGCCGCGGCTGGAGTTGACCACGCCGCAGACGCCGTCCCGGAAAAACGCGGCGATGTCCCTGCCTGTGCCGCCCTGCGCGCCGTAGCCGGGGATCAGCAGGAAGGTGCGCTTCAAAAGGCCGCGGATGCTCTCGAACTGCTCGGGATACGTCAGCCCGACGACCGCGCCTACGGCGGAAAAACCGCTTTCGCCGACGAACTTCCCGCCCCAGGCGGAAACCCGCTCCGCCATGCGCTGGTAGAGCGTCATGCCGCCGACGTCCAAATCCTGAATGTCGCCGGAGCTCGGGTTGGAGGTTTTGACGAGTACGAACAGCCCCTTGCCTTTTTCGAGATACGGATGGTATGGGGAAACCGCGTCCTCGCCCATGTAGGCGTTGACGGTGATGATGTCCGTTTCAAAGTCGCCCGTGAAGTGGCCCTGGGCGTACTGCGCCGCGGTGGAGGAAATGTCCCCGCGCTTGACGTCGGATATGACGACGCTGCCTTTGCCGCGCGCGTAGCGCACGGTGTCGGCGAAAGCCTTCATGCCGTCGAGCCCGAGCGCCTCGTAGCAGGCGATCTGCACCTTGAAGCAGCCCGCTTCCTCATACACGGCGTCGATGATCTTCCGGTTGAACTCGAATATCCGCTCGCCCGCCGAGGCGTCCCTGTTCTTCAGGGACTCGGGCAGGAAGGAAAGCTGCGTGTCGAGCCCCACGCAGACGGGGCCTTTCCTTTGAACGTCCTTAAAGAGCCTGTCCATGATCATAGCGCGTTTCTCCTTCCACGACGGTGCGAACCACGCGTCCGCGAACGGCCCTTCCCTCGAAGGGCGTGTTGGCCGAGCGCGATATCATATCCGCGCGGCGTATCGTAAATGCGCCTTCCGGTTCGAGTATCACGAGATCGGCCGGATAGCCGGGCGCGAGCAGCCCCGCCTTGCGCCCGAGCCTTCGCGCGGGGTTGAGGGACGCCATTTCGCTCAGGCGCGTCAGAGGGATATCGTTCTCATAAAACACCTTCATGAATATCTGCGCGGCGTGCTCGATGTTCGAGATGCCCGCCATGCCCGCGGCCTTATCCGCCTCTGTATGCGGCGCGTGGTCGGTCGAAAGGCAGTCCACGGTGCCGTCGCGCACGGCCTCGACGAGCGCCTCGGCGTCGGCTCTCGCTCGAAGCGGCGGGTTGACGCGGTACGGATCGTCATACCCGAACAGATGGTGCGGCGTGACCTCGCAGGTGAGCCTCAGCCCTTCCTTTTTGGCGGCGCGGATCATTTGGGCGGTTTGTGCGCGGCTGATGTGGCCCACGTGAAGATTGCCGCCGGTTTGACGAAGAAGCTCTATGTCCCGCGCGACGATTTTGCGCTCGGGCCGGCAGTGGGTGCTCACGAGGAAGCCGTATTTCTTCGAGGCGAGCAGGAGGTTTCGCATGAAATCATCCGAAAAGATGGTCTTGCCGTCGTTGCTGAGCATGCCGGTTTCCCCGGAAAGCGCCGCGTAGTCCGTAGACATCTCGTCCTCGAGGTTTTCGCCCGCGGCGGCCGATTGCATCAGGCGGCACAGGCGAAGCTTCTCCGCCTTCTGGTGATTCGCGCGCACGAGCTCCGGCGTCGAACAGACGGGGTTTGTGTTCGCCATGGCGCAGAGCATGGCGTAGCCGCCCCTGAGCGCGGCGCGCATGCCGGTTTCCATGGTTTCCTTATTCGGATAGCCGGGATCGCGCAGATGGCAGTGCAGATCGATGAACGCGGGCATCAGCGCGCGGCCTTCGAGGTTCACGCGGACATCGCAGGCGAAATCGAAAGCTTCCTCCGCGGCGCGTATGACGCCGCCCTCGGTGCAGAGCGCGCCGAAGCGTTCCCCCGAAGCGTCGATCAGCCGCGCGTTTTCATAGAGCACGATCATGGCTTTGGTCACAGGCGCGTGCGCGCGTCGCAGTATTCGCAGGCGTATTCGTTCGTCTCCGGGTTCACGAGGCGGAAGGCGACGTTTTCGATGCGCTCCTGGTTGGTGACGCAGCGCGGGTTCTTGCAGGCGAGTATGCCGCGCACCTCCTGCGGGGGCGAAAGCTTGACCTTTTGGACCCGTTCGCCGTCCTCGACGTAGGTGATGGTCACGTTCGGGTCGATGAGGCCGAGCACGTCGAAGTTGAGCGCGAGGTCGGTTTCGATCTTGATGAGATCCTTGCGGCCGAGCTTGCCGCTCTCGACGTTGCGCATAAGCACAACGACGTCCTCGAGCTTGTCCAGGCCGAGCTGCTGAAAAATCTTATAGCCCTGGCCCGCGCGGATGTGGTCGATCACGATGCCCCTCTTGAGCTTGGATACGTTGATCATATGCGTTCCTCCTGTCGCTTCCTGTTATTCCAGACCGAGCAGCTTCATGATAAGCGCCATGCGCACATACATGCCGAAGCGCACCTGCTCGAAATACACGGCGCGCGGGTCGTCGTCCACCTCGGCGGCGATCTCATTGATGCGTGGCAGCGGGTGCATGACGATCATGTCGGGCTTGCCAAGCGCCATCTTGTCTTTGGTGAGTATGAAGAAGTCCTTGAGCCGCAGGTATTCCTCCTCGCTGATGAACCTTTCGCG
The DNA here is from genome assembly GCA_002069725.1 of Firmicutes bacterium ADurb.Bin248. Lineage (GTDB taxonomy): Bacteria > Bacillota > Clostridia > Christensenellales > CAG-138 > Phil1. Next base: position 18,970 of record MWBW01000031.1, on the reverse strand, counting down.
CTGCACGCGGGACATGTAGAGCACGTCCAGCTCGGGTATGGACGCCTCGAGACTGTCCGTTTCGGCGTAGGGGATTTTGCGCGCGGCGAGGTCCTCCCTGATGTAGCCGGGCATGGCGAGCTCCTCGGGGGAAATGAACAGGAAGCGGACGTTCTCGTAGCGCGAGAAGCTCGTCACGAGCGAGTGGATCGTGCGGCCGAATTTCAAATCGCCGCACACGCCTATGCTCAGCCCCTCGAACCGCTTTTTGTAGTGGCGGATGGTCAAAAGGTCCGTCAGCGTCTGCGTCGGGTGGTGATGCCCGCCGTCGCCCGCATTGATGACCGGGCAGTCGGCATAGCGGGAGATCAGCTTGGCCGCGCCCTCCTTGGGATGGCGCACCACGATCAGATCGACGTACTTCGAGATCGTGCGCGCGCTGTCCGCTATGGTTTCGCCCTTGGCGGCGCTGGAGGTCAGCGGATCGGAAAAGCCGATCGTCTGGCCACCCAGGCGCAGCATGGCGGCGTCGAAGGAAAACTTCGTGCGCGTCGAGGGCTCGTAGAAAAGGCTCGCGAGCAGCTTTCCGGCGCAAGCCCCAGAGAACGCGCCCGGCTCCCGGACGATGCGCCCGGCAAGCCCGAGCAGCTCGTCCGTTTCGGCTACGGTGAAGTCGTCCGGCCCGATGAGGCTGCGGTTTTTGAGCATGTGTTTTCTCCCTTCAAAATGTTTCTTAATGTGCGAACGGATTAAAAAAAACACCTGGCGTCAGAAACACCCGTGTTTTCTCTAATCCGATATCGATTTTTTTTGCCGCGGCATTCAGCCATATATGTCGTTCGCTCCTCCGGTGTCCCGCACCGCGCGAATGTCCATTTTTAGCAGGATACCAGCAAAGGCGGCCTTTGTCAAGTTATAATGCGCGCGGGCTTCGATTTTTTCTCCTTTCATCGGGAACCCGCCGCCTTATCGGAGCAGCATGCCCGCGCCCGCAAAAACGGCGATCAGGCCGCTGACGAGCTGGACGATGTACACGAGATTCATGAACGACCCGTTCGGTATGCGCTTGTGGATGCGGTTGCCCACGAAGTACGCGAGCAATATCAGCGGCAGAGCATAGGCGATGCTCACGCAGACGTCCCTCGTGTACATATGAAGCGCCAGCGCGCGGTAGGCGGTCGTTATGACGTTGGTCGCGATCCACACGGCGACCATGGTCGCGCGGAATTCGCCCTTATCCTTGATTTTGCTCGCGGTGTAAACGTTGATCAGCGCGCCGCCCGTCGAGAACATGCCCTGCACGACGGCGCCCACGCCGAGCGCCAGGTACATGCCCGCGCGCGAGGTTTCCTTCTCCCGGGCGCGGATCATGCGCCAATAGATCGCGCGGACGCTTACAAATGCGATGACCGCGCCCATGATGAGCTTCAGCACGCCCTCGTAGGCGCGCAGCTTCACGTAGAGCAAAAAGCCCGCGGGCATGATGGGGATGATGCAGGCGACGATCGTCAAGAACGCGCGCACGTTGACTTTTTTATACTGCGTGGCGATCACGAGAAAGCACAATATGAGGCCGGACGCGCTCAGGAGCGCGACCGAGGCCTCCGTGCCGAGCGAGAGCGAGAGCAGCGGTATGCCTATGGACGTCGAACCGAAGCCGACGACCGCCTCGCCCGCGATCATGAAAAAAACGATGATATAATACCAAACCATGGCTGCGCCTTTATCCGGGAAAACGCCCCGGGCGCCGAATCGGGCCGCGGGGCGTCGCCATCCGTCCTTTGCCGTGTTTCTTACCGCTGCACGCGGCCCGTGCCGTCCCCTTCCATGAGCTTTTTGACGTCGTCCACGCCCACGCGGTTGAAGTCGCCGAGTATCGAGTGCTTGAGGCAGCTCGCGGCGACCGCGAACGCGAGCGCGTCTCTGCGGCTTTCGTACTGGTTCAGGCCGTAGATCAGCCCGCCCGCGAACGCGTCGCCCCCGCCCACGCGGTCCACGATGTCCTCGATCTCATAGCGCCTGCTCTCGATGAACTCGGCGCGGTCGTTGAGGCAGGCGGCCCAGCCGTTGCTGTTTGCGCTTTTGCTCTCGCGCAGCGTGATGGCGATGAGCCTGAGATTGGGATACGTTTCGAGCACCTTGTCGGACAGCGCGCGGTACTTGTCGCGCTCGAGCGTGCCGCTCTCGACCGACACGCCCTCGATTTTGATGCCGAGCGCCTTTTGCACGTCCTCCTCGTTGGCGATGGCGACGTCTACGTATTCCATGAGCGCGCGCATGACCTCGGAGGCGCTTTTGCCGTATTTCCAGAGGTTCTTCCGGTAATTGAGGTCGCAGGAAACCGTGATGCCCTTCGCCCTGGCGGCCTTGACGCTCTCGAGGGAAAGCTCCATGGCGCTCTCGGAAATCGCGGGCGTGATGCCCGTGATGTGGAACCAGCCGACGCCTTGGAGCGCTGCGTCCCAATCGACGTCGCCGGGCTTCGCGCGCGCTATGGCGGAATCCGCCCGGTCGTACACGACCTTGCTCGGAAGCTGGTTCGCGCCCGCCTCGAGGAAGTAGATGCCCATGCGGCCCTCGCCGCGCACGATCCGGCTTGTGTCCACGCCGAATTTGCGCAGCTCGCGCACGCACTCGTCGCCCAGAACGTTTTTCGGCAGCACCGTCAGGTACGCGGCGTCCATGTTGAAGTTGGCGAGTGTGACCGCGACGTTCGCCTCGCCCCCGCCGAAGGTCGCCTCGAGCGCGGGCGATTGGAACAGGCGCTCCACGCCCGGCGCCTTGAGGCGGATCATGATTTCTCCGAATGTCAGTATCTTCATGGCTTTCTCCCCTTACTTCTGCACAAGATGCACGGCGAAGCCGCCGAAGCTCTCCGTAAGATAGATCGCCGCGAGCGCGCCGTTCTTGTATTTGGCCGTGCTTTCATCCGCCGCGAAGCCGCGCTTTTTCAGATAATCGACCGCGCGCGGCACGCTGTTGGTTTTGATGGCGATGTGCCCGTGCTCGCCGAGGTACATCGACTTCATGACCTCGACGGCGCTCCCCGCGAAGTTGCTGCTCGCGCCCGGCTTCACGGCGAGGCCGAACGCGCGGTTGAATTGCTCGACGATCGCCATCGAATCCTCGGCGTCCGGCCGGTTGAGGCCGACGTGCCCGAGCTCGAACCCGAGGGCTATGGCGCGCGCCTCGGCGGCGAGCTTCTCGATCTGGCCGAACTTGCCTTCCGCGATATCCTTCTTCGCGCAAAGCCAGCTCCCGCCGACGGCGAACACGAAGGGCGCGGCGAGATACTCGGCGAGGTTCTTCGCGTCCACGCCGCCCGTGGGGATGAACCTGACGCCGCCGAACGGACCGGAGAGCGCCTTCATGGCCTCGAGCCCGCCGTAGACGTTGGCGGGAAAGAACTTGAGTACGTTGACGCCGAGCGCCGCGGCAGCCATGATTTCCGTAGGCGTCACGCAGCCGGGCGTCACGGCCACGCCGTTTTCGACGCACCAGGCGACCATTTCCCGGTCGAACCCGGGGGACACGATGAATTGCGCGCCCGCTTCGAGCGCCTGTTTGCATTGCGCGAGCGTCGTCACCGTGCCCGCCCCCACGAGCATATCCGGACAGTCCGCGGCGACGGCGCGGATGGCTTCAAGCCCCGCCGGGGTGCGAAGCGTGATCTCCATCACGTCCACGCCGCCGCGAAGCAGCGCCCCGGCGGCCGGAACCGCCTGCGCGACGTCCTCTATGACCACCACGGGCACGACGCCCGCGTTTCCCAAGCGTTCCAATACCTTCATAACCTTTTACCTCTTAGCTCTTATTCGTCAATCAGCGGCAAGGACAGCTTCAGCTCATCCGCGAGGCCCCTGAGAGACTGCTCGACGTCCGCGGGAAGCTCGATGCCGCGCATTTGCGCGTTTTTATGCCTGGCCCACTCGATTTCGCCCGGCGTGTAAACGCGCTCCGCGCCCTTGGCCTTGGGCGCGCTGCGAAGCGTTTCTGCCATTTCCTCGACGCGCGGCGCGATCTCCCCGCCCGAAACGACCTTCGGGGAAACCGCGAGGAACGTGTGGCACACGTTGTTGGGCTCCTCCATGCGGAAGCACCAGGAAACGATCTCACCGCCCATGCTCGTAGCGCCGCCGGAAAGAAGGCCCGTGAGCAGATCGACCATGACCGCGAGGCCGTAGCCCTTGTGCGAGGCCATGGGCTGCATCGCGCCCTCCTCGGGATAACGGCTCGGATCGGTCGTGGGCAGGCCGTCTTTGTCGACGATCCACGTATCCGGTATGCTCCTGCCGTCCTTTCGCGCCTGAACGACCTTGAGCGAGGCGACGTTGCTCATGGCGATGTCGAGGAACACGCTCTCGGTTGAAACCGCGGGCGCGGCGTAGGAGAACGGATTGTTGCCGAGCAGCATGCCGCGCGCGCCGGGCGCGGTCATGTTGGGGTCGACGTTGCTCATCGCGATGCCGATCATGCCGCGCTTGGCCGCGATGTTGGCGTAATATCCGGCCGCGCCGAAGTGGCAGCTGTTTTTGACCGTGACGATGGCGACGCCCGTTTGTTCCGCCTTGTCGCAGGCGAGGTTCATCGCCTGCACGGAGGGGATCATGCCGAGCGTATTCTTCGCGTCGATGAGCGCGAAGCCCGGGCCCTCCGAGAGGATTTCGGGCACGCCCTTGATGTCGATGCCGTTGACGCGGAATTTCCTGATGTAGTTGTGCAGGTTCTTCGTGCCGTGGGAATGCGTGCCGTAGGCGTCCGTTTCGGCGAGCACCTCGGCCACGGTTTCGGCGTCGTCGCGCCGCATGCCCTCCCGCTCGAGCGCCTTTGCGCAGAACGCCTTGAGATCTTCGATTTTGATTCGCGACATGGTTTTCACACCTCTTTGTTATTGATGCGGAATGATCCGTTGTTTATACGCCCCAGTAGGCGGAAAAGCCGCCGTCGATGGGTATGACCGCGCCGTTGACGAACGAGGCCGCGTCCGAACAGAGCCATATGACCGCGCCGCAAAGCTCCTCCGGCTCGCCGTAGCGCCCCATGGGCGTCTTGTCGAGCACCCTGTCGCCGCGCGCGGTCGAAGTTCCGTCCGCGTTCTGCATGAGGAAGCGGTTCTGCTCGGTCAGAAGGAAGCCGGGCGCGATGGCGTTGACGCGGATGTTCGGGCTGTAGTTGAGGTTGAAGTGCGCCGCCATCCACTGCGTGAAGTTGGCGACCGCACACTTCGCGCCCGAGTAGGCGACGGTGTTCGTCAGCGGCAGCACCGAGGCCATGGAGGCGATGTTGACCACGCTCCCCGTGCCCTGCTTCGCGAGCAGCTCGCCGAACACCTGCGTGGTGAGCACAGCGCCCGTGACGTTGAGGTCGAACACCCACTTGAACGCGTCGAGATCCATCGAGAAGAAGGGGTTGTCCTCGCTCACGGTCGCTTCCTTCTTGTTGCCGCCCGCGCCGTTGACGAGTATATCCACGCGGCCGAAGCGCGCGAGCACCTCCGCGCGCGCTTCTTCAAGGCTCTTTCTCTCAAGCACGTTGGCCTTCACCGCGACGGCCTCTCCGCCCAAGGAATTGATCTCCCCGGCGATCGCCTGCGCCCTCTCGGGAAACAGGTCCAGGAGCGCGACGCGCGCGCCTTTTTTGGCGAATTCCCGCGCCATCACGCCGCAGATGACGCCGCCCGCGCCCGTGATGACCGCGACTTTCTTTGAAATATCGAAACTGACTTCCATAGCCCGCACCTTCTTTTCTTATATCGTTTTATACCTTGACGCCCAGATCCACCATCTCGATGTTACCGTTGGGGCAGCGGCTCACGCACATGCCGCAGGCGACGCAATCCTTGCGCTCGATTTCGAGCGTGTCCGGCGCCGATATGTACGGCGCGAACTCGCCGCAGATGGTCTTGCACAATTGGCAGCCCTCGCCGCAGCCGCAGTTGAGGCAGCGCGAAGCCTCGCGCACGGCTTCCTCCCGCGTCATAACGCGCGTTTCGAGCGCGAAACCCTGCGCGGGAACCGTCAGATCGATCGGGTTCTTATCTTTTTTGATATAGCCGTTGCGCCTGAGCACGCGTTCGCGGTCCGCAGTTTTGACGGACCCGACGCCCGGGAGCGCCGCGCTCTCGCCGCGAAGACAGCCATCCATCGCGGCCGCCGCGCGCTTTGCCGAAGCGATCGCGCCGATCACGCCCGCGTCCCTGACTGCCTCGCCGCCCGCGTATACGCCGGGGATATCCGTCGCGCCCGTCGCGGCCGCGGCCCGTATCCTGCCCTTTTCGTTGAGAAGCTCCGCCGGCGGGCCGTTTTCCGCGCGCCGCCCGCCCGAAGCGACTGCAATGTCGCAGGGGAAACGCAGCTCTTCGCCGCTAAGGAGTATATCCGCGCCGCCCGCATCCGCACGGACGAGCGACGCGCCCTCGAGGAAGGCGACGCCCTCGGTCTTCGCCCGGTCCGCCAGCTCGCGCAGGCCCGATTTCGCCGGGTACGCGCCGGGGAGGAGCACCGTCGTTTTCGCCGCGCCGAGGCGCAGCGCCGCGCGCGCAAAGTCGAACGCGTCGGCATCGTTCCCGGCGACGAGCACGCGGAGCCCGTCGAACCTTTCGCCCCCGTCCGCGCGCTCCAGGAACGCGCGCGCGCCCACGGCGCCCGGAATATTCTCCTGTTCGCCCGCGCCCACGGCGAGGAACACGCCGTCGAAGCCACCCTGTTTGAGGCCGTCGATCGTGAAGTCGCGCCCGAGCGCCTGATTGAACTCGAACGCGACGCCCGCGGCCTCGAGCCGCGCAACGATGGAATCGAGTATGCTCTTGTCGAAGCGGAACGCCGGGGCCGCGCTGCGCAGCCACCCGCCCGCCTGGTTTTCCTGATCAAACACGGTTACGCCGTAGCCCGCGCGGCGCGCTTCCCCCGCGAAGGCCAGCCCCGCGAGCCCCGCGCCGACGACGGCGACCCGGAGCCCGTTCGGCTCCGCGTTTTCCCAAAGCGGCTTCCAGCCTTGCTCTTTGGCGTAGTCGAGCACGAAGCGCTTGATCTCGCGGATGCGTATGGGCGCGTCGACGTCGCCGCGCACGCACGCGTCCTCGCAGGGATGCTCGCAGACGAGCGCGCAGACCTCCTGCACGGCGTTCGTGCCCGCGATGAGGTCGTAAGCCGCGCGGAAATCGCCCTTGGCGACCGCCTGCACATAGGCCTGCGCGGGCACGTGGGCCGGGCAGGCGGACTTGCAGGGCGCGGCGAGGTTCGGGCTCACGATGCGCGCGTAGCCGTCGAAAATCGTGACCTCGGCCGCGGTTTTCACCTGCGGCACGATGAGGCTTCGCATGGCCTCGAGGCTCTCGTAGCCGTGCGCGTCCATGTAATCCTTGAGGCCCTTTATCATAGGCCGTACGATGTCGTAGCCGCTGATGAGCGTCTGCGCGCACACGCCTATGAGGCTGCCGCCGCAGAGTATCATTTCGACCGCGTCCTTCCAGTCGGCGACGCCGCCCGCGGCCGTGACGACGCAATCCTCGCCACAGACCTTGCGGATCTCGTATACGTCCCTCTGGGCGAGCGGCTTGAGCCAGCCGCCGGAATAGCAGCCCATGCTGATTTCCTTTTGCAGGCGGAAGAACGCGCGGCCGGGATCGTCGAGGTCTATTTTGGGGATGCCCAGGCGGTTGCCCGTGCCGCCGACCGCGTCCGCGCCCGCTTCGAACAGGGCTTTGGCGACCCTGGCGATCTGCCCGCCCTCCGGCGTGAGCTTCGCGATCACGGGGATTTTCACCGCCGCCTTGATCGCGGACACGATCTCTGATGAAACATCCGCCTGCTGGCCCATGCTCGCGCCCGTGCGCTTGGGCGTGCACGCGCTGCCGCCGCTCGTGGTTTCGAGGTTGTAGCTCATGTTGGGGCAGCACATGTTGAGCTCTATGAAGTCCGCCCCGGCCTTCTCGAATTCGACGGCCATGTTGACCCAGCCGGGGACGCCGTCGTCCCCCGCGTAGGTGATGTTGGCCATGAGCTTGAGTTCCCTGAGCACTTTTTTGGCTTCGCGCACGAGCGTGAGCCCCTGCTCGAACGTCAGCCTCTTTTCCGCGGTGAACGCGAGCGCGTTGCGGTCCTCGAAAAGGCCGTAGCGCGGACGGCGGTTGATGTACGGCGCGGGGTCTATGCTCAGTTTGATGCTCGCCGCGGCCCAACCCGTTTCCTCGATGCGCTTGAGCTGTCTGACCGATTTCGTGGTCGGGCCGGATGCGACGTAGAACGGATTTTTGAGCGTGACGCCGCCGAGCGTCACGGGGATATTCAATTCGCCTGCAATCTTTTTCATAGCGTTTTTCCTTATATGCCCGCGCGGGCGGGCCGCGCCGGGGTCAATCCTTCGGCGCTTCGTTCCCGATGCGGATTCCCTCGCGCGCGGACTTGTAGATGAGGTTGATGACCTTGAGCGTTTCGAGCCCGTCCACGCCGCGAAGGCCGACCTTCGCGTCCTCGCCGCGCAGCGCGCAGTCGACGAAATGGTTGATCTCGCCGCAGTAGCCCAGGCTGTATTTCTCATCGACGGCGGGGGTCGACCAGCCGGTCGTGATCTCCGCCTTTTCCACGGTGTAGTCGAGGCCGGGGATGCTGAACGCGCGCACGGGCCCCGTGTGCGAGAGGTCCACATGCACGCAGCCCTGCTCGCAGTAGATGTCCATGACGTCCTCCATGCCGCCGACGGTCACGTAGTTGGCCTCGAGCGTCGCGTAGGTGCCGTCCTCAAAGCGGATGAACGCGCCCGCCCAGTCCTCGCCCTCCATCCGGCTGTGGATGAGGTTGTGTTCCTTGCCGCCGGAGGTCATGGCGACGAGCTCCTTCCAGGCGTTGTTCTTGAGCGCGAGCATGAAGCCCACCGGATGCACGCCCAGGTGCACCATGCACCCGCCGCCGCAGTATTTAAGAAGCTGCGCGAAGGGGCTGTGCGAGCCGCTGTGGCACTCGCGCGCGCGGATGTAGAGGGGCTTGCCGAGTTTGCCGCTCGCCACGATTTCCTGCGCCCTGAGGAACGCGGGCGCGAAGAGCCAGTCCTCGGCGTAATAAATGCGCTTTCCGACGCGCCTGGCCGTATCCACCATCTCCTGCGCGTCCTCGACGGTGGTGGCGAGCGGCTTCTCGCACACGACGTCCCTCCCGCGCTCGAGCGCGAGCACGGCGACGTCCCTGTGCAGGAAGTTGGGCATGCAGACGTCGACGAGATCGCATTCGCACGCCGCTATGGCCGCGGCGTAGTCGTCGTATTCCGCGAAGCCTTCGAAACCGTAGCGCGCGGCGAGCGCGCGCACGCGGGCCATATCCTTGTCGCAGATGCCCGCGATCTCGACCTTGTCGAGTATGCGGCTGTACGCGTCGGCGTGCAGATCCGCCGAGAACGCCGCGCCGACGATCAGGACCCTGAGCTTTTTCATGGCGTTCCTCCTTTAGAAGCTGCTGTAGTTGAGCTTTTCCTTCGCCCGCATGAAGGCGAAGGCCTTCTCGGCCTCCTCGGCCGCGATTTCCGCTGTGCGCGCGAGCATGCGTTCGCCCTTGTCCGCCGCGCCGAGCGTCGCCCTGCCCCAGACGCCGGCCGGGCAATGGCGCAGCACGCCGCCGTAGTTCAGGTAGTTCCGCGGCACGTCCGGCACGAAGTCGACGGCCCTGTCCATATGCACGGTTTCCGGCGCGATGGCGAGCATCATCGAGGTTTCGCCCTCGCCCGCGTGCAGTTCCGCGGTATCCTCGGTTATGCCTTCCCGGCACAGGCGCGGCCAGATGGCGATGGGATCGAACAGCGCCACCATCAGGTCGGGATTATATTTCGCGTTGAGGTCGCGCACGATGGGCGTCATGATGAAGATGCCGCCGTGGCACTGGAGTATCAGCACCTTTTTGAAGCCCTGCTCCTTGAGCGAGAGGACGATGTCGCACATCATATTGTAGAACGTCGGCGGCTCCATCCAGACGGCGCCCTTCTTGCCCATTTGCTCGCGGCAGGTGCTCACGGGGAGGGCCGGCAGCAAAAAGCCGCCCAGCTTCGCCTGCACGCGTTTTCCGAGTTCCGACGCGACGGCCCAGTCCGTCATGACCGGCATATGCGGCCCATGCTGCTCGATCGATCCCACGGGTATGATCGCGAGTTCCGGATCCGCCGCCATGATTTCATCGGCTGTGTTCCAATACATGCTCTGTTTCCTCCATTTTCTCAAAGTCGTTTGCTCAGATGCCCGCGAACGCGAGCGACGCGCTGTCGCGGTCGAGATAGAGCGCGGCGTTGCCGAGCCTCCTTAGTATGCTCGCCGGGCAGGCGGTCGATATCTCGCCGCGCAGCGCCCGCGCGACGGCCTCGGCCTTCCTGACGCTCGGCACGACGCAGATCGCCTCCGGCACCGAGCGGATGAACGACATCGTCAGCGACATCGCCTGCGCGGGTACGTCCTCGAACCGCTCGAAGCAGCCGTCGTTGACCTGCTGCCTGCGGCAGGCGTCGTCGAGCGCGACGATTTTGATGGCCTTGGGGTCCTCGAAATCCGCGACCGGCGGGTCGTTGAACGCGAGGTGCCCGTTTTCGCCCACGCCAAGGAAAATCAGGTCCGCGGGATATTTCCTGAAGAGTTCGGCGTACTCCCCGCACTTGTCCTGCGCCTCTTCGGGTTTGCACAGGAGATAGTGCAGCTCTTTGAATTCGACGCGGTCGAATATGGCGCGGCGCAGGAAGTTGCCGAAGCCCGCGGGCTCCTCTTCGCCGATGCCGATGTATTCGTCCTGATGGAAGCCGCGCACCTTCGACCAGTCTATGCCGCAGCCAAGCAACTCCTCGATGAGCTCGTTCTGCGAGGGCGCGGCCGCGAACACCACGTTCGCCACGCCGTTTTTCGCGATGATGTTTTTGATGCGCTCCGCAGCGTCCTTTGCCGCGGCCTTTCCCATTTCCTCGCGCGTTTCGAACACGCGCACAGGCAGATTCTCGATTTTGCAGTTCAGCAGTTCCATGTCTTTAAGCCTTCCTCAACACAGCGCTTCGCGCCGTGCGTTCTCCATCCTGAAACAAACGAATTGTGTTTTGCCGGGGCTCAGCATTCCCGCGCCGCGCCGAGGTAGGCGTTCTTGACCTCCTCGTTGCACAGGAGCTCCGCGCCCGTCCCTTCGATGACGGCTTTCCCGTTCTCGATGACGTAGCCGTAATCGCAGATGCCCAGCGACTTTTTCGCGTTCTGCTCGACGAGTATCACCGTGATGCCCTCGTCGCGGATGCGGCGGATGTTGTTGAACACATCCGTCACGATCACCGGCGCGAGGCCGAGCGAGGGCTCGTCGAGCATGATCACGCGCGGCAGCGCCATGAGCCCGCGTCCTATGGCGAGCATCTGCTGCTCTCCGCCGGAGAGCGTGCCCGCGTCCTGCTTCCTGCGCTCCCCGAGGCGCGGGAACATGCGGTATTGCTCGCGAAGCAGCCGCTCGATTTCGCGGTTGCTTTTGACCGTGTACGCGCCGAGCCTGAGGTTTTCCTCCACGCTCAGCCCGGGGAATATCTTCCTGCCCTCGGGCACCTGCACGATGCCCCGGCGGACGACGCGGTTGGCTTTATCCGTCAGCGGCGCGCCCTGGTAGAGTATCTTCCCCTCGCGCCTGACCGCGCCCGAAATGGCGTTGATGATGGTGGTCTTGCCCGCGCCGTTGGAGCCGATGATCGCGGTGATTTTGCCTTCCTCGAAGGCCATGTCCACGCCGCAGACCGCCTCGTGCACGCCGTAACGGACCTTCAGGCCGCGGACTTCCAATATAGCCGGCATGCGCTTACTCCTCCTCTCCAAGATAGGCCTTGAGCACCAGGGGGTCGTTCTGTATCTCGCAGGCGACGCCCTGCGCGATGGTTTCGCCGAAATCCTGCACGTAGATGTAGTCGCTGATGCTCATCACGAGGTCCATGCGGTGCTCTATGATCAGCATGGCGAGCTGCGGGTATTTCGCCCTGATCTCGCGCAGGAAGTCCATGAGCTGGAACAGCTCCTCCGGGTTGAGGCCCGCGGCGGGCTCGTCGAGCATGAGCACCTTGGGGTTGGATACGAGCGCACGGGCGATCTCCACGCGGCGCTGTATGCCGTAGGGAAGGTTCGCCGGACGCTGCCCGGCGTACCGGTCGAGGTTGAGAAGCTCCAGGCAGTCCATCGCGCGGCGCGTGGTTTCCCGCTCCGTCTTCCAGCGGCGGGGCAAAAGGAGCATCGCCTCGATGAGGCTGTATTTGCCCGCGAAGTCGAGCGCGACGCGCACGTTGTCGAGAACGCTGAGGCCCGTGAACAGGCGCGCGTTCTGGAAGGTCCTCGATATGCCCATGCGCGCGACCTCGATCTGCGACTTTTTCGTGATGTCCGCGCCGCACAGCGAGATCTTGCCCGCGTCGAGCTCGTAGATCTTGGAGACCAGGTTGAAGATCGTCGTCTTCCCCGCGCCGTTGGGCCCGATGATGGCGATGATCTGCCCCTCGTCGATCTCGAAGGAAAAGTCCTTGACGGCGACGACGCCGCCGAAGTTCTTGCGTATGCCTTCGGTTTTCAATATGCAGCGGCTCATTTGCTCTCCTTTGCGCGGCGCGCGCCCGCCTTCCGGGCGAGCTTTACGAGCGGCGCGAGCGAAAGCTCGTGCTCGCCCATGATGCCCTTTGTGCGGAAGTTGATGATGACGATGATCAGCGCGCAGTAGATGATGGTCTTGCAGTCCTGCAGGCTCACGCCGAAGAACGACACGCCCTTGAGGAACTCCGGCAAAATCTTGAGCGCCGCAGCGGAGATCACGGAACCCGTGAGCGAGTTCGTGCCGCCGAAGAAGAGCAGTATCTGCATCTCCGCCGAGAGCGACCAGTCGAATGCGTCCGGCGAGATCACGCGGTTGCGCAAGCCGTAGCAGATGCCCGCGACCGCGGCGATCATGGAGGCGATGACGTAGATCTTGATCTTGAGCCTGTAAACGTCGATGCCGAAGCTCTTGGCCGCGATCTCGTCGGTTTTGAGCGCGATGCACATCCTGCCAAAGCGCGAGCGCTTGAGATTCCTGACCATGAACAGCACGAGCGCCGTGATGCCGAGTATCACCAGAACGAGGTTGTCGACCTTGGGGATGCGCGAAAAGCCGATGGAGGCGTTGGTCCATTTGCCGAGCAAAATCACGATCGAGGAGATCATCTCCCCGAAGCCCACCGAGAGCAGGGCAAAATAATCCCTGCGGAGCTTGAGCGCGGGCAGGCTGATGATGAGCGCGACGAGCCCGCTCGCGGCCAGGCCCACGACGGCCGTGAGCATCACGGGCAAATCGAGGTATTTGGCGAGGCAGAACGTCAGGTACGCGCAGATGGACATATACGCCGCCTGGCCGAGCGAGAACATGCCGGCGAGGCTCGTCATCGCGAACACGCCGCTGACCGAGATCACCGAGATGCAGGCCAGCATGATCAGGGAAAGTTGATAGTTGCTCACGGCGCCTCCTTATACTTTATCCTTGGCGAACCGGCCGGCGATTCCCTCGGGCCGCACCGCGAGGAACACCAGCATGACGCCAAAGAGGATGATCGGCGTGGACAGGGAGCCGAGATAATAGGTCAGGAAAATCTCGACGACGCCGAGTATGATGGCCGCGGCGATGGCGCCGGAGAGCGAGCCGAGGCCGCCTATGACCGAGGCGATGAAGCCCTTGAGCATCATCTGCGAGCCGAGCGTCGGGTAGATGGAATACTTGAGCCCGAGCAGCACGCCCGAGACGCCCGCGAGCACGCCCGCGATGGCGAACACGGCGACGATGATGAAGCCGGAGTTGATGCCCATGAGCTTGCTGGTCTGCGCGTTGATCGCGACGGCGCGTATGGCAAGGCCCACGCGCGTTTTGTCGATGAGATAGATCAAAACGGCGAGCATCGCGAGGGAAACGAGCAGTATCAGCGTATCTATCGTGGAAAAACGAATGCTGCCGATAAAAAACGTGGTGCTTTCAAATATCGCGGGGTAAGCGTAGAGGTTGTTCCCGTAGAAAACCGACAGTATCTGAACGATCGCGATTGAAACCGTGATGGACGCGAGGAAATAATAAATGTTAGGCGCCTGCTTGGCGCGAAGGCGCCGGTAGGCGATGAAGTCGACGAGGAATGAAAGCGCCACGCCGCAAAGCGCCGAGAACAGGATGGTCACATAGATCGGCGGGGTCGAGGGGAAGGAACGCTGAAAATAGTAGCCGATGTACGCGCAGGCGCTGATCATGCCTCCGTGCGCGAAATTGCTGAACTTCAACACGCTGAACACGATTGCAAAGCCCACCGCAATCAGCGCGTAGACGGACCCGAGCGAAATTCCGCTGATCAATAGCTGTAAACTCATACGAAGACTCCTTAAAGGAAAATTGGGGGCGAGCGATGACCGCTCGCCCTCAAAGCTCGTTTGACCTGTGCGCGGCCGGGGTTATTTCACGTAGTCGGTGGTCCTGTAAACGAGGCAGACGATTTCGTTGTTCTCGTCGTAGGTGGCGATGTACATGCCCATGTCGCGCGTGGGACGGTGCGTCGCCGGGTCGATGGTGATGGTCTCGCCGCCCGCGGAGAGCACGTCGGCCGTATTGTTCTCGAGGATCTCGCGAACTTCCTCGCCGTCGGCCGGGTCGTTCGCCTGGAGCATCGCGTTGTAAAGGACCATGGCGGCGTCCCAGCCGAAGCCGACGTTGGAGGTCGGGTAATCGGTGTTGGTGTCCGCCATCTGGGTCGCGACGAGCTCGGCGATGGTGCCCTTGGTGGTATCCTTAAGGTCGTAGTTCTGCACGAAGTAGCAGTCGTACACCTTGTTCTTCACGAGCGTGTTGAACGGAGGATACATCGTGTTGGCGCCGAGGATCTTGCCCGTGTAGCCCGCGTCGCGCAGGTTGTCGTAGGCCGTGACCATCTGGTTGCAGTAGTCGCACAGCAGAACCGCGTCCGGATTGAGGGCCGCGATCTTCTGGGCCTGCGCCGTGTAGTCGGTATCGGTCCAGGTGAAGGTTTCCTCCGCGAGCACCGTACCGCCGTTGGCTTTAATATAATCAACAAACGGCGCTTCATGCGCGACGGCGTAGGCGTTGGAGGTGTTGAAGAGCGTCGCCACGGTCTTTACGCCGAGCTCTTCCATCGCGTACTGCGCGAGGATGTAGCTCTGCACCGAGCAGGACGGCTCCGCGAGGAACATATAGGGATACGCTTCCCCGGTTTCGGGATCGGTCGTGCATTGTTCGTCCATGAAGTGGCCGACGATGGGGATCTGATCCTCCGTCGCGAGGTCCACCCATGCGGACGCGGGGTTGGAGAGCGGCGGGCCGATGATGGCGCTCACGCCGATTTCGTCCACGAGCTCGCGGTAGCAGGTCACGCCGACTTCCGCGTCGTTCTGGCAGTCGCGGGTGTAGAGCTCGATCATGCGGCCGTTGACGCCGCCGTTTTCGTTGATCCATTTCACCGCGTACTGGACGCCCCACTCGTTGGGCTTGCCCGCGATGGACGCGCCGCCGCTGGTATCCTGAATGCAGCCGATCTTGATGGGCTCGAGGTTGGGCTCTTCGGTCGGGGTTTCCGCTCCGCCCTGCGTGTTTGCGGGCGTTTGCACCGGTGCCGACGCGTCGGGCGTGCTGCCCTGGTCCGCGGGATTGCACCCGGTCACGGCCATGGCGGCGACGAAGACGACGGCGAGCAAAACAGCCAGATATTTCTTCATCTTTCTCCTCCTACTTTTTTTGTCAGGTTTATTCAATTGCACGGTTGTGCATAAACCTCGTGTAAAGGCTTGGATGTCCATTTCTGTAAACGTTTTCCGGTTTCATGTCTCAAGTCGCCGGTTTCCGACTGATTTCCGTGGAGATTTGGAGCACCAAGCTTCGTGCGGCATCATATTATCAATATATCCGCATTTCTGCAACAGGTAAAAGCATGCAATATCTTTGTAAACGTTTTCTTTTTTTATGTTTGAAATTTGAAATACATATGGTATAATTGCCTCGATGCTACAATCCACATAACGCAAGTATGTGAATAAATTCCAGAATATACGGATTTACGGGGCGTTTATGCAGTTGGGTGGGTTTTTGTTCTTCATATCGGCGATCGCCGTCGGATTTTTTACCGCCCGTTTCCGCGTAGTTTCCGCGGAAGCGGAGCGCGTGCTGCCCGAATTGCTGATCAACGTTTGCTACCCCGCGCTGATACTTTCCTCGTTTTCCCGGCTCGACGCGCGCGCGTTTGCGTCCGGCGGCCTCGCCGTGACGCTCTCGACGCTCGCCGTGACGCTCGGGCTGTATCTCGCGGGCGCGCTGCTGTTCCGCCGCGCCGCGCCGGAACGCAGGCCCGTGCTGCGCTTCCAGATGGCCATCGGCAACGTCACATACGTCGCCATACCGCTTCTGAGCATATTCCTCGGTCCCGGGGCCGTCGCTGTCGCCGTGCTGCACGGCTCGGCGCAGGATGTGCTCATCTATAGCCTGTATTACGCGCTGTTCGCCGGCTTCCGCCCCGGCGAGGGCAAGGCGGGCCTTCGGCGCGCGCTGCTCAATCCCTGCATACTCGCGCTCGCGGCGGCGCTGCTCTTAAAGCTGACCCGGCTCGAACTGCCCGCGCAGCTTTTGCCCGCGATCGACGGGCTCGGCGGCATGACCACGCCGCTCGCGCTCGTCTACCTCGGCGCGATGCTGCACAGGCACGGTTTCTTTCGCTGGCTTGGCAACGGCGCGGCGGTCCGCTACGCGCTCTATAAGACGCTGCTGCTGCCCGCGGGCGTGGCGCTGCTGCTGCTGCCCTTCGCCGCGCGGCAGACGGCCGTGCTGACCGGCGCGCTCTTCGCCAGCCCCGCGCCGGTGGCTTCGATCGTGTGGGCGCGCGCCTATGACTGCGACGCGGCGTACGCCGTGGACGCCGTCGTATGCTCCACGCTGTTTTACCTTGTTATCATGAGCGCGGCGCTGTTCGCGCTCACGCGCCTCGGGGTGCTGACGCCCTCGGCGGGGGTCTCCTGAGCGCGGGGCGCCGAGAAAATCCGGGGTTTCGGGGGCCGCAACTCCTGGGGGGCTTTATTCGCGGGCGGCCGGCGCTTCCTGTAAATCTCAAAAAAGCGGCGAAGCCACTTTTTTAGCAATCTATATTGATGGGGTGTTGAGACATGGCCAAGGAAATGAAACGACCCACGATCCGGGATGTCGCGCAAGAGGCGCACGTGTCCATCGCGACGGTTTCGCGCGCGCTGGGCAACGCCGACTATCCGATGAACGAGGTTCTGCGCGAGCGCGTGCGCGCCACTGCGGCGGAGCTCGGGTACCATCCGAACCTCGCGGCGCAGCTTCTTCGGCGCGACGACAGCCGCGACGTAGGCCTGATCATACCGAACATTTCCAACCCGTTCTACCTGCAGGCGCTCTGCGGCATCAACGCGGTCGTGTCCGAGCGGGACTACATATTCGTGCTGTGCAACACCGAGCGGGACGCCGCCAGGGAGCAGGAGTACCTGCGCCAGCTCTACCAAAGGCGCTCTCTGGGCGCGATCATCTCCTCGGTGGACACCTCGCCCGACACGATCAACCAGTACGTCGAGAAGGGCATGAAGATCGTTTTGCTCGACCAGCAGATCCACGGCGCGAAATGCCCCGTGATCAGCTTCGACTCGCGCGGCAGCGGCACGCTCGCCGCCAACTACCTACTGAAGCTCGGGCACAGGCAGATCGCCTTCGCGACAACGCCGCTGAGCCGCTGGACGAGGCAGGAGATTTACCTCGGCTATCAGGAGGCGCTTGCGGGCGCGGGCGTCTCGCCCGAAAAGGATTACCTGTTCGTCGCCGACCCCTCGAACGATTCCTACGGCAACGACATCGAGCTCACCGCGGGCGCCATGGTGGCCGCGCAGTTCATAGAGAGCCGCTGCGACGCCACAGCCATAATCTGCATCAACGATATGGTCGCCTTCGGCGTCATACAGACGCTGATCAACAACAACATCCGCGTGCCCGAGGACGTGTCCGTGATCGGCTTCGACGACATTCCCTTCGCGGGCGTATACTCCCCCGCGCTCACGACCGTGCGCTACCCCTCCGAGCAGACCGGCCGGCTCGCCGCCATGATGCTCATGGACAGCATCTCGAGCAACAAGGGGCTTGACACGCTCGAGATGCAGCTCACGCCGCAGCTCGTCGTGCGCCGGACCACCAGGGAGCGCTGACCCGAAAAGGCGCGCCGTGACAGAGAACTGTTGCGGCACGCCTTTTGTTTGTTCTGTTTTGTTAAAGAGAAAACCGCAGGATCAGCACGCAAGCCTTTTCATGCTTATGGCTTCGTAAAAAAACTCCTTTGGATATTCGACGGTGACCACCGCCGTCCGGTCGTAAGCCTTGGGCGAGCGAACCTTGAGCACGGTGCCCTTGCAGACGGTCCCGCCATACCGGTCCACGACCTCGACAACGTCGCCGGCTTTGGGCAGCGGCAGGTACTCGTACGGGAAGGATATGCTCGCCGTGTCCGGGCCGTATGTATAATCCTTGATGTAGATCGCGAGGCCCGGGCACGCCGCCACGCACGCGCCGCAGGCGACGCACCCGTCAAGATCGATCACGGGCAGATTGGTGATGGGTTCGCCGACGCGGATGACGCCGCGGGGGCACGATGATTCGCAGGGATTGCAGGGGATCTCCTCGACGCATTCGATCACCGCGACGGGGCCGCGCTTGAACTGCTCCTCGCTCGGGAACGCGGGGGACGCCGCGAGCTCCTCAAGCGAGGGCGCTCCTGTCTTTTTAAGCGAGCCGCTCATGCGATCACCTCTTTCCCTTTTCGCAGCATATAATCCTTCGCCTCGCGCCGTTTGGACCCGAAGCAGCCGCTGCGCAGCGCGTTGAGGCTCTCCCAGATTTCGCTGGAGCGCGCGCGCGCCTCCGCCTCCGTCAAATAACCAAGATCGGCCGCGGCGTTCACGCCCGCGAGCCTCCCTTCTTCCATGGCGGTGCTCGCTTCCTCCACGCCC
>MWBW01000030.1 GCA_002069725.1 Firmicutes bacterium ADurb.Bin248 | reverse complement strand
GGGGTTGCGCTCGTTGCGGGACTTAACCCAACATCTCACGACACGAGCTGACGACAACCATGCACCACCTGTCTCACTTCCCCCGAAGGGACCTCATGTTTCCATGAGCTTAAGTGGATGTCAAGCCTTGGTAAGGTTCTTCGCGTTGCGTCGAATTAAACCACATGCTCCGCTGCTTGTGCGGGCCCCCGTCAATTCCTTTGAGTTTCAACCTTGCGGCCGTACTCCCCAGGCGGAATACTTATTGCGTTAGCTGCGGCACAGGGGGAGTTTACACCCCCTACACCTAGTATTCATCGTTTACAGCGTGGACTACCAGGGTATCTAATCCTGTTTGCTCCCCACGCTTTCGAGCCTCAGCGTCAGTGTCAGTCCAGAAAGCCGCCTTCGCCACCGATGTTCCTCCTAATATCTATGCATTTCACCGCTACACTAGGAATTCCGCTTTCCTCTCCTGTACTCTAGCCAACCAGTATTGGATGCACCACCCAAGTTAAGCCCGGGGATTTCACATCCAACTTAATCGGCCGCCTACGCTCCCTTTACGCCCAGTAATTCCGGACAACGCTCGCCCCCTACGTATTACCGCGGCTGCTGGCACGTAGTTAGCCGGGGCTTCCTCACAGATTACCGTCACTTCCTTCGTCATCTGCGACAGAGGTTTACAATCCGAAAACCTTCTTCCCTCACGCGGCGTTGCTGGGTCAGGCTTGCGCCCATTGCCCAATATTCCCCACTGCTGCCTCCCGTAGGAGTCTGGACCGTGTCTCAGTTCCAGTGTGGCCGTTCAGCCTCTCAGCTCGGCTACCCATCGCCGGCTAGGTGGGCCGTTACCCCGCCTACTACCTAATGGGACGCGAACCCCTCCTCAAGCGGATTGCTCCTTTGACCCCTTCGCCATGCGACGTTGTGGTCTTATGCGGTATTAACAACGATTTCTCGTTGGTATCCCCCTCTTGAGGTCAGGTTGTTCACGCGTTACTCACCCGTTCGCCACTAAGAAGTCAACCGAAATCAACTTCTCCGTTCGACTTGCATGTGTTAGGCACGCCGCCAGCGTTCGTCCTGAGCCAGGATCAAACTCTTGAGTTTAAATCCTGATCACACTTCGTCCTCCCGGACTCCGTGCGCTCATTTACTTATTCTGGCCTCGAATCTCTTCTTCTCAGAATCAACTCGACTCCCTTGCGGGTCTTCCAACCCGCTCGGTCATCCTCGAATTACCTTCGTCTTTCCTTTTCCCTTGTCATTCTTTCTTGCACTATATAGTTTTCAAGGTGCGGGGCCGCCGCGTTTCGCTTGTCTTGCGCGACAGCTTTTGTATAATAGCAAACCCGATTCGGAATGTCAATGCCTTTTTTCGCAAGATTTCGATTTTTCTTTAAGTTTGCATCGAAACCGCAAAAAGCATATAATAACGGGAAAACAACGCGTCGGAGGCGTTATGGACTCTCGGCCGGTCGGCTTTTTCGACAGCGGTTTCGGCGGCGCGAGCGTGCTCGCCAAGGCGCTGAGCATGCTGCCGAATGAAGATTATATATACTTTGGAGACGATGCCAACGCGCCTTACGGCGACAAATCGGACGGGGACATCGCGCGATTGACCTTCGCCGCAATGGACGCGCTCGCCTCGTTCGGCGTCAAAGCCATCGTGCTCGCGTGCAACACCGCGACCGCGACCTGCGTGGGCGACGTGCGCAAGCACCTCTCGATTCCCGTGGTGAGCGTGGAGCCCGCCATCAAGCCGGCGTGCGGAACGCCGGGCAGCGGCAAAATACTCATGCTCGGCACGGCCGCCACCACGCGCCTGGCGCGCTACCGCGCGCTGTGCGCGCGCATGCCGCGCCCCGAGCGCATCGTGAGCGTCGCCTGCCCGGGCCTCGTGGAGCGCATCGAACGCGGTTTGATCAGGCCCGGCGACTTCGACGACCTGCTCGATTCCTATTTATCGTTTTTGCACGGGAAGCAAATCGACGGCATCGTGCTCGGCTGCACGCACTACGTGTTTATCGGCGAGGCGATTTCGGTTTACGCCAAGGCGCGTTTTACGGGCGAATGCCGCCTGTTCGACGGCAACGCCGCCACGGTGCGCCAGCTCGGCCGCGTGCTCGAAAAAAACGGCCTCGTCAACGGCGCGGGCCGCGCGCGCGTCGAATACCATACGAGCGGGGACAGGGCGCGCCTCGAGCCCCTGTTCCGTTCCCTCATACAAAGCGAAGATCGAGCTTTTTGAGCGGCCGCGTCCCGTCGATGGGCCCGCCGCCGAGACATTCCTCCCCCATATAAAACACGACCCACTGGCCGGGCGTCACGGCGCGCTCCGGCCTTTCGAATTCCACGAAGCAGCCTTCTTTATCCATCGTCACGCGCACGGGCGAATCGGTCTGCCGGTAGCGGAACTTCGCCGTGCAGGCGAACGCCGCCGCGGGCGGCTCTCCGGCGACGAAGCTGATCTTCCCCGCCTCGAGCGCCGTCGAAAACAATTCCTCGCGTTCGCCCTGCTGCACGATGAGCAGGTTCCGCTCCATATCCTTGCCTATGACGAACCAGCTCTCGCCCGAGTTCCCGCGGATGCCTCCTATGCCAAGCCCACGCCTCTGGCCGAGCGTGTAGTACATCAGCCCGTCGTGCCTGCCTACGGTTTTTCCCTCGAGCGTCACCATATCCCCCGGCTGCGCCGGAAGATACTGCATGAGGAAGCGCTTAAAGCTGCGCTCGCCTATGAAGCAGATGCCCGTCGAATCCTTTTTCGCGGCGACGGGCAGGCCCGCCCCGGCCGCGATGCGGCGCACCTCGCCCTTTAGCAGACCGCCTACGGGGAACAGCGCGCGCGCGAGCTGCGCCTGCGTCAGGCCCGCGAGGAAGTAGGTCTGGTCCTTGTTGTCGTCGAGCGCGCGCAGCAGGCGGACCCTGCCGCCGCTCTTGTCGAGGCGCGCGTAGTGCCCGGTCGCCATATCCTCGGCGCCCGCGGCGAGCGCAAGGTCGAGGAATGCTTTGAACTTGATTTCGCAATTGCACAATACGTCCGGATTGGGCGTGCGTCCGGCTTTGTATTCCGAAAGGAAATAGGAGAACACGCGCTCGCGGTACTCCCTGGCGAAATTGACGGTGTAATGCGGTATCTCGAGCCTGTCGCAGACGCGGCGCACGTCCTCGCGGTCCGCGGCCGCCGTACAGACGCCCTCGCCGTCCGTCTCCTCCCAGTTATCCATAAAAACGCCGGTGACGTCGTATCCCCGCCGCTTGAGCAAAAGCGCGGCGACGGCGGAATCCACCCCGCCGGACATGCCCACGACGACGCGGCGGGCCTGTTCGCGCGAATCCACGGCTACTCCTCCAAAACGAGGCCGGGACTCGGCACGAGCGGATTGCCAAGATACAGCTCGCGTATCGCGCCGAGCTTGCCGCCGTCCTCGAGCATCCACACGCGCTCGACGTAGGGCAGGTTGCAGAGCGTGTTGATCACGCCGTAGACGAACATCAGCTCGCGCCTTTCCTTCGGTATGGGCGACTCCGCGCCGGCGAGCATGGCGCGCAGCTTCCCCGCGAAGCCCGCCTTCCAGTTGACCACGGCCGTGCCGTTTGAAACGTATACGCCAAGCACGTCGTCCTGCGTGAAATCGGGATACGCCACGCCCGGGTCCGCGGGGCCTGAGAGCAGTTCGCTCAGGCGCAGCGCCGGGTCGTACGCGGAAGCGGAGGGCACGATGCGCGTCGCGGCGAGCAGCGTCAGCCCCTCCTCGTCCGGATAATAGAGCTTCACGCCGCAGCCGACGGCGCCGCGAAAATCGGTGCGCTCGAAATAATCCTCGCACAAAACGCGCTTGCTCCCGTCCGGCTCGACTATCGCGATGCGCACGCCGTCGAGGCCGGGGATGTAGCCGGTGAGCGTCATCGTCAGCGCCGCGCACAGCAGGCTTTCGTCGACGCCGGCGCTCTGCGCGCCGTAGCGCAGCGTAAGGTCGAGTATGTAGGCCTTCTCGCCGTCCTGCGGGGCGGGAGGCGCAAGCGGCGTTTCCAAAGGCGTTTGCGAAGCGCCGTCCTTGCCCCAATCCGGGCTCGGGGTCGGGGTCGCGTATCCGTCGACGGTGAGGTTGGATCTCTCGCCGTAATAATAGAACTCCGGCATCGCGGCGATGGAGACGCCAGCGGGAAGCACGGGCTCCAGGATGTTTTCACCCGCCCCCGAGTCGCCCGCGATCAGCCTGTCGAAAACGAGCGCCACGAGATCCGCCGGGCTCGCGTCGACGGCGTAGGTCAGCTCGGTTTTCCTCGCGACGAGCAGGCTTCGCGAAACATCCGTGAAATAGAGCGTCGCCTGATGCGTTTCATACGCCACAGCCTCGCCCTGCGGCAAATTCGGTATGACCGCGTAATCCTGCTCCATGTTCCTGAGATACACGTCGAGCGCGTCGCTCACGGGCGAGAGCGTGCCCAGGGGCCGCTCCAGATAGCCCGGCTCCACGCCGTTGAAGAACACGTTGACGGCGCCGATCCCCTCGGCCGCGTATACGGTCGCCGCGATGGCCGCGCGCGCCGTGAGCCACGCGCGGATCTCCTCGGGGAAATCGCCCGTAAAGTATACGTTGCACACGTCGAGCGAAAGCTCCACATGCTCGAGATACAGCCCCGCGGGCACGGACGGCCTGAGCAGCGCGCTCTCCGGGCCCGCGAGCAGACCGTTGACGGCGGCCTCCGCGCGGCTCTTGCCCGTGCCGTAGGCGAGCGTATGCTCCTCGGGATAGAGCTTGCGCCCATCCTCGGATACAAAATAGAGCTGCGCCTTGAAGGACGCGTCCTCCCCCTCGACGGCGGCGGGCGGCGTAGCGCTGCTTTCGGGGAGCGCAGGGGGATACTCCGTTTCATCCGAGCAGGCGGAAAGCGCCGCCGCCGCGAGCAGGAGCGCGAGCGTCAGGGCGGCGAAGCGTATGAACTTCCGCGCGTTTTTCATACTCCCGCTCCTTCCATGAGCGCCTTGAAGGCGTAGTAGCCGAGCTTATAGAGGTTACCCTCGCCGCGAAGCGCGATGTCCGCGCCCGCGAGGGTTCTCGTGACGCCCGAAGCGTCCGTAAACTCGAGGTCCGCGCGCACGCTCGCCTGGGCGTGCCCCTCGTCTACGACGTAGGAATAGAGCGTGTATCCCGTGATCCTGCCCAGTGTGAGCATCTCCGTTTCGAAGTTGGCGTAGGTTGGCTTCTGCATGCCGCCGCTCTCGGTTTCGGCGAAGAGCACATACGCCTTTTCGTTTTCTCCCGCCATCATATGATCGAGCGCGCACTTGACCAGCGTGAGCGGGGAAATCACGGCGTCCGCGTCGTATTCCATGGGCTCGAGCAAATCGGAGTTCGCCTCAAGGTTGGGCTCGAAGCCGAGCTCCCCGCGCGCGACGCGCTCGCCCGCGCCGTCCCCGTCGAGGTCGAAGAGCAGATGCACGCGCACATCCGGATCGGAGGAGGTGACGGAGTTCACGATCGAACAGACCGCGAGCCGCCTGCACAGCATCATTTCCTGCTTCGCCGCCTCGACGCGCGCCTCGTATTCCTGCTGGTTGATGAAGCCGGCGTCGAGGGAGCGCCTGCCCTCGCGCTCCGCGGCGTCGACGATGGCCGTGTCGAAGAAGCCCTCCGAGAGCGTGATGTAAAGTATGCCGCCCTCGAGCGACACCTCGACGATCTTCGTGTTCGCCGGAATGACCTCGCTCACGTTGTTCGCCAGCGGCGGCACGCCCGAGAGGAGCTCGCGCACCATCGCCTTCTCGGGGCGCTCGCTCGAAAGCACGCTCAGCGTGCTCGTGACGCCCACGAGATACGCCTCGTTCGTGAGCCTGTAAAAAAGCTTGACCTGAAGCTCCCGCGCGACGCCCGCCCCGGGGTCGATGGCGGGCAGGTCCTCGCGCACGCCGTCCTCCTTGATGCTCTGGCCCGGCATGAACGCAAAGCAGGAGAGCGCGAGCGTGAGCAGCGCCAGAAGCACGAGCAGCGCGAGCCGAAGGTCAATCCGCATCGTCGGCTTCGATCTCTTCATCGGCCTCGTCCTCCTCTCCGGCGAGCGGTATGCGCACGAAAAACGCGCTGCCGCGGCCAGGCTCGCTTTCCACTTTTATGTCGCCCCCGTGCAGCGCGACGATCTTTTCCACGATCGCAAGGCCCAGCCCCGTGCCGCCCGTTTCGCGCGAGCGGGCCTTGTCCACGCGGTAGAACCGCTCGAACACATGGGGTATGGCCTCCTCGGGTATGCCTATGCCCGTATCGCGCACCTCGAGCAGCGCGTCCTCCCCGTCCCGCGCGAGGGATACGCGCACGCTGCCCCGGTCGGTATACTTGAGCGCGTTCTCCACGAGGTTGGTCACGACCTGATCGAGGCGGCTCGCCTCCCCCATGACCGCGACCGGCTCCGGCGCGCTGACGGCGAGCCCCACGTTCTTTTTGTGCGCCATGGGCCTGAGGCGCTCGGCGGCCTCCCGCGCGATGCGGTCCAGCCGCACGCGCCCGAGCGCGAGCGGCTCCTCGCTCTGGTCGAACTTGACCATGCGCAGCAGATCGCTGATCACGCGGCTGAGCCTGTCCACCTCGTGGTTGACGTCGCCGAAGAATTCCTTCATCAGCGCGGGATCGGGGTTTTGGTCATATAATATCGATTCGGAAAGCAGCTTCATCGTCGCGAGCGGCGTCTTGAGTTCGTGCGAGGCGTTGGAGACGAATTCGTCCCTGATCCTGTCGTGCGCCTCGATCTGCTCGCTCATGCGGTTGAACGCCTCGCCGAGCTCGGCCATCTCGTCCGAACCCGTGATGTCCACGCGCACACCCGTCTGCCTGCCCATGCGCCGTATGGCGCCTGTCAGTTCCACGATGGGCTTGGTCACGACGCGCGAGAGCGCGAAGGTCAGTATCGACATCGTCACCGCGATGAGCGCGAAGGCGATGGTGATCTGCCGGATGATTTCCGAAACGCTGTCCTCCACATCCTGCAGCAGCGCGCTGAACACGACCGCGCCGACGTAGACGCCGTCCACCGTGACGGGCGCCGCGTAGTACACGGCCCAGACGGAATCGTCCACAAACCCCCATGCGGCTTCCCCGCCCTCTCCGCGCCCGATCTTATGGAAGCCGAAGGACGCCTCCTTGCCGCCGATGAGCACGTCGCGCACCTCGCGGTACGGCAGGCGGAAGCCCGTCTGGTAGGAGGCGGAATCGAGCTGCACGACGGCGTCCGCGTCCATGACAAGCAGGCGCCCGCCCATTTCCTGCGCGCGCCTGACGATGAGCTCGTATAAGCCGCCCGTGTTCGCGGCGTCCATGTCGGGGGCGATCTCGAGCGCGAGCCGCGTGGTCTCCTCGAGCTGGGTCTGCGTGCGCTGCGTCACGAGGAACGACTCGACGAGCATGGAAACGATAAAGCTTATCGCAAGCAGCGCGATAAGCGTCACAAGCAGGTAAATCGCCACCATGCGGGCGCGTATGGAGCCGAAGACCCTCTTACTGCGCAAAGTAATAGCCAACCCCCCACTGGGTCAGAATGTACTCCGGATGGGTATCGTCCTTCTCGATTTTTTCGCGCAGGCGGCGGACGTGAACGTCCACGGTGCGGATGCGCTTCTCCTGCTCCTTCTGGGAGCCGGCCTCGGCGAGGTAATCCCTGCCCCAGAGCTCGTCGAGCAGCTCCTCGCGGCTGTATGCTCTGCCGGGGTTGGTCATGAGGAAGCGCAGGAGATCGAACTCCTTGCTCGTGAGGGACACGTTTTCGCCGCGCACCGTCGCGGTGCGGCTGCTGATGTTGATCAAAAGGTCCTTCGCGGAAATCTCCATGCGCGCCATGTCCTTGGCTGCGCCCGCGCGGCGCAGTATCGTTTTGATGCGCGCCTTGACCTCGAGTATGTTGAAGGGCTTCGTCATATAATCGTCCGCGCCGAACTCGAGGCCGAGTATCTTATCCATATCCTCGCCCTTGGCGGTGAGCATGATGATGGGGGTCTCGCTCGTTTCGCGTATGGCCTGGCAGACCTCTATGCCGGAAAGCTTGGGCAGCATCACGTCGAGGAGTACGAGGTCGTAGCTTCCCTCGCGGAACTTCGCGAGCGCCTCCTCGCCGTCCGCGGCCGCGTCGGTCTCGTATCCGTCCTGCTCGAGCGAGAATTTCAGCCCCTTGATGATCAGGGGCTCGTCGTCGACCAGAAGTATCCTTTTCGCCATCTTCAGCCTCCGATTCGCGCATGGCCCGAGCCATGCCGCTCCATTTGTAACATATTATAACATATAATAAAGCGCGTAAATGCGCAAATTATGAATTCGATTTGAATTCGACATTTTTGCTTAATAAGCTGTACAATCGCCGGGACTTTTTGCTATAATGACGGTTGTACCGCCCGAGGTTCGCAATACCCACGAAAGGAAAAGGCGTTTGAAAAAATTTGTCTCCCTCATATTGGCGCTCCTGCTGGCGCTTGGCATATCCTCCGTGTCCGCCGCGGACGGCTTCGATCCGGCATCCGTATCCACGCCCTACGTCTGCCTGATGGACGCGGCCTCCGGCAACGTGCTCTACGAGAAAAACGCATACGAGAAGGCGTACCCCGCGAGCACGACCAAGATCATGACCTGCATACTCGCCCTGGAGCTTGCGGGGGATCTCAACGAGATCGTCACCGTGGGGGACAGCGTCGAAACCAAGGGTTCTCTCATCAACATACTGCCCGGCGAGAAGATGCCCCTCAAAGACCTCATCTACGGCATGATGCTGCAATCCGGCAACGACGCGGCGAGGGCCATCGCGGAGCATTTCTCCGGCACGGAAAGCGCCTTCGTCGAAAAGATGAACGAAAAAGCCGAGGCTCTGGGCATGACGGGCACGCGCTTCGTCAAATCCAACGGCCTGCATAAGGACGACCATTATTCCACGGCCTACGACATGGCTCTGCTCTCGCGCTACGCCATGCAGAACGCGACCTTCCGCCAGATCGTCGCCGCCGGAACCTACGACGCCGCGCCCACCAACAAGGACAGCACCGGCTACCAGTGGGAGAACACCAACAAGCTCATCCACACCAAGCAGGGCGAAGCCTCGTACAAATACCAGTACGCCAACGGCATCAAGACGGGCGACACGGCCAACGCGGGGCGCTGCCTCGTCGCCTCCGCAAAGAAGGACGGCGTGGAGCTGATACTCGTGCTCTTCGGCGACTATTCGGACAAGGTCAGCGGCGATTACCGCTTCCAGAACGCCGCGAAGTTCTTCGAGTGGGGCTTCGCGAACTACGGCACGCTCGAAGCCTCCTCCCTCGGCCTTGCCAACACGCTGCAGGCCGCCGTCGGCAACGCGAGCCCGGACGACGCGGAGGGCGGACTTCTCACGCTCAACATCGACTTTACCGGCGTGAAGGCGGTCGCTCTGAGCCAGACGCTCGACGAGATCCGCGGCGATCCCTCGCTGCTCACCGTCACCAAGGCCATAGATCCGCTCACGGCCCCCGTCGAGGAAGGTCAGCAGGTCGGCACGGTATCCTATCAGTACGACGGCGCGACGCTGTTCACGGCGCCCGTCTACGCCTCGCGCGCGGTCGCCGAGGCCGGGGCCGCGCCTACCTCGCAGCCGAGCACGAGCCCGCTGGCCATCGAAACCACGCCGCCGGGCGGCGCCGGTGAAAAGAACAATTCGTGGGTGTTCTGGGTGTGCCTGCTCGCCGCGCTGGGAATCCTGTTCCTGATCGCGAAGCTGATCTTCGCCGGACGGCGCCGCAAGCGCGCGCCCCGCAGACGCAAGGCGTACCGGGCGAGGATCGTGAGATAATTGACAATTAACAATTGACAATTGACAATCAGGGAACGCCGCCCGCGGGCGGGAATCGTTCGGGCGGCTTTGCGCGACCGCCCGTTCCATAGAAATGAGCGAACCAAAAAACGGCGAGGGATAACCCCCGCCGTTTGCGCGTATGCCCATAAGTTACGCCGTCAGATGAATGAAATCCAGCTCGTATTTCGTTCCGTGGTTTAAGAGTATGCCGTCCGTCAGGCGGATGCGGAGTATGCAGGTGTTCGGATCGCTTTCATCCGTATGCCCGTTGTCGTACCACGCGGCGAAGGCTTCGCGCAGCTTTGCCATGACGGCCGCATTGCGCTCGTCGCGGGGATGCCCGATGTTTTCGCCGACGCCGTGCGCGCTGAACCATTCCCCGCAGACGGCGACCTCGGGATTCTCCGCGATTTGACGCATTTTATTCGAAAGCGCGTGGGTCACGACATAGAACGCGCCCTGCTCGTAATATCCGTCCACAATGCGGACACAGGGCCGGTTGCTCTCCATTGTCGCCAGCGAAATCAGGCTGTCGCGCCCAAACCGCCCGGACAATACCCCGATTGCTTCGTTCCAGCGAATCATTTGGGTTTCCATGTGTCATAACTCCTTTAGGCAGAAGGTCTGCGCCTCCGCCCGCCGCCCGCACCCGTTCACCGGGAGGCGAGCAGACGCGCGATTTGCGCGCAGGTTTCCTCGGGGTCGCTTTCGCCGCTGACGAAACGGATGTCGTGCGGCTCAATGTCGAAGCAGCCGTGCTTCTTCTCGAGCATGGCGGCGACGGGCGGCGGCAGCCTGCCGCCGGTGCGCTTGGCGAAGCGCTCCCTGATGAGCGCGAGGTCCGCCGTCGCGAGCACGCGCACGGCGTTATCCGGGATGAGGCCCAGAAGCTCTTTCTCCGCCGCTACGAAGATCACGGGGACTTGCGTTTCGCGCAGCATTTGGGAAAACGCGGCGCGCGCCTCGGGTTCGGTTTTCGCCAGGCGCAGGTAATCCTTGCCCGAATAGACGGCGGCCCCGAGCGTTTGCTTTAATTTGTCCGCGAGCGTGGATTTGCCCGTGCAGCTTTCGCCGAAGATCGCGACGACCATATGGATCTCCCTTCTGATGCAATTCCCTGCTGCGGCCGTCGGCCATCCCTATAAAATCATCTCGAACTCGATTTCGTGCCGCAGCGGGATGCCGTGTTCGCCCACGAGCGGGATCTCCGGCTTGAGCCTCCTCGAAACGTCCAGCGCGTTGCGGTACAGCCGCGCCATTTCGAAGCCGCGCTTCTGGTAAAAGCGAAGGGCGTCGACGTTGTCGTTGGTGGTGACGAGCGCGACGCGCTTCAGGCCCTTCTCCCGCGCGGCGGCGACTGCCCTTTCGAGCAGCGCCGTGCCGACGCCGCGTCCTTCCCTGAGGCTGTCGAGCGAGGTGATTTCCATCGCGTCGCCGCGGATGAAATACGTGACGAGGCCCGCGATCTCGCCGTTCTCCAGCGCGAGGATGCCCTCGGCCTTGGTCATATCCACGATCTGCCCGCGGACGGCCATCGCGAGGGAGAACCAGCGCGCGCCGATGAAGGCGTTGACGCGCGCCCTGTTCCGTTCGGTTATGGGAACATAGTCCATGTTTTATGCGGGATTCTGAGCAGCTTCCCGGAACTGTACGGCGTTATCTTCATAGACGAGCGTACCGAGCGTTTCGCCTGCGGCAATGTCGTAGGACACGAACGACTCCCTGGAAGTAAATTCAGCGCGGCGCACCGCGAGGCCGCCGTCCGTCGAGAGCGTGAGCATGCAGTCCTCGCCGTAAAACGCGGCGTCGAACACCGTCACGGCCCTCGCCGCGGGGTCGAAGCATCCGGCCATCGAGCGGTGCATGCCCGAGCCCCACGAAAAAGCGAAATACAGTTCGTACGCGCCGTCCCCGTCCATGTCGGCAAGGGCGAAGCTGTCCGCGCCCGAACCGCCGAGGGATTCGCCGAGCGCATACGCCTTGCCGTCGTAGAGCGCGAACGACGCGCAGGAAACGCTGAACTTGAAAATGCGACAATCCGAATTATCCCGGACGAAATCCGGCGTGATGTCATAGCAGGTGTCGTTTTCATACGACGCGGGCGCGGCGTCGCCGAGCAGCGCGAGGAAATCCGCGACGCCCTCGTCGGACGGGCGGATGGAGAGCGATTCCTCCGGCGCGACGGGCGCGAGCGTTTCAGGCGCGCAGCCGAAGGCGCACAACAGCATCAGGCAGGCGCATGCAAGCACCGCGCATACACGGCTCATATTACTTATCCCCTTTTTGCTTGCTGAAGTCGACGAAATGGCGCGGGTCGTCCAGCCAGAGACGCTCCATGTTGTAATAGGCGCGCTCCTCGGGATGGAAGATGTGCACGAGTATCGCGCCGTAGTCGATCACGATCCAGCGCCCCTGGGAATAGCCCTCGCGCCGAAGCTCCGCGAGACCGATTTCGGGCGCTTTCTTCTCGACCTCGTCGCAGAGCGCCTTGACCTGCGCGCTCACGCGGCCGCTGCAGACGACGAACCAATCCGCGATGATGGTCTTGTCCGCGACGTTGAGGGCGACGATGTCCAGCGCCTTCTTGTTGTAAAGCGCCTCGCAGATGGCGAGGGCCTGCTCCCGGATACGCTCCTCGTAGGTTTGGTTCAATGCCTTTCCTCCTTTGATCGGATGATGCGGTTGAGTTCCTCGATGGCCTCGTATATGTTCGGCTGCACGTCGCATCCTTTATCCCTCAGATGCGCGAGCACGTTTTCCATGCACAGGAGCGCGGCGCGGTCCATGTCCGTCCGGGCGGCCTCGCGGATGGCCTCCACGCCGGGATAGTCGCGTGTGTGCTCGATCTTGTCGGCGAGGTAGATCATGCGCGAGAACGCGCTCATGCCCTTTTCGAGGCGCGTGTGGCCCGCTATGGCCGAAAGGATTTCCGCGTCGCTCACGCCGTATGCTTCGCGGGCGTAGCGCGCGCCGACCCTGTCGTGCAGCAGCCCCGGATTCGCGCGGTCGTAGGCGTCGGGCACGATGGCGTAGCGCGCGGCGAGCGCGAGTATTTGATCGTGCGGGAGCTTGGCGCAGTCGTGCAGCAGCCCCGCGAGGCGCGCCTTTTTGCCGTCGAACCCAAAGCGCTCCGCGAGCTCCACTGCGCAGCGCATCGTTCCCACGCTGTGCCGGTACCGCTCCGGGTTGAGCGAGGCCCGCAGCTTGGTCTGCGCGAGGCGGATCTCCGCGGGCTGGTAGAGAGAAAGCTCCCAGATCAATTCCTCCGTCCCCGGCGGGACGAGGCGGGACACGGGCCTGGCGTCGAACACGCGCGCGCGTATGGCGGTGGAAGAAACGTCCTCCTCCCCGAAGGCCGATATGCGCACGTCCGCGCCGTAGCGCGCCCTGAGCCCGGCCGCCGTGCGGCGGATATCCTCGAGCGCGCCGGGGCGCGAGGCCGCGGCGACGGTCGCCAGGGCGAATATCGCCTCCGGCTCGCGCCAGTGAGGCATGTTCTCGAGCATATCCTCGCCTACGACGAGCCAGAGCCTTGCCTCGGGATAGCGGCGCGCGAGCTCGCGCAGCGTATCCGCCGTGTAGCTCTTGCCCCGGCGGCGAAGCTCGACGTCGCACGCCTCGAGGCCGTCTACGTCCCGCAGGGCGGCCTTCGTGAGCGCGAGGCGCGTGTTCGCGTCCACGCCCCCGTCGATGGACTTGTGCGGCGGGTCCGAGGCGACGACGAAGAGCACGCGCTCGAGGGAGAATTCCTCCCGCATGCGCAGGGCCAGCTCCACGTGCGCGTTGTGCGGCGGGTTGAAGCTGCCGCCGAACATCGCGATATTGCGTTCGCGTCGATTCAAATTCACGCCTTTATTATACACCCCGCCCATTGAGTGGTAAACGGGTGAATATAAACCTTCGGTTTGCCAAAAAGGCGGCGCTGCGCTTTTTGAGTTTGCGCGCTTTGCCTGTCTGGCGACGGCCTGCAAAACGCGAGATGTACGAAAGCCTACGGCTTTCATCCGTTTTGACGTACATACCGTCAAAGCCGGAATGAAGGTCAAGGGGCCGCGGCCCCTTGACAATCCCTGAAGCAATGCGCGGGCGCATTGAATATATGAACGGCTTTTTGGAATCATATACCATATGGAGGTGGATTATGAAAGGACGCAGGCTCGTACTGTCATATTATAAACGCAAGCTCTACAAAGGGCGCTCCGCGCTCGCGCGCGTGGTGGACTTCTTCGCGCTCCGGCTCGTGATGCTCTGCGCCGCGTATCTGTGGTTTTCCACTGCGGTGGACAGCATACTCATGGCGATCGTCCTCTCCGCCACGGCGACGCTGACGGCCTCCGTCGCGGCGGAGCTCGTCAAGAGCATCCGCATGGAGCGTTTCATCGCCAGGGAACGCAGGGCGCTCGCGGCCAAGCTCTTCCGCGAGCGGCTCGTGCAGCTCACGCGAGAGGAGTTCTTCGAGCTCGTGCGCGGCTACGTGATCGAGCATGAGGAGGAATTCGATCCCGAATGCCTCGTGTGCACGGTGCAGAGCGCCGCCCCCCTCTCGGAGGACGACGTGCTGCGCGCGTGCCGTATGGCCAAGACCCGCGGCACGGATCTCGTTTCGATCTTCACGACCTCGTCGGTGTCGCGGGAGGCCGGCGAGCTTGCCGCGCGCATCGAGGGCATGGAGGTCGGCTTCGTCACGGCGGACGAGATCACAGCGCACGGGGAAGCCAAGGAACTGCTGCCCGGCGACGAAGCCATAGACGCCGCCGTGCTCGCCGAGGCGCAGCGGGAGCGCGAACGGCGCAAAAAAAGCGTGTCGAAGCCGTTCGAGCGAAACCGCGTGCGCCGCTACGTCTTCGTTTCGCTGGGCCTGTTCGCGCTCTCCTTCTTCGTGGAGCAGGCGCTCTACTTCCGCCTGCTCTCCGCCGCGTGCCTGAGCTTCGGGGCCATCGCGTGGTGGCTCAACAGCTACGCGCCGCGCGAGCCGCTTGAAAACTGAGGGTTTAAATCTTCCCGGACAAAGCGAACCATTTCAAAAAGGCGGCGCCGCCGCTTTTTTGATATGCGAAGCGTCAGGAATTTTTCAGCGTGCCGAGCACGGATTCGAGGCGCTTCCTCTGCTGTTCGTTCAGCAGCGGCCAGAGGCGCGAATACACCTCGGCGAGCTTGTCGTCGTCTATCACGCCCTGCTTTTTAAAATTGACCAGCTCGCCCATCAGCTCCGCCTCGGATTTGTTCGCGTACTGGTTGACCGCGTCCTGGACGGTGCCGGCCTCGGCATACGCCGCCTCGGCGGGCCTGGCGGCCCTCTGTTCGGCGGGTTTTTCTTCATGTTGCGCGCCGCCGTCGCGCCGCCTGTCGCGTCCGATTCCTCTGAGATCACGTTTCATGGCATTCAGCTCCCTTCGCGATAGTATATGCGACAATGTCCGCGCTTGAGCATACTATGTAGGGAGAACGGAGGGGAAGCCATGCAGAGATCGCAGCAGAACACCACGCAGAGCCAGCGGGACGCGTCGCCTCATGTGTCGCCGGCGTACATCATGGCCGCCCGCATCCGCAACGAGCAGGGCCGCGAGCGCGCGGGCGAATACCTCGCGGCGATGGAGCCTTTCCTCGCGCCGGGGGAGAGGCAGCACATCGCCAGCCAACTCGGCGTGCCCCTCGTGCAGCGTCCGAATCCGCCGCCCCCGCAGCAGCAACAGGCGCCGTTTTCGTCGTCCGGCCCGCAGATGCCGCCGATCTTCTCGCAGTTCGCCCAGCAGGGCGGCATGGGAGGCATGGGAGGCAAGGGCGGCATGAACGACATGATGCAGATGATACAGCTCATGCAGGCGCTGGGCGGTATGAACGGCGGGGACAAGGGCAAGGCGAGCGACATGGGCGGCATGAACAACCCGCTCATGCTCATGCAGCTCCTCGGCATGATGAACAACAAAAAATGAGCCGTCCGGCTTGACAAAAGCTCGTGCGGTCATTATGATGGGTAAAAGATATGGCGCAGAGAAAGAGGAGTACGCGGGCAACGCGCGGCAGAGAGACGGCTTCACCGGCTGAAAGGGCCGTCGGCGCGGATCGCGGAAGGTCGCTTTCGAGCCTCCCGGATGAACGGAGTAGTTCGGGACGTATGCCGCGTTAAGGCTTTGAGCGGGGCGCTGTCGCGCCCAATGAAGGTGGTACCGCGGGTTCTTCCGTCCTTTGAGGCGGGAGGGCTCTTTTTTATGACTTGATTACCGACAAGGAGGGGCAAGCATGTACGAGGATATGCCCAAAGCGTACGACCATTCCACGGTGGAAAACCGGCTCTATGAAAGATGGGAGAAGAACGGCTTTTTCCGCGCGGAGCCGAACCCGAAAAAGGAGCCCTACTGCATCGTGATCCCGCCGCCGAACATCACGGGCCAGCTCCACATGGGGCACGCCATAGACGAAACGCTGCAGGACGCGCTGATCCGCTACAAGCGCATGGCGGGCTTCGAGACGCTCTGGCTCCCAGGCACCGACCACGCGTCCATCGCCACGGAGGTCAAAATCGTCGAGCAGATGCACAGGGAGGGCCTCGACAAGCGCGACCTCGGCCGCGAGGGCTTCCTCGAGCGCGCGTGGGCGTGGAAGCGCGAATACGGCGGAAAGATCGTCGAGCAGCTCAAGAAGCTCGGCTCCTCCTGCGACTGGGCGCGCGAGCGCTTCACCATGGACGAGGGCTGCAGCCGCGCCGTGACGAAGGTGTTCGTCGAGCTCTACAACAAGGGTTTGATCTACCGCGGGGACCGCATCATCAACTGGTGCCCCGAGTGCAAGACCGCGCTCTCCGACGCGGAGGTCGAATACGAGGAGCAGTCGAGCCATCTCTGGCACGTGCGCTACGACGCGCCGGATCGGTCCTACTCCATCACCTGCGCCACGACCCGCCCGGAAACGATTCTCGGCGACACGGCCGTGGCCGTCAATCCCGGGGACCCGCGCTATAAGGACATCGTAGGCAAGACCGTCATCGTGCCGGTCGTCGGCCGCGAGATCCCCATCGTGGCGGACGAATACGTCGAGATGGACTTCGGCACGGGCGCGGTGAAGATCACGCCCGCGCACGACCCGAACGATTTCGAGGTCGGCGCGCGGCACAACATACCGGCGCTTCGCGTGTTCACGGACGACGGCTTCATCAACGAGCAGGGCGGCGAGTTCGCCGGGCTCGATCGGTTCGAGTGCCGCAAAATCTTCGTGGAACGCCTCAGGGAGGTGGGCGCGCTCGTGAAGCTCGAGCCCTATTCGCACAACGTGGGCACCTGCTACCGCTGCCACCACACGGTGGAGCCGCTGATCTCGAAGCAGTGGTTCGTCGATATGAAGCCGCTCGCGAAGCCCGCCATAGAGGCCGTGCGAAAGGGCGAGGTGAAGTTCGTGCCCGAGCGCTTCGACAAGACCTACTTCAACTGGATGGAGAACATACGGGACTGGTGCATCTCCCGCCAGCTCTGGTGGGGGCACCGCATACCGGCGTACTACTGCGAGGCGTGCGGGGAAACCGTGGTTGCCGAAGCGGCGCCCGGAATCTGCCCGAAGTGCGGCGCGGCAAGCTTCCGCCAGGACGAGGACGTGCTCGACACCTGGTTCTCCTCGGGCCTGTGGCCGTTCTCCACGCTCGGCTGGCCGGATCGGACGCCCGAGCTCGACTACTTTTACCCCACGAGCACGCTCGTGACGGGGTACGACATCATCTTCTTCTGGGTGGCGCGCATGATGGTGTTCGGCTACGAGGTCATGGGCGCGCGCCCGTTCGACACCGTCTACATACACGGGATACTGCGCGACGAGCAGGGCAGGAAGATGAGCAAATCCCTTGGCAACGGCATCGACCCGCTCGAGATCATACGCGATTACGGAGCGGATTCGCTGCGCTTCTCGCTCGTGACGGGCAACAGCGCCGGCAACGACATGCGCTATCAGCAAAAGAAGGTCGAGGCCGCGCGCAACTTCTGCAACAAGGTTTACAACGCCACGCGCTTCGTGCTCATGAACCTCGGGAACGCGGATATCGGCGGGATCGACCTTTCTGCGCTCGACATGGCGGATAAGTGGATCCTTTCGCGCACCAACGAAATCGTCCGCGAAGTCACGGCCAACCTCGACGGGTTCGACCTCAACCTTGCCGCGCAGAAGATCTACGATTTCATCTGGACGGAGTTCTGCGACTGGTACATCGAGCTTGCCAAGCCCCGCCTCAACGGGGAGGACGAGAAGGCAAAAGCCAACGTGCGCGCGATCCTCGTGAAGGTGCTCGCGGACTCGCTCAAGCTCCTGCACCCGTTCATGCCCTTCATCACGGAGGAATTGTACCTGAACCTGCCGGGCGCGGAGGAAACCGTCATGCGCGCCGCGTGGCCGAAATACGATCCGGAGCTCGCCTTCCCGGCCGAGGCCGAAGCCATGGAGAGCGTGATGGACCTCATCCGCGCCATAC
Source organism: Firmicutes bacterium ADurb.Bin248 (assembly GCA_002069725.1). GTDB lineage: Bacteria > Bacillota > Clostridia > Christensenellales > CAG-138 > Phil1. The sequence goes on along the minus strand of MWBW01000030.1, from coordinate 14,122 downwards.
GCAACATCCGCGCGGAGATGGGCGTGCCGCCCGCGCGCAGGGCGAGCATCACGCTCGTGCCGCACGAGGGAAAGGACGCGGCCGCGCTCGAGGCGTGCATTCCCTACATACTCAAGCTCGGCGGCGCGGAAAGCGCGCGCGTGCAGCCCGACAAAACCGGCATCGCGAAAAACGCCGTTTCCGCCGTGAGCGCGCGCGCCGAGGCGTTCATACCGCTCGCGGATCTCGTGGACATCGAAAAGGAAAAAGAACGCCTCGGCAAGGAGGCCGAGCGCGCGCGCGCCGACATCGCCCGGATCGAGGCCAAACTCGCGAACGAAGGCTTCGTCGCCAAAGCGCCCGCGCGCGTCATCGAGGAGGAACGCGCCAAACTCGAGAACTACAGGACCATGCTCGCGAAGCTCGAGGCGAGGATTGCGGAAATCGAAAATTGACAATTTCCCGATTCCCGGCTAACAACCGACGATGAATCGTGAGCAGCTGATTTTTTTGAAATGCCCTTCGCTTGAACAACGCGGGGCGTTTCTTTGTTTGGTTAACCGCGGGCGGATGATCCGCCCCGGCGGGATATCGGCGGGGGGCGTTTTTTGTTGGCGGAACGGGCGGGAATCGCGGGGCCGCCCCCGCGATTCCCGCCCGAAGACGGCGTCCCCTGATTGTCAATTGCTTAAAAAATGTTCATAAAAGTCAGCGTTTCGATGCCTGCGAGGAAGGTGACGATGCTGCGCACGTTTTCGGTTTCGATGGCGGCCTCGGGCCCGTCCTGCTGGCGTATCATCAAAAGCAGTGTTTCTATGGCGTCGAGCGCGCTGTCCACATCCTCGTGGTCGAAGATGAGGCGGAACATGGTTTCATCCTCCAGGAAGCGCGCGCGGATTTCCTCTCCGCGCGCGAGGGCTTCCTCAAAATCGCCGGCTTCGACAGCCTCGACCACGGCGTCGCAGAGCGGCACGATGTCGTCCCGCATCGCGTTGAGCTTGATGTGCGGGTAAATGAACAGGAACAGCAGGAACAGCGCCGCGAGCGCGCTCGAGATGAAATCTAGCGCGCTGAAGGTCTTCGGGCGCACGCGCTCATCTCCTCACAGGGCTCGTCCCTGATGTAATACGGCCGCGCGCCGCGCTTGGCCGTGGTCTGCACATGCAGCGTGCCGTCGCTGTCCAGGAAGGCGAAGAAAGCCTCCCCATACGCGCGGCAGTCGGCGAGGGCGAGCTTTTCGCGAAGCCACGCCTCATCCCGGCCGGCCTTTCGAAGCTCCTCCGGGCGGAGCCTGCCGTCCTGCACGAGCATGTACGGCGGGGCCGCGCGCGGCGGTGGGAGCGAAAAGGCGGTGTAATCCGGCTGCTGCTTCGTGCCCTTGAGCAGCACCGAAACGTCCCCGTTGGTTTCGAGTATGGCGTACTCCACATCCGAAATCGTGAAAGCGTTCTTGCCGCGAAGCTGCTCCATGAGGTCGTTTATGGTATAGCGCGAGGCGCGAAGCGCCTCCTCCTGCACGACGCCGCGCGCGATCAAAAGCACGCTCTGCCCGCAGACGACCTTCCTGACCCCGTCGCTCTTGAGCGAAAGGTAGCTCACGACCTGCTGGCAGAGGAACAGCGCGAGTATGGGCACGATGCCGTAGATCAGCGGCTCCCCCGTGTTGCTCGCGGGCACGGCAGCGAGGTCCGCGATGAGCAGCGTCATCACGAGGTCGAACGGCTGCAGCTCGCCGAGCTGCCGCTTGCCGGTGAGCCGGAGCACGAAGAAAATCAGCAGATATAATATGAGCACGCGCACGAAAAGAACGAGCATGCGGCACCTCCCGCGCCTAGTTTTCGCCATGCCGCGGACGCTTATTCCGCAACGCGCCGCGCGCAAATTTTTTATTGACAGGAACGCGGGCTTGTAGTATCATTTTAACTCCGCTCGCAACGACGCAGGGAGGAAACACATCTTTATGATCGAGCTCCGGGGAATCTCAAAAACGTATAAGGTCGCGCGCCGCAACGCGGGCTTTGCCGAGGCCGCCAGGGCGCTGTTCCGCCGCGAGTACGAGTATGTCCGCGCGCTCGACGAGGTTTGCTTTGCCGTGGAAACCGGCGAGATGGTCGGCTACATCGGCCCCAACGGCGCGGGAAAGAGCAGCACCATCAAGGTGATGAGCGGCATACTCACGCCGGACGCGGGCGAATGCACGATCGACGGCCTCACGCCCTGGAAAAAGCGCCGCGAGCACGCGAGGCGCATCGGCGTCGTGTTCGGCCAGCGCTCGCAGCTCTGGTGGGATGTGCCCGTGGTCGATTCCTTCGAGCTCATCCGCGACATCTACGAGGTGGATGCCGCGGAATACAAGAGGAATCTCGAGGAACTGACGGAACTTCTCGAGCTTTCGCAGATCATGCGCACGCCCGCGCGCCAGTTGAGCCTCGGCCAGAGGATGCGCTGCGAGATCGCGGCCTCGCTGCTGCACAGCCCGTCGATCCTCTTTCTCGACGAGCCGACCATAGGCCTCGACGCGGTCAGCAAGCTCGCCGTGCGCGCGTTCATCAAAGAGCTCAACGCGAGGCGAAAAACCACGGTGATCCTCACCACGCACGACATGAACGACATCACGGCGCTCTGCGAGCGCGTGCTGCTCATCGGCCGCGGCAGGATACTCTTCGACGGCTCGTTCGGGGAACTTCGCGGCCTCTACCGCGAGGCGCCCGGCGCCGACCCGAACGCCTCGAGCGAGGAGCTCGTCGCCGCGCTCTACAAAGAAATGAAGATATGAAAAAGTATCTTTCGGTGTTCCGCATCCGCTTCATACACAGCTTCCAATACCGCGCGGCCGCCCTCGCGGGCGTCGCCACGCAGTTCGCCTGGGGCTTCATGGAGATACTCGCGTTCCGCGCGTTCTACGCTTCCGACCCCGCGGCGTTCCCCATGGAATTCCACGAGCTCGTATCCTACATCTGGCTGCAGCAGGCCTTCCTCGCGGTGACGGCGCTGTGGTTCTTCGACGCGGATATTTTCGAGGCCATATCATCCGGCGGCGTCGCCTACGAGCTCGCGCGGCCCATGAACCTCTACTTCATGTGGTTCGCGAAGAACTGCGGCACGCGCCTCTCCCGCGCTCTGCTTCGCTGCGTGCCCGTGCTCGCGGTGGCCTTCGCGCTGCCCAAACCCTGGGGCGTTTCGCTGCCGCCGGATTTCATGACGTTCGTCTGCTTCCTGATATCCATGGCGCTCGCTTTTTTCGTCGTGGTCGCCCTCGTGATGCTCGTATACGTCATCACGCTGCGCTCGATCTCCCCGCTTGGGCCCCGCTATTTTCTCGGCGCGATCTCGGAACTGCTCGCGGGCGCGACCATTCCCCTGCCTTTCTTCCCGGATAAGCTCAGGGCGATCGTGGAGCTTCTGCCCTTCGCGAGCGGGCAGAACGCGCCGCTTCGCATCTACTCGGGCAACCTCGCGGGCGCAGAAATGGCGCAGGCGATGCTCATGCAGCTTTTCTGGGCGATCGCGCTGACAGCCGGCGGCATGCTTTGGCTGCGCGCGTCGGAAAAGAAGCTCGTCGTGCAGGGAGGCTGACATGAGGCTGTACTTCAAATACCTCGGCATACAGCTCCGCTGCCAGATGCAGCACAAGGGCTCCTTCTTCCTCAACATGATCGGGCAGGCGCTCACGTCGCTGACGACCTTTTTGGGCGTGTACTTCATGTTCCTGCGCTTCCATACGGTGGCGGGCTTCACGTTCGAGGAGGTGCTGCTGTGCTTTGCGACGGTGCTGCTGTGCTTCTCCGCCGCGGAGTGCTTCGGCCGCGGGTTCGACGCCTTCTCAAGGATGCTCGGCAACGGCCAGTTCGACCGCATACTCGTGCGCCCGCGCAACGAAGCGCTCCAGGTGCTCGGCACGAACGTGGATTTCACGCGGCTCGGGCGCTTCCTCGAGGCGCTCGCCGTGTTCGCCTACGCCATCCCGAAGTGCGGCGTCGCCTGGACGTGGGATAAAGCCGCGACGCTCCTCATGATGCTCGTGTGCGGCACGGCCGTGTTCATAGGCCTTTTCGTCGTGTACGCCTCGCTGTGCTTCTTCACGACCGAGGGGCTGGAGTTCATCAACATCTTCACCGACGGCGGGCGCGAGTTCGGCCGCTATCCGTTCTCGGTTTACGGCGGGCGCGTGCTCAAATTCTTTACGTTCGTCGTGCCACTCGCGCTGTTCCAGTATTATCCGTTCCTGTACCTGCTCGGCCGCGCGCAGCATTGGTGGTATTGCCTGCTGCCGCCGATCTCGCTTCTTTTCCTAATCCCGTGCCGGTTCCTCTGGAAGCTCGGCGTGCGGCATTTTCGCTCGACCGGCTCGTGAGCTTGCGCTCCCGCTTTGATTCATACTATAATAACCGGGAAGATTCGGCAAAGGGGCAGGTTATGCGCGAAACGAAAGCGAAAAAGGCGGAGCGGCTGAAACAAGCGCTCGAAATACTCAGGGAAACCTATCCCGACGCGAAGCCGGAGCTCGAGTTCGGCTCGCCCTTCGAACTGCTCGTGGCGACCATGCTCAGCGCGCAGAGCACGGACAAGCAGGTCAACAAGACCACGCGCGTGCTCTTTCCCAAATACAACACGCCCGAAGCGTTCGCCTCCCTTGCCTACGGGGAGCTCGAACCCTACATCAAGGGCTGCGGATTGTATCAGACCAAGGGTAAAAACATACTCGCCGCGAGCAGAATAATCGTGGAGCAGTACGGCGGCGAAGTGCCAAAGGATCGCGACGCGCTGATGAAGCTGCCGGGCGTGGGCAGAAAGACCGCCAACGTGGTCGTGTCCAACGCCTTCGGCGTTTCGGCCATCGCCGTGGACACGCACGTGTTCCGCGTCGCCAACCGCATCGGCTTCGCGAAAGCCAAGGATGTGCTCAACACCGAGAAGCAGCTCATGGAGGCGATTCCCGAGGAACTGTGGAGCATCGCGCACCACTGGCTGATCTTCCACGGCAGGCGCACCTGCGCCGCGCGGAACCCCAAATGCGAGGTTTGCACCATACGCGAATATTGCGGGAAGTACATAGAGGAGCATTGACATGCAGTTTGTCGACAAGGCGAGGATCGTCATCAAATCCGGCGACGGCGGGGACGGCCACGCCTCCTTCCACCGCGAGAAGTTCGTGCCCCGCGGAGGGCCGGACGGCGGGGACGGCGGGCGCGGCGGCGACGTCGTGTTCTACGCCGACCCGAACATGAACACGCTGCTCGATTTCCGCTTCGAGCGCTTCTACCGCGCCGAGCCCGGCGAAAAGGGCAAGGCCGCGCTTTCCACGGGAAAATCCGGGCAGGACAAGGTGATCCGCGTGCCGGTCGGCACGCTCGTGCGGGATGTGGAAACCGGGCGCGTCGTCGCCGACATGAACCGGCCCGGGCGCGCGAAGATCATACTGCACGGCGGGCGCGGCGGGCGCGGCAACGCGCGCTTCGCGACGCCGAGGCGGCAATCTCCCCAGTTCGCGCAGCCGGGGCAGAAAACGCTCGAGCGCGAGGTGGAGCTTGAGCTTCGGACCATCGCGGACGTCGGCCTCGTCGGCCTTCCCAACGTGGGCAAGTCGACGATGCTCAGCGTCCTCACGAGCGCGCGCCCGAAGATCGCCAACTACCACTTCACGACGCTCACGCCCAACCTGGGCGTCGTCCGCCGCTACGACAGGACCTTCGTGCTCGCGGACATACCGGGATTGATCGAGGGCGCGGCGGAGGGCGCGGGGCTCGGGCACGACTTCCTCCGGCACGTCGAGCGCACGCGGATGCTCATCCACGTCGTGGACGTCTCCGGCTCCGAGGGGCGCGACCCCATAGAGGATTACAGGCAGATCAACGAGGAATTGCACAAGTATTCCGCGCGGCTCGCGGCGCTTCCCCAGCTCGTCGCCGCGAACAAGATGGACCTCACGGGCGCGGAGGAAAACCTCGCGGCCTTTCGCGAGGCCGTGGGCGGGGATACCGAGGTGTTCCCCGTGTCCGCGGCCACGGTCAGCGGCTTCGACGCGCTGCTCGACCGGGTGCTGCGCGTGCTCGAAACGCTGCCGAAAACCTACGAGTATGAGGAGGAGGAGATCGTCGAGGGCCAGAAATACGAGCCGGGCTTCACGGTCGAAAAAGACGGGGATGTTTTCATCGTTTCCGGCGGCACGGTGGATTATCTGCTCGACACCACCTACGCGGACGACGAGGGCTCCATGCGGCGCTTCCAGCAATATTTGATCAAAGAGGGCATCATCGACGCCCTGCGCAAGGCCGGCGCCGGCGAGGAGAGCACGGTGCGCATGGGCGAGTGGGAATTCGATTTCATAGAGTGACGGAGGGAACTATGACGGGCAAACAGCGCGCGAAGCTGCGCAGTATGGCGAACACGACGCCGTCTTTGTATCAGATCGGCAAGGGCGGCCTCACGCCCGAGGTGCAGGAGCAGCTCGATTCCGCGCTCGAGGCGCGCGAGCTCATCAAGGTGACGGTGCTCGAAAGCTGTCCCGTCCCGGCGCAGGAAGCGCTCACGACGCTTTCCGAACGACTCCGCGCGGAACCCGTGCAGAGCATCGGCCGCAAGATCACGCTTTACCGCCGCTCGAAGGAGAAGCCCAAGATCGAGCTGGACTGAACGCCCTGCGCTGCGACGCGTTTTTTGCGCGCTCCCGCGATTGCATACGCGCGCGAAAAATGGTACGATATGGAAAATCTTACAGCGCGAAAGGAGTTTGGCACATGAAGGGCAATCAGAAGCTGATCGATACGCTGAATTCGCTTCTTGCGGATGAGCTCAGCGCGATCAACCAGTACATCGTCCACGCCGAGATGTGCGAGGACTGGGGCTACGGCAAGCTGCACAAGGGCTTCGAGAAGCGGGCGATCGACGAGATGAAGCATGCCGAAAAGCTCATCGGAAGGATACTCTTCCTCGAGGGCGTGCCGATTGTGAGCGAATTGAACCGGATCCACATCGGCGGCGAGGTTCCCCAGCAGGTGGAGAACGACCGCGTCGCGGAGATGGGCGCCATCAAGGCCTACAACGAGGCCATCGCGCTCGCGGGCGAGCTCCTGGATTACGCGACGCGCGACGTGCTCGTGCAGATACTCAACGACGAGGATCGCCACATGGACGAGATCGAGGAACTGCGGGACCAGATCGAGCAGATGACGCTGCCCATCTTCCTGACGACGCAGGTGTAAGGGGCAATTGACAATCGATGAATTCGGAATGCCCTTCGCTTTAACGGCGGAGGGCTTTCCTGTCGGGTCCGTATTCTCGTTTGCCAAAAAAATTATTGACAGACGATAATTATCAGGGTATGATGGCAATAGAGATTATTGTAAATCGATAATTAAGGGGTTCATATGAAACGGAAGCTTTTCTGTCTGCTGCTCGCGCTGGAAGCCGCGGCCTGCGTCGCGCTGTGCTTTGTGAAGGGGACGCGCGCGGACATGCTCTCGGCGGCGCTCGCCTTCCCCTTCGCGCAGATCGGCCTGGGGCTTCGGGCGCTGTCGCTTTCGGGACGGCTCGGCAACGCCGCGGCGCTCACGCTCTACGCGGGGCTCTGCCTGCTGCCCGCGGGATGTCTTTTGATCGCGAAAGGAAAGCGAAAGATCCGCGCCGAGGACGCGCTTCTCGTTCTCGTTTCGGCGCTGCTGTTTTTCGCGCTGTACCTGACGGCCAATCCGGGCGAAATCGGCGCGCTGTTCCCGCCGATCGGGGAAAGCGGGCTCGCGGCGGGCAAGGCGATGGTTGGCGGCACGGTTTATTCCGCGCTCGTGGGCTACGCCGCGCTGCGCGCGCTGCGTCTTTCTTCCCAAAGCGGGACGGGGCGGCTTTACGGCTTTCTTGAGGCGCTGCTTGCGCTCATGAACCTCGTTTTCGTATGGGCGGTCTTTTACGTCTGCTTCGGGGATATGCTCGGCGCCTTTTCGTCGCTGCGCGCAGGCAACGCCGGCAGCGAGTCGGGGCTCGGGCCGAGCTATGTGTTCGCCGCGCTCGGCTTCCTCGCGGATGCCCTGCCCTACGCGCTGGACGTCGCGACCGCATTCATCGCTGCGGCGCTCGTGCGCGAGATGAAGGCCGACCGCTATTCGGATGCGACCGTCCGGGCCGCGCAAAAGCTCTCGCGGTGGTGCGCGGGCGCGCTCGCCGCGGTTGTGGTGGCGAACGTCGGCTTCAACGTGTTACAGCTCGTTTTCGCAAAAATTCTGCGCAACCTCGACAGCACGCTGAGCCTACCGCTGGTTTCGATCCTGTTCGTGCTCGCTGCGCTCGCGTTCGCGCGCATCGCCGCCGAGGACCGCAGGCTCAAAGAGGACAGCGACCTGATCATCTGAGGAAAATGTTATGGCGATACGGGTCTATCTTGAGGATGTGCTCAAGGAGCGCGGGGTCACCGGCAAGGAGCTTTGCGCCAAGGTCGGCGTCACCGAGGCCAACCTTTCCATACTGCGCAGCGGCAAGGCGCGCGGCATCCGCTTCGGCACGGTCAACCGCATCTGCTATTATCTCAATTGCGACGTGGGGGATATTTTGAAATTCGACGGGAATCTGGAGGACGACGACGATGAGGAATAAACGGTTTTATGTTGCCGCGGCCTGCGCGCTGACGGCCGCCTTCCTGCTGGGCCTGTCGGGCGCGGTCGCGCTCGCCGACAGGGACGCGGGGGAGGTTGCGGGCGGGGACCGGCTCGTGGGCATGCTCGTAACGCGCGAGCACCTCGATTTATTCGACGCGGAAGCGTATTTCAAGGACCACGCGGATGAACTGCTCAACGGCGGCATGATCGGGGAGAACTCCGCTTACCAGGGCAGGCTGTACGCCCGGCTCATCGAGGAGTTTTACACCGATGCCGACGGGCGGGAACATACGAGCAAGCGCTATACGTTCGAGGGCGTTTGCGAGGGCATCGCCTTGTTCTACGCGGACATGTCGGACGAAGCGGGCAGCTATATGGCAACCTACGGCGACGAGGGCATATCCGACGGCGCCTCCTCCCTCAATGTTACGGACGAGGGCAGGGACATCAAGCTCGAGGGCGTGATCTACGTGCTCCCTTCCCGCGCCGGTGTAACGCGGTATTTCAACCCCGTTTACCAGGCGTCCGACGGCAGCGTCTACGTCCAGGCCGGCAGCGGCATGAGCACGGACGGTTTCATGGACGAGGGCGGCGCCTATACGCACACGGTGAGCGCGGCGCAAACGGCAACGGAAAACGGCGTGACGAAGACCGACAGCGTTTCGGTTGGGATCAGCGTGCGCACGATGTTTGAACCGGTGCGCATCCGCATCGCGCAATTCGACGAGCAGAACGCGTTGCTCTTTGCGGCCGAATACGCCCCCGGCGCGCTGCCGGAGAGCATTCGCCCCGTTCCGGGCGCGCAGTATTTGATCGTTGAAACGTTCAAGAAAGACCCCGAGGGGGAGGAGATCGTATCCCGCGCGCTGTATACGAAAGAAAGCGACTCCCTTGAAGCCTTTTTCGCCCGCGCGGACGGGGTCTGCGTCGCGCAATCGAGCGCGCTCGACTGGGGAGAATAGCGCCGGAGTATGCGCAAAGCCGCCGCGGCCCGAAAACCGCGGCGGCTCTTTTTATCGGCGCCCGGGGGTTATGCGCCGGGATTCATGCACACGCCGATGAACAGGATCGCGCCGTTGCCGCCCTCGACGGCGTAAAGGAAGGGGCGGTCGAAATTGATTTCGGCCGAGCCGGTCATCAGGCCCGTGCCGCACATCATGATGGCCGTGTAGGCCGCGGCCTCGACGCCGTCCTCGTTGACTGAAACGCGGCACTGATGAAGCACGCCGCCGATGAAGCAATCCTCATCGGTGATGCCGGAAAAGTCCGCATCCTGTTCAAATGCGCGGGCGATCCCCATGGCCTTGAGCGCTCCGGTAAGCTCGAGGTCGGAGGCGTTGTCGAACTTGGGCAGGCTGATCTTCACCTCGCCGTAGCTCTGCTCCTCGGCCGCGAGCACGTCGGAAAGCTTCTTTTCATCGAGGAAATCCGCGATGTTTTGGCCCTCGTCGGGCAGCACGAACACCATGCGCGAACCGTCCGCGAGGTGAAGCGTGGTTTTGGCGTAATCCTTGCCCTTGAGGTAACCGTGGTTGCCGAAGGTCGCGTGCATAAAGTCGCACTCGGCCAGAGCGCCGTTCGCGAGACGGAAATTTCCCTTGGCGGTATTGTCCGCGTTGAACTGGTTCACCCACTGGTCGTGGAAATAGATCGTGTTGATGATGGTCATCAGCAGCATCGGGTCCGGCGTGAACTGCGGGTTCAGCTTGCCCGCGGTGCGCTCGTTGACCCACGCGGCCATCGCGTCCATGGCGTCCTGCGTCGCGAGGTCGGCGCGGAAGGTTTCCGCGTAGAAATGATCCGCGGCGTTCTGCACGAACGCGTCCTTGGGGCTGAAGCCCTCGTCGATCCAGAGGGAATCGGCGAGCTTGAGCGTTGCGGTTTCGTTGTCGGAATAGAGCGCGCGAAAGAGGTTTGCGCACTGGACGGAGAGCGTTTCGGCATCCTTGACGCCGAGGGCCTTGAGAAGCTCCTTCTGCGTGTCGCCCGAAGCGCCGCTCGCGGCGATGGCGAGCGCGTAGTAAAGGCTCAGCGGGGAGTAGCAGGCGGATTCCCCGCCGTTGGCGAGCACGTTGGCCGCGCTCTCATAAGCGAAGGCGTTGAGCGCCTTCATGAAGCTTTCGTCGACGGGATTGGCGTCGCGCACGGCGAACTTCGCGTCGTAATCGTCGAAAGCGATCGACTCCGGCAGCGTGACCGCGCTCAGGGGAATGATCTCTCCGGAATCGCCGGAGGATTGCGCGTCCGTACCTGGCGGCACCGGGCTCAATGTAATCATGGGGCTCGGCCCGGGCTTCTCGCCGCCGCAGGCGGTCATGCCCGCGAGCATCAGCGCCGCGAGCGAAAGGGCGAGGAATTTCTTCATCGTTCCACCTCCTTAATCTGCCAATAAAACGCGCGGGGCGCGAATATGGTTGCGCGCAATAAAAAAGCGGCCCCGAAGGAGCCGCAAAACCGTGGGGATGATTCAGTTTTCCATCTGCTTGCCCATGAAGCTGGCGGCGGTCTCGCAGGTCTTTTGCTCCGCGCGGCCCATGACGGCGTTCTCGTCCCTGGAGAGCAGCATCACGGCGCCTATGGCGTCCCCGCCCGAGATGATGGGCGCGATAGCGGCGGCGGTGTAGGTCGAGCCGTCGTCGTCCGCGGTGATGCGGATCTGCTCGGTCGAGCCGGCGGACGCGAGGAACCTCTCGCGCGAGATCATGAGCTTTTCTACGTCGGGATGGAGGGGTTTATCGATGAGATCCTTGCGGCTGCCGCCCGCGACGGCGATGATGTTATCCTTGTCGCAGATGGCCGCGATGTGCCCGAGGCACAGATGCAGCGCTTCGGCGTATTCCTTGGCGAAGTCGCCAAGTTCCCCGATGGGCGAATATTTCTTGAGTATGACTTCGCCTTCGCGGTCCGTGAATATCTCAAGCGGGTCGCCCTCGCGGATGCGCAAGGTCCTGCGGATCTCCTTTGGGATGACCACCCTGCCAAGCTCGTCGATTCTTCTGACTATACCGGTTGCCTTCATATGCTTCCTCCCGAATCGTTTTGGTTGTGGCACTAGTATCTGTAAACCGCGGCATTTTCTATGCGGCGGGCCAGGTTGGTTCTTAATGGAATCGGGCCGCGATTCACCCGCGCTTTTCCCTTGGCATAGATTACCGTATACGCACAAGACGGAGGTACGTCTTTATGGCTGGGACGAAGGATCTTCGCGCGCTCCGCGCGGGCGAAGAGGCGTATGTGGCGCGGATCGGGGACGAAGGCGACATCGCAAGGCGGCTCGAGGACATCGGCCTCACGCCCGGCACGCGCGTGGGCTGCCTGTTCGCGGCGCCTTCGGGCGAGCCGCGCGCCTACCTCGTGCGCGGGGCCGTGATGGCGCTGCGCCGCGAGGACGCCGCGCGCGTGGAGCTTGAACCCGGGCGGCCATGCGACTGAGCGGCGCGGGCGGGACGATCCCGAAAAAGCCGGGGGATGTGGTCGTCGCGCTCGTGGGCAACCCGAACGTCGGCAAGAGCACGCTGTTCAACGCGCTCACCGGCATGCGCCAGCACACGGGCAATTGGCCCGGCAAGACCGTGAACGTCGCGCGCGGGGTATGCGAGCGCAACGGCAGGCGATACGTTTTTGTCGACCTGCCGGGGACGTACTCGCTCGGCGCGCGCTCGCGCGAGGAGGAGATCACGCGGGATTTCGTCGCCTCGGGCGAGGCGGACGTTGCCCTCGTCGTGCTCGACGCGACCTGCCTCGAGCGCAGCCTGAACCTCGCGCTGCAGACGCTTTGCGTTTCCGAAAAAACCGCGCTGTGCGTGAACCTCATGGACGAGGCCGCGAAAAAGGGCGTTTCCGTCGATCCGGACCGGCTCGGCGAACTGCTCGGCGCGCCCGCCGCGGGCACGAGCGCGCGAAGCTCCGAGGGCTTCGACGCACTGTTCGCGGCCCTCGAGGCCGCGCTCGCCCTGCCCTCCACGCGGCGCTGCGACGCCTGCGCGGATTGCGCCTGCCGCGCGTTCGGGCACGCGCAAAGCGTCTGCGCGCAATGCGTGCGCTTCGACGCGTCCAAACGGTCGGGGCGCGATTTAAAAATCGACAGAATCCTCACCGGCAAATACACGGCGGCCCCGCTGATGCTGCTGCTGCTGCTCGCCGTGTTCTATATTACCCTCAAAGGAGCGAACTATCCCTCGCAGCTTCTCTCGGATTTCTTCTCCTCGCTCGAGGCGCCGCTTCTTCGCTTGCTGCTCTCCATAGGGCTTCCCGAGCTCCTCTGCCGCGCGCTCACCGAGGGCATGTATCGCGTGCTCGCGTGGGTCGTGTCCGTCATGCTGCCGCCGATGGCGATCTTCTTCCCGCTCTTCACGCTGCTCGAGGATCTCGGCTACCTCCCGCGCGTGGCGTTCAACCTCGACGAAAGCTTCCGCCGCTGCCATGCCTGCGGCAAGCAGGCGCTGTGCATGATGATGGGCTTCGGGTGCAACGCCGTGGGCGTTTCCGGCTGCCGCATCATCGACAGCCCGCGCGAACGGCTCATCGCGATTCTGACCAACAGCTTCGTGCCGTGCAACGGCCGGTTCCCGCTGCTCATCGCCGTGATCACGATGTTTTTCGCCTTTACGGGCGGCTCCGCGCTCGGCGCGATGCTCTTGACCCTGTGCGTGCTCGCGGGCGTGGGGATGACATTCCTGGCCTCGCGCCTATTGTCGGCGACTCTGCTGCGCGGGTTTCCCTCCTCCTTCGTGCTGGAACTGCCGCCGTACCGCATGCCGCAGGTCGGCCGGGTGATCGTCCGCAGCGTTTTCGACCGCACGCTCTTCGTGCTCGGCCGCGCCGTGAGCGTCGCCGCGCCCGCGGGGCTCGCGATATGGCTTCTCGCGAACGCGCAATCGGGCGGCGTGCCGCTGCTCTCGGTCGTTACGGATTTCCTCGATCCCTTCGCGCGCGTATTCGGGCTCGACGGCGTGCTGCTCGCGGCGTTCGCGCTCGGCTTCCCCGCCAACGAGATCGTGCTCTCCGTGGCCGTGATGGCGTACCTGCAAATGGGGAGCGTCGCGCAGCTTCCCGCGCTCGGGGCGCTTCGGGCGCTTCTCGAGGCCAACGGCTGGACGTGGACGACGGCGTTGTGCACGCTCGCTTTCTCGCTGTTCCACTGGCCCTGCTCGACGACGCTTTTGACCGTCAAAAAAGAAACCGGCTCGTGGGGCTGGACGCTCGCCGCGGCGGCGCTTCCGACGCTTGCCGGTTTTATCGTGTGCTTTTTGATCGCGACGATATCGCGTCTGTTCCAATAAAAAAAGCCGCTCGTCGCGGCTGCGGCTGCGAAAACCGGCTCACTCCCCCGCCGCCTGCCTTTCCGCGGCGGTAATCGTGTTCTGCATGAGCATGGCGACGGTCATGGGCCCCACGCCGCCCGGCACGGGCGTAATGTGGGAGGCTTTTTCGCGCACGGCCTCGAAGTCCACGTCTCCGCACAAAACGCCGGATTCATCGCGGTTGTTGCCCACGTCGATGACGACGGCGCCCGCGCGCACCATGTCGGCCGTGATGAGGCGCGGGCTTCCCGCCGC